>CAZMXV010000018.1:0-25313 GCA_964570295.1 uncultured Rhodanobacteraceae bacterium
CCTCAATCCGCCTCAAGCGCCCGCTGTGCCTGGCGGGCCCAGTCGACGCTGTGGCGGTAGACCACTTCGTAGAACTGGGGTTCCACCAGCCACTGGAGCTGGTCGAAGTGGCCGGCTTCGTAGTTTTCGACTTCGCCGAGGATGCGGCCCATGGCGCCTTCGCGGGTCAGCAGCGCGCCCTTGGCCGCGCGGCTGAGCGGCAGTTGCCGCAGCAGTTCCTCCATGCGGATGTCCATGAGGGTGTCCAGGCGGGACAGCAGGCCGATGATGAAATGGTTGATGGGGTCTTCCTGCTCGGACAGTTCGGCCAGGATTTCGCACATGCGTCCGCGCACCAGCATGCGGCGCATCAGTTCGCCGGGTTTGTCCGAGGCGCTGTCGGCCAGCAGCAGGTTGGCCCAGCGCTTGAGCTCGTTGGTGCCCATCAGCGCGATGGCCTGGGACAGCGAGCGGATTTCCCGGTTCAGGCCGACGGCGGCGGAGTTGATGCCCTTGAGGATGCGGTAGGTGAGGGCCGCATCCTTGATGGCGATTCTTTCCAGGGCGGCGGGCGAGGTGTCCGGGTTCTGCAGCTCGGCGAGCAGTTCCAGCAGCACCAGCTTGTTGCTGGGGATGCGCTTGCCGGCCGCGGGTGCGGGCGTGGTGATGAAATCGCCTTGGAAGTAGTCGATGCCCTGTTCCCGGCATGCGGCGAAAGCGGCCTCGTCGTCGATGCCGTCGACCAGTACCTGGAGGCGCCGTTCACGCAGGCGCGGCAGGAGGGCGGCGACTTGCTGCATGTCCAGGCGGCGAAGGTTGAGGCGCACGATGCCGACATGGTCCAGGAGCGGGTCCGGAATGTCCGGCATGTCGCCGCCCAGGGCCAGCTGGTAGCCGCTTGCCTTCAGTGCGTCCAGCTTGCCGGCCAGCCCGTCGGGCATGTTCTCGTGCGCGATGACTTCCAGTACGTACTGGCGCGCCGGGCGCGGAGGGGTCTGCAGTGCCAGCAGCACGGACGGCTTGACGCGCAGGAACAGGGGCACGCTTTCCATCCTGCGGTTCTGGTAGACGTCGGCATAGGTCCGGATGATGTCGCTGCCGGCCAGGAATTCGGACAGGGCCGTGGCGTCGTCGTCGCTTCCGTTGTCGAGAAGGATCTCGAACGCGGCGATGGATTTGTCGGCCGCGTGGATGGCGCGGCAGGCCAGCAGCACGCCGAGCTGCTCTTCCATGGCGATGACGTCTTGCGCGAGGGTCGACACGGTGTTTCTTCTCCCGGGCAGGGGCTGGTCAGGCGTGCGAGGACAGGCGCGCGCGGGCGCTGCGTGCCTGGCCGTCGGGACCGTACAGATCCCGGCGGGACAGTGCGTGAAGATCGTTGAGTATGCGCTGGTTGCCGATCAGGCGGGCGTCGATCAGCTTGCCGTTGAAGTGGTTGAGGCGGGCGGCCTCCCGGGCGCGCTCGCGCACCTCGCGCCACAGCGCCAGGCAGCCATGTTCGCGCGCGCTGGCGCGGGTGTCCTTGCCGCTGCGGCGGCTCTCGACGTGGCGCTCGCGTTCGATGTCGGAAAGCGCGAGGAGCAGCCGCTGTTTTTCGCGGGCCAGCCGTCCCAGCGCGTTGCCGTCGACGGTGCCTTCGCCGAGCATGCCGCGCTCCTCGTCGAGCAGGCCGGTCAGCCGCTCGAGGTGTTCAAGCTGGTCGCGCAGGCGGCCGGCCGGGTTCACGGCTTGTCGCCCAGCAGGTCGCGGACGCTGGCGATGAGGCGGTCGGCGATGCGGTCGGTGTCGATGACCAGGCGTCCCTCGGCGATGGCCTCCCGGATTTCGGCCACGCGGGCGTGGTCGATGTCCTGGCTGGCGTCGAGGCGGGTGCGGCTGAGGTGCGTGGCCGCGCCGGCCGGCGCCTGCGCCTTGTCGGCGGCGGCCGCGGCCTTCTTGCCGGCATGGCCGGCGTCGACACGGCCCGGTGTCGTCGAGGGTGGAATGTTGTCGATCTTCACGTGACTGTCTCCATCACTTGTCCCTGCGACTTATCGGCCGGGGAAACGGAATCTTTAGTCCGGGCCGTGGCCGGCATGCATGCCCGCGGCCCGAGTGTTCCCGGTCGGGCGTCAATAGTCCACCGCCACCCGTCCGTCGCCGGCGACCACGCCGGTCAGCACCGAGCGGTCGGGCATGCGCACGCGCACGCTTTCGCCCATGGCGCCGTCCTGCAGGGCCCGGCCCTGGCGCGTGACGCGAAAGCCCGGGCCACTGGCTTCCACGGTGACCGGGTGGTTGCTTTGTACCAGGTGGGGCGCGCGCAACTGGGTGCTCTGCACGATGCTTCCCTCGGCCAGCGTGCGCGTGGTGGCGCGACCGACGGCCTGGCCGGGATCGAGGATGGCGGCATACGGCAGATGGCCGAGATCGCCTTCGCGGGCCTCCAGCATGCTTCTGTCGATCCGGCTGCCGGCGGGGATGCGGCGCGCGGCCACCCAGTAGGTGCCGTGGGCGGCCACGCGGGCCTGCAGGTAGCGTACCCGGCCATCACCGCAGCGGATGCCGACCGTGACCCGGCCCAGCAGCCGCTGTCCGTTGCCGGGCAGGAAAGGCTCGGGTCGGGCGCAGGCGCCCAGGGGCGCCGTGGCGGGATGGACCGTCACCGTGACCCGGTCACCGAGCCGTGCCGCCCGTGCCTGCAGGAACTGCCGTGCGGCATCGCCGGGGGTGCCGGCATGGAGGGCGCCGGCGGTGAACAGGAGGATGGCGGTGATCAGGAAGTGGCGCATCGTCCGGGGCTCCGGTCGTGGCGGCATGGAAAAGGTGTTTCCGGCCCAGTCTAGTTGTGCCGGTGATCTATCCAGCAGGGGAATTGGCGACAAAATGGCCGCCTGTTTGCCGGTTTGGATCGACATCGCCGGCCGTATTCTCGACCCTGAACTTGTGCCCGCGGGCCGCCGGTGGCGGTACCGGGACGTGACGAACACAGGGGAGAGCGCCATGCTCGACAAGCTTGCCTCCGCGCTGCAATTCGACCGCCAGGCCCTGGGCCTGCGCGCCGAGCGCCAGAAGGTGCTGGCCAACAACATCGCCAACGCCGACACGCCCCATTTCAAGGCGCGTGATTTCGACTTTTCCCGTGCCCTGGCCGAAGCCGCCGGGCGCGGCGCCAGCCAGGAGCAACTGGGCATGGCGACGACCTCGCCGGCCCACCTGCATGGGGTGGCGGGCCACGCGTCGCCCGTGGCGCGCATGCTCTACCGCGTGCCCGACCAGCCCAGTCTGGACGGCAACACCGTGAACATGGATGTCGAACGCGCGGCCTTTGCCGACAACTCGGTGCGTTACCAGGCCTCCCTCACCCTCATCCATGGCCGGCTGCGTGCGCTGAAGACCGCCATGCAGCCCGAGTGAGGCGCATCCGCGAGGAGATTCCGGCATGAGCATGTTTTCCATTTTCCAGATTTCCGGCTCCGCCATGCGCGCGCAGGCGCAGCGCATGAACGTGACCGCCAGCAATCTGGCCAACGCCGACAGCATCGCCGGTCCCGATGGCCAGCCCTATCGCGCCAAACAGGTGCAGTTCGAGGCGCGCGGGCGCGACGGCATGGCCGGGGTCGGTGTGGCGCGGGTGGTCGAGGACCCCACGCCGCTGCGGCGCGAATACCGGCCCGGCAGCCCGTTCGCCGACGAGGACGGCTACGTGAGCCTGCCCAATGTCAGCCCGGTCAACGAGATGGTGAACATGATCGAGGCCTCGCGTTCGTACCAGGCCAACGTGGAAGTGTTCAACACCAGCAAGCAGTTGATGATGAAAACCCTGACCCTGGGAGAGTCCTGATGAGTGTTGCCGCCACCCCGGCCCTGGATCCCGCCGTGCTGAACGCCCTCAACGGCACCACGCGCGGCAAGAGCGATGCCGCCTCGGGTCTGCAGGACCATTTCATGACGCTGCTGGTCACGCAGTTGAAGAACCAGGATCCGATGAATCCGATGGACAACTCGCAGATGACCTCGCAGCTGGCGCAGATCAATACCGTCAGCGGCATCCAGGAACTCAATGCGACCCTGGCCAGCATCAACGGCCAGATCGACGCCGGCCAGGTCCTGCAGGCCGCGGCGCTGATCGGCAAGGGCGTGCTGGTGCCCGGCGACCGCGTGCTGGTGGGTGAGGACGGCACCACCACGCCGTTCGGCCTGGAACTGGACCAGCCTGCCGACGAGGTGCGCATCACCATCACCGACGGTGCCGGCCAGGTGGTCCGTCATTTCGAACTGGGGCCGCAGGATGCCGGGTTGCAGTCGTTCGTCTGGGACGGCGAGCTGGAGGACGGCACGCAGGCGCCGCGCGGCGCCTACACGGTATCCGTGCAGGCGCTCGGCGACGGTGGGGAGCTGGATGTCACCGGCCTCAATTACGCCCTGGTCAGTGGCGTCAGCAGCAGCGGGAACGGCCCGCTTCTGGATCTTGGCGGCATTGCCGACCCGGTGGGCCTGGACGACGTCCGCCAGATCCTCTGAACGTTCCATCACCACTTTTTCACGGGAAATCAATCATGGGCTTTTCGCAAGCACTCAGTGGTCTCAACGCCGCCGCGCAGAATCTGGACGTGATCGGCAACAACATCGCCAACTCCGAAACCCGCGGCTACAAGGGTTCGGGCGTGCAGTTCGCCGACGTGTACGCCGGCTCCAAGGTGGGGCAGGGCGTGCGCGTGGCGGGCGTGCTGCAGGACTTCAGCAACGGCACGCTGGAGAGCACCGGTCGCAGCATGGACCTCGGCATCAACGGGAGCGGCTTCTTCCGCTTTCGCCAGGGCGACCAGGTGGTCTATTCGCGCAACGGCCAGCTCACGCTCACCCAGGACGGCTACCTGGCCAATGCCAGCGGCGCCCGGCTCACCGGCTATCCGGCCGGCGTCGGCACCGGCGGCCAGCCGGAAGTGCTGCGCGTGCCGGCCGAAGCCATGAACGCCAGCGCGACGGGCCATGTGAAAGCGTCCTTCAACCTGGATGCCACGGTGGATGCCGTCGACCGCGGCACTCTCGCGTTCGATCCGTCCGACGCCAACAGCTACTCCTATGCCAACACCGGCACGACCTACGATTCGCTGGGCGTGCAGCACCTGATGACCACCTACTTCACCAAGACCGGCGACAACACCTGGGAAGTGCAGGTGGCCGTGGACGGCACGGTGGAGGCGGGCAACCAGGGCATGCTGCGGTTCGACGCGAACGGCATCCTGGACACGAACGCCAGCACCTTCCCGGCCTGCACCTACAACCCCGGCGGCGGCGCCGACACCATGGCCTTCGACATCGACTTCGATGGCACCACGCAGTTCGGCAACGATTTTGCCCTGTCGTCGCTGGTGCAGGACGGCTATACCTCCGGCAGCCTCGTGGGCATCCGGTTCGACGAGGACGGCAGCATCGTCGGCAACTATTCCAACGAGCAGTCGCGCACCCTCGGCACGATCGCCCTGGCCGATTTCCGCAACCCGGAGGGCCTGCAGCCGGCCGGCGACAACGCCTGGGTGGAGACGGGAAATTCCGGCCAGCCGCTGCTGGGCACCGCCGGCAGCGGCATGCTGGGCACGCTGGAGGACGGCACGCTGGAGGCATCCAACGTGGACCTCGCCGGCGAACTGGTGAAGCTGATCGTGGCGCAGCGCAACTATCAGGCCAACACCCAGACCATCAAGACCCAGGACCAGATCCTGCAGGCCGCGGTGAACCTGCGCTAGGCGCGGGCGGAGAGGCATCATGGATCGCTTGATCTACACCGCCATGAGCGGCGCGCGACAGAGTTTCGACCGCCAGGCGGTGGTCAGCAACAACCTGGCCAACGTTTCCACCGCCGGTTTCCGTGCCCAGTTGCATGCCACGCGCGCCGTGCCGGTGCGTGGCGACGGCGAGCTGGCCACGCGCGTGGCGGTGGCCTCCACCACGCCCGGCAGCCGTTTTGCGCCGGGGGACATCAATGCCACCGGCCGCGACATGGACGTGGCGTTGCAGGGCGACGCCTGGCTGGCGGTGCAGGATGCCGACGGCAACGAGGCCTACACCCGGCGCGGCGACCTGCAGGTGGATGCCAGCGGCATGATCACCAGCGCCGGGCGGCCGGTCGTCGGCGAAAACGGGCCGGTGGTCGTGCCGCTGGGGGCGCAACTGTCGATCGGCGCCGACGGCACCATCAGCGCCATCGGCGTCGGCAATCAGCCCGACAGCCTGGTGGAAGTGGGCCGCATGAAGCTGGTCTCGCGCGGCGACAGCCGGTTCCTGCGCGGCGCCGACGGCCTGTTCCGTGCCGCCGATGCCGACGGCACGGTGGCGCCGCTGGCGCAGGACGAGGGCGCCCGCCTGCAGACCGGCGCCCTGGAAGGCAGCAATGTCAGCGCCATCGAATCCATGGTCGACATGATCGCCAGTTCGCGCCTGTACGAGATGCAGATGAAGGTGATCAGCAGCAGCGACGAAAACGCCCGCCAGGCCGACCGGCTGCTGGCGATCTGACGCGGACCCATCCGGAGACCGAAAACCATGATCAAATCCCTTTGGACGGCCAAGACCGGCCTCGAAGCGCAGCAGACCAAGATGGACGTGATCGCCAACAACCTGGCGAACGTCAGCACCAATGGCTTCAAGAAGTCGCGCGCGGTGTTCCAGGACCTGCTGTACCAGAACATGCGCCAGGCCGGCGGCCGCAACGACATCCAGAACGTGCTGCCCTCCGGCCTGCAGATCGGCTCCGGCGTGCGCCCGGTCGCCACCGAGCGGCTGCACTCGCAGGGCGGCCTGGAGCACACCGGCAACTCCAAGGACCTGGCCATCGACGGCAAGGGCTTCTTCCAGGTACTGATGCCCGACGGCAACTACGCCTATACCCGCGACGGCAGTTTCCAGGTGGACCAGAACGGACAACTGGTGACTTCCGGCGGCTACCCCATCCAGCCGGCGGTGATCATTCCGCAGGATGCGCTGTCGATCACGGTGGGCAAGGACGGTGTGGTGTCCGTGACCCAGCCCGGCAACAACGAGGCCACCCAGGTGGGGCAGCTGACCCTGTCGACCTTCGTCAACCCCGCCGGACTGCAAAGCATCGGCGACAACCTGTATCTGGAAACCACCGCCTCGGGCATGCGCAACGAGTCGACGCCGGGCCTGAACGGCGCGGGACGCCTGGACCAGGCCTACGTGGAAACCTCCAACGTCAACGTCGTGGAGGAAATGGTCAATATGATCCAGACCCAGCGTGCTTACGAAATCAACAGCAAGGCAGTGCAGACCTCCGATGAAATGCTCGCCCGCCTCAGCCAGCTCTAAGCGCCGCGCCCGTATCGCCGTCCTGGGTGCCGCCGCGGCCCTGCTGCTGGGCGGCTGCGCACCGTTGCCGCACCGCTCGGTGGTCGGCAAGGCGCCGCCAGTGGAAGTGCCGCCGCCGCCGCCCGCCGTGCCCGACGGCGCCATCTTCCAGCATGCCGGCTACGGCAGCCGGCCGCTGTTCGAGGACCTGCGGCCGCGCGCGCCGGGCGACGTGCTCACGGTGGTGTTCAACGAGCAGGTCAGCGCATCCAAGACCTCGCAGAGCAATGCCAGCCGCAGCGGCGAAAGCACCTTCGCGCCGAGCGTGGCACCGCAGGGCCTGGGCAGGCTGGGGCGTTATGAAATGGACCTGAAGGCCAGCCACGACTTCAGTGGCGGCGGCGGTTCGCGGGCCAACAACACCTTCAGCGGCACGATCACGGTGACCGTGGTGCAGGTGTTGCCCAACGGCAACCTGCGCGTGCACGGCGAAAAGCAGATCGCCATCAACCAGGGTACCGAATACATCCGCTTTGCCGGCACGGTGGATCCCAACACCATCGCCGCGGACAACTCCGTGCTGTCCACCCGTGTGGCCGATTCGCGCATCGAGTATGTGGGCGACGGCTATATCAGCGAGGCCCAGCACATGGGCTGGCTGCAGCGTGTGCTGCTGAACATCTGGCCATTCTGAGGACGAGGCGATGAAAGGCATTCACGGCCGGGCGGGTGGATGGAGAACGGGTGCCGTGTTCGCGGTGGCCGCATGGCTGGCTTGTGTCGTGGCGCTGCCGGCGCAGGCGCGTTCCGTGGGCGAGCTGACCGACATCGCCGGGGTGCGCGAGAACGCGCTGGTCGGCTACGGGCTGGTGGTGGGGCTGGACGGCAGCGGCGACCAGACCATGCAGACGCCGTTCACCACGCAGAGCCTGAAAAACATGTTTTCCCGGCTCGGCATCAGCGTGCCGGATGGCACCAACATGCAGTTGCGCAACGTCGCCGCGGTGATGGTCACTGCCCGCTTGCCGGCCTTCGCGGCGCCCGGCCAGCGCATCGACGTGGTGGTGTCGTCGGTCGGCAATGCCAAGAGCCTGCGTGGCGGCACCCTGTTGATGACGCCGCTGAAGGGGCTCGACGGCCACACCTACGCCGTCGCCCAGGGCAATCTGCTGGTGGGCGGCGCGGGCGCCAGTTCCGCCGGTTCCAGCGTGCAGATCAACCAGCAGGCCGGTGGTTCCATCGCCAACGGCGCCATTGTCGAGCGCGGCGTGCCGCTGGACCTGGGCCGCCACGGCGGCACGCTGCAACTGCAGCTCAAGCGCGCCAGCTTCGGTACCGCCCAGCGGGTGGCGGATGCCATCAACCAGGCCTTCGGACGTCCCGTCGCGGCCGCCGAAAATGCACGCAGCATCCGGATCGACGGCCCTGTCGACCCGGCCCGCCGCGTGGATTTCCTGGCCCGCATCCAGCGCCTGGACGTGACTCCCGAGGCCGTTCCGGCCCGCGTCGTCATCAATGCCCGCAGCGGCTCCGTGGTGCTGAATCAACGCGTCACTCTGCAGCCGGCGGCGGTGGCCCACGGCGACCTCTCGGTGGTGATCGACACCGAGAACCAGGTCAGCCAGCCGGGGCCGTTCAGCCGGGGCCGTACCGCCGTCGTGCCCAACAGCCGCATCAGCATCCAGAAGCAGGCCGGCAGCATCAACATGGTGGAAGGCGCGGACCTGAAGCAGGTGGTGGACGCCCTCAACGCGTTGGGCGCCACGCCACAGGATCTGATGTCGATTCTGGAAGCGCTGAAGGCCGCGGGCGCACTGAACGCGGAACTGGTGATGATGTGATGGCCGTGGGATCGCTGGACACCGCGCGTTTCGCGCTGGACGTGAAGGGGCTGGACGGCCTCAGGCGGGCGGCGGTCAGGGACCCGCAGTCGCAGCTCAAGGAAGCGGCGCGCCAGTTCGAGGCGTTGTTTCTGAACCAGATGCTGAAAAGCATGCGCAAGGCGGGGCTGTCGTCGAACCTGGTCGACAACCGGCAGGTGCGCTTTTACCGTTCGCTGCTGGACCAGCAGTTGTCGCAGGAGCTGGCCGGCAAGGGCCTGGGGCAATCCGACATGCTGGTGCGCCAGCTTTCCGGGAAGACGGGGCGCGACGCCGTACCCGCGAGTGCCGCGACACGCCCCGCCGCGATGGCCGCTCCGCCGCGTCCGTTGCCCGCCGCCCCGGAGGCGGCAGCGCCTTCCGACAAGGTGTCGGGCCTGATCGCTTCCGTGCGGCAGGCGGTGGCGGCCGTATCGGGGACGGGAGCCTCGGGTGCCACCGGCGATGATGCCGGTGCGAACAGCGTGTATGACCGTTTCGTGCGGCGCTTTTCCGGCGCGGCGGAGGCGGCGGCCCGCGCCAGCGGCGTGCCGGCGTTGCTGATACTGGCGCAGGCGGCGCTGGAAACCGGCTGGGGCCGGCACGAGGCCAGGGCGGATGACGGCGGCGGCAGCCACAACCTGTTCGGCATCAAGGCCGGGCGCGGCTGGCAGGGCGACAGCGCCGCCAACGCCACGCAGGAGTACGTGGACGGACGCATGCTGCATGCGCGCGAACCGTTCCGCGTCTACGACTCCTATGCCGACAGCTTTGCCGACCACGCGCGGCTGATCGGGAGCAGCCCGCGCTATGCCGCCGTGCGCCGGGCCGGTTCGCCCGAGCAGGCGGCGCACGCGCTGCAGGCCTGCGGCTACGCCACCGATCCGCGGTATGCGGAAAAACTGATTTCCATCATGCGCCGCATCGACCGCGTGGCGACGCTGTAGGGAGTGGAGCTTTTGCCTGTGACCGCCGCCCTTGCGAATCCCTTGCGGGCGCGCTGTCCGCCCCGGCAGGACGAGGCCCTCGCGATGCCGGTCCGGCGACCGGGCGGCTCAAGAAAGGCCGGCATGTGCCGATAGACAAGACACGCGTTTGAGGAATTTCCGGGATGAGCCTTTTTTCCATCGGACTGAGTGGCCTGAATGCCGCGCGCAGCGCCTTCTACGCCGCCAGCAACAACATCAGCAACGTCTACACCCCGGGCTACAACCGCGAGGTGGTGATGCTGGGCGGGCGTTCCGGCGGCCAGGGCGTGCAGGTCGAGGATGTGCAGCGCCAGTTCGACCGCTACGTGGCGCACCAGCTCAATGGCGCCAACAGCAAGAGCAGCGCACTGGACACCTACCATGCGCAGATCAGCCAGATCGACGACCTGCTGGCAGACCAGGATGCCGGCCTGGCGCCGTTGATGCAGGACTTCTTCGCCTCCCTGGCCGATCTTGCCGGTTCGCCCTCCGATCCGGCCGCGCGCCAGGGCGTCATCGGCAGCGCCGACACGCTCGGCGCCCAGTTCCGTTCGTTCGACCGCTACCTGGCCGACATGGCCGAGGGCATCGACGGCCAGCTCCACGACGAAACCACGCGGATCAACAACATCGCGCGCCAGATCGCCGACCTCAACAAACAGGTGGCGCTGGCTCGCGCCCGGCAGGGCGAGGCCCCCAACAGCCTGCTCAACCAGCGCGACCAACTGGTGGCCGAACTGGCCGAACACGTGGACATCCGCGCCAGCGTGCAGGACGAGGGCAGCTACAACATCTCCATCGGCAACGGACAGCCGCTGGTCAGCGGCAACCATCAGTTCGACCTGACCACCATGCGCTCGTCCAGTGATCCCACGCGTACCGTGGTCGGCTATCGCGACTCGGCCGGCAACCTGATCGAGCTGGATGACAGCACGTTCTCCGGCGGCACGCTGGGTGGCCTGATGACGTTCCGCAACGAAACCCTGGAGCCTACCCGCAACCGGCTGGGCCAGTTGGCGGTGTCCTTCGCCGGCGCCATCAACGCGGTGCATCGCGACGGCGTGGATTACGACGGCGCACCCGGCGGCGACATGTTCAGCGTCGGCAGCCCGCGCCTGTATGCCAATGCCCGCAACGACGGGAACGCCACGTTGACGGTGGCGTTCGACGATGCCGCCATGGACGAGCTCGCCGGCGCCGACTACGACATGCGCTACGACGCCGCCAGCGGCGAGTTCAGCATCACGCGGCGGGACACCGGCGAGAGCCTGACGATGCCCCTCGATGGCGACAACCAGCTGCGTTTCGGCGGCGTCGTCGTGACCGTGGACCCTGCCGGCCTGGCCGATGGCGACCGTTTTCTGGTCCAGCCCGTGCGCACGGCGGCCGGAGGCTTCGAAAACCTCATCCACGACACCGACCGCATCGCCGCGGCCGGCGCTTCGGGCGGCAGCGGCAACAACGAGACCGCGCTGGCGCTGGAGGACCTGCAGAGCCAGTCGCTGGTTGGCGGTCGGGCCAGCTTCAACCAGGCGTATGCCACCCTGGTCGGCGATGTGGGCAACCGCACCAACATCGTCAAGGTCAACCTGACCGCGCAGCAGGGCCTGAGCGACCAGCTCACCGCGGTGCAGCAGTCCGAATCGGGCGTCAACCTGGACGAGGAAGCCGCCAACCTGTTGCGTCTGCAGCAGTATTACCAGGCCAACGCCAAGGTGATCCAGGCCGGCTCCTCCATTCTCGACGCCATCCTCGGCCTGCGCTGAGCGACAGGAAAAAAGACCATGCGTATCAGTACCCCGATCATCTACTCCCAGAACATGCGTTCGTTGAACCAGCAGCAGGCGGCCCTGCTGCATGTCGGCCAGCAGGTGGCGTCCGGACGCCGCGTGGTGCGCCCCTCGGACGACCCGCAGGCCGCCTCGCATGCCGTCCAGGTGGGTCAGGCGCAAGCCATCACCAGCCAGTTTGCCGACAGCCGGGTCGGGGCACGCAATGCGCTGTCCATGGAGGAAAGCGTCCTCAACAGCATCTGTGATGCCGTGACCAGCGCCAAGACACTGATCATCGAAGCCGCCAACGGCACCCTGAGCGATGCCGACCGTGCCTCGGTGGCCAGCCAGTTGCGGGGCGTCTATGAAAGCGTGCTGGGCCAGGCCAACGCCACCGACGGCAATGGCCGTTACCTGTTCGGCGGACACCAGAACCGTACCGCGCCGTTCGTCAAGGGTGGGGACAGCGGCGGGGTGATGTACGTGGGCGATGCCAACAACCGCCAGCAGCGCATTGACGCCTCGCGCCTGATGAACGTGGACGACAACGGCATCACGGTATTCCAGGGCACGGACGGTGCCGTCGGCTTCATGGCCGTGGCCGATACCGGCAATGCCGGCAGCGTGACCTTCAAGGGGCCGGATGTCGTCGACAACGGGGCGCCGGGCCATGGCGAGGCGTTCAGCATCGTCTTCGGCACCGATGCCGACGGGCAGGCGCAGTACACCATCCAGGATGCTTCCGGGCAGGTCCTGCAACCGGCCCGTCCCTACACTTCCGGCCAGGGCATCACGCATGCCGGCCTGTCGCTGACCCTCGAAGGCCAACCCGCCGCCGGCGACAAGATCACCGTGGACAAGGCCGAGAACATGAACACGGACCTGTTCCGCACGTTCGAGAAGGCGCTGGCCGTGCTCGAAAAGCCGGCCGCCACCGAAACCGACAAGGCGGCGCTGGCCAACACTCTCGGCAACGTGATGCGCGAGTTCGACCACAGCCTGGACAACGTGCTCATGGTGCGTGCCTCCGTGGGTTCGCGCCTCAACGAACTGGACGTGGTCGACAAGGTTGCCTCCAACCGTCAGCTCAACTACGCCCAGACCCGGTCCGACCTGGTGGACCTGGACTACACCGTCGCCATTTCCGAATACAGCCTGCGCGCGGTCGGGCTCCAGGCGGCCCAGAAGACGTTCGTCAGCATGAAGGAAATGAGCCTGTTCAACCTGTTGTGAGGCATGGGGCGGGCGCCGCCTTCAAGGCAGCGGGGCCATCGCCTGCAGCAGCAGCTGCAGCGTTTCCAGGCCCCGGCCGAACAGCGCTTCCAGATAGCGGCCGAGGTCGTTCATCAGCACGCTGAGCAGGAACAGGCCCAGGGTCAGCGAGGTGGGAAAGCCCACCGAGAACACCGTCATCTGCGGTGCCGAGCGGTTCAGGATGCCCAGGCAGAGGTTCACGATAAGCAATGCCGCCACCAGCGGCAGGGCCAGCAGCAGGCCGGCCGAGAAAATGGTGCTGCCGAAGCGCACCAGCATGTCGAAACCGCCCATGTCCAGCCCCGCGTAGCCGACGGGCAGGGCGCGGAAGCTGAAAGCCAGGGTTTCGATCACCATCAGGTGGCCGTCCAGGGCCAGGAACATCAGCAGACTGATCATGTAGAACAGCCGCGCCAGAATCATGGTGTTGGCGCCGGAATCGGGCGAGACGAACGTGGCGAAGGCCAGGCCCATCTGCAGGCCGATGAAGTCGCCGGCGGCCATGATGGCGGCGAACACCATACGCAGCACCATGCCCAGGGCCACACCGATGAGCAACTGCTCGACGATGATGCCCAGGCCGGCCCACGACCATATCGGCACGTCCGGCAGCGGCGGCAGCCCGGGCGCCACCACCACGGTGACCAGGGCGGCCAGGCCCACCTTGGCCATGCGTGGCACGCTGGAATGGCCGAGCAGTGGTGCCACCATGATGAAGCCGGCCAGACGGATAAACGGCCAGAGAAAGGCCACCATCCAGACATGCAGTTGCGCGGAAGTCAGGGTCAGCATGGCCGTGGCGCGCGCCGCCTCAGTTCACCAGCAACGGCAGGTTCTGGAACAGCGCCCTGGTGTACTCGACGATCACCGAGATCAGCCATGGTCCGGCAACGATCAGCACCACGCACACCCCCAGGATCTTGGGAATGAACGAGAGCGTCATCTCGTTGATCTGGGTGGCGGCCTGGAACAGGCTGATCAGCAGGCCGATGGCCAGTGCCGCCAGCAGCAGCGGCGCGGCCAGCGTCAGGGCCACCATCATCGCCTGGTGCGACAGGCTCATCACGGTTTCAGGGGACACGGCATCCTCCCGCGTGCATCAGGTGAAGAAACTCTGCGCCAGCGAACCGATGATCAGTTGCCAGCCATCGACCAGCACGAACAACATCAGCTTGAAGGGCAGCGAAATGGTGGCCGGCGGCACCATCATCATGCCCAGCGACATCAGCACGCTGGCCACCACCAGGTCGATGATCAGGAACGGTATGAAGATGGTGAAGCCGATCTGGAACGCGGTTTTCAATTCGCTGGTGACGTAGGAGGGCACCAGCACGCGCAACGGCACGTCGTCCGGGCCGTTCAGGGGGCCGACCCCGGCCAGGCGTGCGAACAGCGCCAGGTCGGATTCGCGGGTCTGCTCCAGCATGAACTTGCGGAACGGTTTGGCACCGGTTTCCAGGGCCTGGGCGGTGCTGATGTCGCCGTTGCTGAGCGGTACCCAGGCGGTGTCGTAGGCGCGGTTGAAGGTGGGCGCCATCACGAAGAAGGTCAGAAACAGTGTCAGCCCCAGCAGCACCTGGTTGGGCGGCGCGGACTGGGTGCCCATGGCGGTGCGCAGCAGGCTCAGCACGATGATGATGCGGGTGAAACTGGTCATCATCAGCAGCAGCGCCGGAATGAAGGCCAGGCTGGTCAGCAGCAGCAGCGTCTGCAATTCGATCGACCATTGCTGGCCGCCGTCGGCGGTGGGCGTGCTGGTCAGTCCCGGCAGTGGCGTGGCGTGCACCAGTTGCGGCAGGAGCAGGGCCAGTCCGAAAGCCAGTACCCAGGCCAGTGCCCTGGCCGGGGTCGGCAGGGAGGGCGGGGCAACCAGTGGCCGGACGCGATGCCATGCCCGTTGCGTGATCCGGCTCATGACCGGCCACGCTGCATGTTCTGCCGCAGGGCCTCGGCAAAACGTCTGGCGAAGCCCGTGCCGCCTTCCGGAGTTGGCGGGGGTGGCGTGGCCGGGGCCGAACGCGCCGGCAGCTCATGCAGCTTGTTGACCTGGCCCGGCGTGACGCCGAGCACCAGCCAGGTGTCCTCGACTTCGATGATCACCACTTTCTCGCGGTGGCCGAGGGCGCGCCCCGCGACCACCTTCAGGTGCCGGCCGGGCGCGCCGCGGCCCATGCCGAAACGGCGCAGCAGCCAGACGCAGGCGAAGATCACGGCCATGATCACCAGCAGGGCGAAGGCGACCTTGCCCAGGGCCGCCATGCCGTCCAGGCCGGCGGTGCCGGATGACAGCGGCGCATGCACGGAAGCGGGAACGGCGGGAGTGTTCATGGCGTGTCAGCGGTTCAGCTTCTGCAGCCGGGTCGAGGGGGTGACGATTTCGGAGATGCGGATGCCGTACCTGTCCTCGACCACGACCACTTCGCCCTGGGCGATGAGATAGCCGTTGATGAGGATGTCCATCGGCTCGCCGGGCAGGCCGTCCAGCTCCACCACCGAGCCCTGGGCCAGTTCCAGCAATTCCTTGATGGTGAGGCGGGTCCGGCCCAGTTCCACGCTCAACCGCACCGGGATGTCCATGATCATCTCGAGCTCACGGCTGCCGGCGGCGCCGTTGTCCGCGTCGAACGGGCGGAACACGTCGTCGCCGGCTTTGCGGGCTGGCGCGGCGGGTTCGGCATCGCTGCTGTCGGCGGCTGCGGCTTCCTGTTCGGCCAGGGCCTCGGCCCACACGTCGTCGGCGGCCGGCGGCGGGGGCGTGGCTGGCGCGGCGGACGTCTTCTTCCGTTTCTTGCCGGCCTTGGAGGCGGCCGGATCGGGCTTGCTGGAGTCACTCATGGTCGGGGTCCTCGGCGGGGGCTGTCGCGTCCCGGGTGAAGGTGGTGTCGGAGACGGCTTCGTCGACGTGCGCGTGGTTGATGACGCGCCGTACGCGCAGGGCGCGCTGCCCTTCATGGCTGCCGTATTCGCATTCCAGTACGGGAACGTCGTCGACGCGGGCGGTGATCAGGTCCGGCAGGTCGATGGGCAGCACGTCGCCGGGCTTCAGCGCCATCACCTGCTTCAGACGGGTCGGAACGGTGACGAATTCGGCCACCACTTCCACATGCGAGTGGCGGATCTTGCCGGCCATGCGCTGCGTCCAGCCCTGGTCGTGGCTGTCGGTCGAGCCCACGGCGGGATGCAGCAGGATGTCGCGCAGCGGCTCGATCATCGAGTAGGGCATGCAGATCTGGAAATAGCTGCTGAGGCTGCCCACGTCGATGTGGAAGGTGGTATTGACGATGATCTCGTTGGGCGAATTGGTGATGTTGGCGAACTTGGCCTGGATCTCCGAGCGCACGAAGGCAAGGTCCACCTGGTACACGGTGCGCCAGCTGCGCTGGTAGTTGTCCATGGCCAGGTTCAGCAGGCGGCGGATGATGCGCTGCTCGGTATTGGTGAACTCGCGGCCCTCGGACTTGGTCACGAAGCGGCCGTCGCCACCGAACAGGTTGTCCACCACCAGGTAGATGAGGTTGGGCGGGAACACCACCAGCGCGGTGCCGCGCAGGGGCTTCATCGTCACCAGGTTGAGGTTGGTGGGTACCGGCACGTTGCGGACGAAGTCCTTGTAGCTCTGGTACTGGATGGTGTCGATGGTGATGTCGGCGCTGCGCCGGATCAGGTTGAAAAGGCCGACCCGGAAGTGCCGCGCGAAGCGCTGGTTGATGATGTCCAGACCGTGCAGGCGCTCGCGGATCACCCGGTGCTGGGTGGCCGGGTCATAGGGGCGGATGCGGTTCTTTCCGGCTTCCTTGTCCAGACTGTCGTCGCTGCCGGGCTCGTTGAGCAGGGCATCGATTTCTTCCTGGGAAAGCAGGTCATCCTGGGCCATCGCCGCCTCTCCTCACTGCACGATGAACTGCGTGAAAAGGACACTGTCCACCTGCATGCCGGCGGGTTTTCCGGCAAGGGGCTCGTTGAGCGCCTGGCGGATGAGCGTGGCCAGCTGCTGCTTGCCCTTGCGGCTGATCAACGTGCCGGCTTCCTGCCCGGACAGGACCATCAACAGGCGGTTGCGCACTTGCGGGAGATGCTCCTGCAGGTACTGGCGGGTTGCCATGTTGCCGACTTCCAGCGTGATGCCCACGTACAACAGCTGATCCCCGTAGGCCCCGCTTTTCAGGTTCACGGTGAACGGCTCCAGGTTGTAGAACACGGGCCGGGCCCCGGACGTGCCCGCGGCATGTGGCGCGGCGTTGACGGGCGGGTTGCCCAGGAGGAACCATGCGGTGCCGACGGCACCGCCCAGGGCCACCACCAGGACCAGGGTGAGGGTCACCCAGAACTTGCTTTTGCCCGATTGCGCAGCGGCCATGTATCACCCGTGTGTTGGAAGGCGTTGAGACAACCGCAGTATGCCGTTGCCACCGGTGCGGCCATGGCGGGAAAAGGCTCGCGTATTGGGCCTTATCTTCGGCTTTGGTCCGGTCCGTGCCGGGAGTGGTGCATGGCGCGGGTACAAGGGCGGGCTCGCGGCCGCGTCACACGGTGCGGCAAGGAGTGGGGCCTGGGTGACGTACGGCCTCAGGCGTAGAGATCGACCCCGCCGATCCGGAGCGGCAGGGGGGCGGGGTGCACGGGGGTGCGCGTCTCGGCACCCGTCGGCGCAATGTCGCCACCGGATTCTCCCGCCCACGGCGCCATCTGTCCGGAAGCATCGCGCTCCTGCGGATGCTGTTGCTGCTGACCGACCATCGCCTCGCCCAGCGCGATGCCGTGCTGCGCGAAGGCCTCGCGCAATTGCGGCAGCGCCTGCTGGATGGCGTCGCGCGCCTGGGCGTGCGCGGCGAGGAACTGGGCCTGCGCGTGGTCGTGGTGGAAGTGCAGGTGGACCTGCAGGGTGCCGAGTTCGGCCGGGTGCAGTTGCAGGCGCACCTGATGGTCGCCATGGCGGCCGAGCCGGATCAGTTGCTGGCCAAGTTCCTGTTGCCACGCCGGCGTGCCCACCGGCGCCTGCAGCAGGGTCGTGGGTGGCGGCGTCGGAGTTCCGGCAGCCGGAGCGGTCGCGTGGGCGACGGAGGGGCTGCCCGGCAGGCTGGTCGCGGCCTGCGGCGCGGCCACCGCGTCGACGCCCGGGAGTGCGGCAGGCGGAGTGTGGACGGGGGATGCGTTCGCGGCACCTGTGAGCGGGGTGCCGGTCGCGGTCGTGGCGGCGTCGCGGATGGTGGTGGCAGGGCCGGTCGGTGGCGAAGCCGGGCCGTCGTCCGCCGTGCGCAGAGGGTGCGCGGTACGGCGGAGGTTGCCGGCGAGGGGAGCTGCCGCCGGTGTGCCGTCGGGTGCCGGTACACCGGCATCGGCCGGAATGGCGGTGCCGGCAACGGGAGCGGCCAGGAGGGTGGGGGGTGTCGGCATGCCCGCGGCTGCCGCTTGCAGGGGCTTCTTCGCGTGGTCGTCCCGCGGGCCGCCCTTGCCTTCGCCGCCCTGTTCCACGGCGGCGGTTTCGGTTCCGTGGGCATCCACGGCCGGGGGTGCCAGGGCGTGCGCGTCGATGATCCAGGGCGTGCCGGAGTCCGCCGGTGTTTCCGGCAGTTTCGGCAGCCGCGCCGTGCGCAGCCGGACCAGGCCCTCGACGGCGGCAAGGTCGCCCGCCCCTTCCGCCGCGTGCAGCACGGCGGTGAAGGCGGCGGCATCGCCTTGGCGGGGCGGCACGGCATCCGGGGCACTATCGGTGGCGGTCGGGAGGCGGGGCAGGGCGGCGATGTCCATGGGTCGGCTTCCGTCAGCGGGGCGTTCCGTCCTGGCGGGTGCGCAGGCGGGCTTGTTGGTTGTTGGAAAACTCGTCGTTGCGGCGTTGTTCGCGGCGGGCCTCGGCCTGCTGTTCACGCAAGGTCCGGCGATGGGCCAGGGTGTCGTAGGAGGACAGGCGCTTTTGCTGGTGCTGCCAGTGCTGCTGGCTGACAGCGACCTTCTGCGTGCGCTGCTCGAGATTCTGACCGGCGGTGCCGATGGCGTTTTCCAGCGAGTGGATGAAACGGCGGTAGTTGTCCAGTGCGATCGCGTCCATGCCCTGGCACAGGGCGTCGTGCAGCTTGCGGCCATACTCCTGCCGGTAACGATGCAGGGCTTCCAGCTGGCGCATGGCCTGTTGCTGGGTGGTGCGGTCCTCGGCCAGTGTGCGCCCGGCCCGGTCACGGGCCTTGCGGCTTTCCTCGATCAGGATGTCCAGCGGATTGGAAGGCTTCATGGGCAGACTCCGGGAATCAGGTGGTGGCGCCACCCATCAATTGCGCCAGGGCCAGGCGCGAGCCCGTGATGTCGGCACGCTCGTGGATGGACTGGCGCAGGAAACGTTCGATGCCGGGATGGCGCGCCACGGCCTCGTCCAGTTGCACATCATGGCCGGGGCTGTAGGCGCCCACGCCGATCAGGTCGCGGTTGCGCTGGTACAGCGAGAACAGTTGCTTGAGGTGCTGTGCCTGGCGCAGTTCCTCGTCGTCGACCAGGGCGGTCATGGCGCGGCTGATGGAGGCCTCGATGTCGATGGCGGGGTAGTGCCCGGATTCGGCCAGCTGGCGCGACAGCACGATGTGCCCGTCCAGGATGGCGCGGGCCGAGTCGGCAATCGGGTCCTGCTGGTCGTCGCCCTCGGTGAGCACGGTATAAAAAGCGGTGATCGAGCCGCCGCCGTGTTCGGCATTGCCGGCACGCTCCACCAGCGCGGGCAGCATGGCGAATACCGAGGGCGGGTAGCCCTTGGTGGCCGGCGGTTCGCCGATGGCCAGGGCGATTTCGCGCTGGGCCATGGCATAGCGGGTCAGCGAGTCCATGATCAGCAGGACGCTGTGGCCCCGGTCGCGGAAATCCTCGGCCAGGCGCGTGGCGTAGGCGGCGCCCTGCAGGCGTTGCAGCGGCGAGGTGTCGGCGGGTGCGGCCACCACCACGGAACGGCGCAACCCTTCGGTACCCAGGATGTTGTCGATGAAGTCCTTGACCTCGCGACCGCGCTCGCCGATCAGGCCCACCACGATGCGGTCCGCGCTGGTGTAGCGGGCCATCATGCCCAGCAGCACCGACTTGCCGACGCCGGAGCCCGCGAACAGCCCCATGCGCTGGCCCCGGCCGATGCACAGCAGGGTGTTGATGGCACGTATGCCGACGTCGATGCGGGTGTCGATGGGCGCGCGCCGCAGCGGGTTCAGCACGGGCGTCTTGAGGGGGCCGTGCGGCAGTTCCCCCAGGTCGTCGAGGCCGTCCAGCGGCTGGCCGTTGCCATCCACCACCCGTCCCAGCAGCGCCTCTCCCAGCGGATAGCGCCGCGCGCCGGCAGTGGTGCCGTCGCCGAGCGGAAACACGCGTGCTCCCGGGGCCAGCCCGCCTACCTCGGCCAACGGCATCAGGAACAGCCGCTCGCCGGAAAAGCCCACCACCTCGGCATCGGCGAAGCGGGGTGCTTCGTGGCCGCCGGCGGAAAGTTCGATGCGGCAGCCGCTGCCCAGCGGCACGCGCAGGCCCACGGCCTCCAGGACCAGGCCGGTGGCGCGCACGACGCGGCCGCTGGCGCGGCAGTGCGGCACGGCATCGATACGCTGGCGCACCTTGCCCAGGGCATGGCGCCAGGGTTCGGCGTGGCCGGGGAGTGGCATCGTGGTCATGGCGTGGCTCCCGCCTCCGCACCTTTGGCGCCGTGCCCGCGGGTGCGCCGGGCGTGGGCCAGGAGTGCCTGCCAGCGCGTCTCGCGGGTGGCGTCGAGCTCGCCTTCGGAGCCGGTGAGGCGGCAGCCGCCGCGTTGCATGGAGGCATCCGGCACGGCCTTCCAGCCGGCGGCGGCAAGCTCGTCCGCCAGCCGCGATTCAACCAGGGCAAGGTCCTCGGGGTGCAGCCACAGGCGTGGCCGGCTGCCGAACAGGGGTTCCTCCCGCAGCAATTCGTGGACCCGTTCCAGGATCTGTTCCGGCCGCTTCTCGATGGCCTCGCCGGCAAGACGCAGGCCGGTGGCCAGGGCGACGTCCACCAGGGCATCGCCGATGTCGGTTTCGGCCTGTTCAAGGGCCTGCTGCATGCCCTGGAGCAGGGCGTTCATGTGGGCGAGCAGGGCATCACGTTCGGCGTCGAGTTCCTTGCGGCCGGTCTCGCGGCCCTGCTCCAGCCCGTCGCGGTAGCCCTGTTCGCGGCCCTCGGCGAAGCCGGCCTCGTACCCTTCCCGCCGGGCTTGCCGGCGCGCGTTTTCGCGCAGTTCTTCCAGCTCCGCCTGCTGGCGGAAGCGTTGGGGCGCTTCCCCGCCGTTCGGTGCCGGGCGGGGCGGACGCGCCAATTCGTCCATGCGCCAGGGCTTCCACGCGCCGGTGGCGGGCCGGGCCGACTCAGACATAGCTGTCGTCCCCGCCGTGCAGTTCGATCTTGCCGCTGTCGGCCAGGCGCCTCACCACCTGCAGGATTTCCTTCTGGCGATTTTCCACCTGCGACAGGCGTATCGGGCCGCTGGCCTCCATGTCGTCGCGCAACAGCTGGGCCGCGCGCGCCGTCATGTTGTTGAGGAACTTGTCGCACAGGGCTTCCGGCGCGCCCTTGAGGGCGATGCGCAGGCTATTGGCGTCGATTTCCTTGAGCAGCGTGCGGATGCTCAGGTCGTCCATGTCCAGCAGGTTCTCGAACAGGAACATCTCGTCGATGATGTTCTGTGCCAGGTCGGCGCTGTGGGTGCGCACGCTCTGGATCACCGACTCCTCCAGGCTGGAGTTCATCAGGTTGAGAATTTCCGCCGCGGTATGCACCCCGCCCATCTTGCTGCGCCGCAGGTTCTGGCCGTCCAGCATCTTGCCCAGCACCTCGGTGAGCTCCTGCAGGGCCGCCGGCTGCACGCCGCTGAAGGTGGCGATGCGCAGCACCACGTCGTTGCGCAGCTTTTCCTCGAAAAGCTCCAGCACTTCCGCGGCCTGACGACGTTCCAGGTGCACCAGGATGGTGGCGATGATCTGCGGGTGTTCCTCACGGATCATTTCGGCCACTGTGGAGGCTTCCATCAGGTTCAGCGAGTCGATGCCGGAGTCGGACTGGTTGGTTTCCAGGATGTCGTCCAGCAGCGTGGCCGCGCGCTCCGCGCCCAGCGCCTTTTCCAGCACCGCCCGGATGTGTTCCGTGGAGTTGAGGTTGAGCGCGGCGTACTGCTCGGCCTCGTCCTGGAAGTCGTCCAGGACCTGGCGCATTTCCTCGTGGGAAATGTTTTCCAGGCGCGCCATCTGCTGGCTCACTTCCTGGATGTCGCGCGCGGGCAGATGGCGCAGCACGGCGGCGGCGGTTTCCTCGTCCAGGGTCAACAGCAGGATCGCGCTGCGCCGCAGGTTGCTCATGTTCTGGGTGCTGTTGCTCATGTCGGGCTGCCGTCAGTCATGCTGCTTCAACCAGCCACGCACGATCATGGCGATCATCGCGGGGTCTTCCTCGGCGCGCTGCTTCAGGTCACGCAGGTTGTGCTCGTAGGCGGAGGCCTGGTGGCGGCGCGGGCGGGGCGGAGGCGTGTCGTCCGGTTCGGCCTCGGGCGTGGTGGTCGCCGGCGTCTCCGGGTGTGCCTTCGCATCCGCCAGGAGGCGTTGCAGCAGAGGCCGCAGCACCAGCCGGTACAGCAGCAGCAGCGCCGCCAGCACCAGCAGGTAGCGACCCCATGTCACCAGTGCCGGCATCCAGTCCGCCTGCTGCCACCAGGCATCGCGGACCACCGGTTGCGCGGGTTCGGTGAACGCGCTGTTGACCACTTCCAGGCTGTCGCCCCGGGCGGTCGAGAAGCCCATGGCCTGGCGGGTCAGTTCGGTGATCTGCCGCATGGCGGTGTCGTCCAGGGGAACCGCCTTGAGGCTGCCGTCTTCCTGCGTCTCCTGCCGGTAGTTGACCACCACGGCCACGGAAAGGCGCTTGATGCCACCCTGGCGGTAGCGGGTGTGGACGATGCTGCGGTCGACCTCGTAATTGGTGGTGTTTTCGCGGTGCACGTCGCCGCGGGAGGGGGTGTCGTCGGCCGCGTCCGTGGTGGAGGCGTCGGCGTCGCCGTCCGCGGTGTCCCCGTTGTCGATGGGCGAGGCGGCGATGCCCGGCGGCATGTTGGTCAGGGCGCCCGGGATGCCGCCTTTGAGGGCGTCGTCCCCGGACCACGAGGTGGTGGCCTGGCGGCTGCGTACGGCGGCCGGATGATCGCCCTGGTTGGGCGTGTAGTGCTCGGCGGTTTCCTCGCGATGGCTGAAATCCAGCTGCGCGGTGACTTGCGCGTGCACGTTGCCGGCCCCGAGGATGGGCGCGAGGATGCTTTCGATACGGTGCTGGTAGCCGCTTTCCACCTCGCGCACGTAGTCCAGCTGCGAGCCGTCCAGACCGGTCTTGCTGCCGTTGCGCGACAACAGGTGGCCGTTCTGGTCGACCACGGTGACGTTGTCCGGTGTCAGCTCGCGCACGCTGGACGAGACCATGTGCACGATGGCGTCGACCTGGCCCCCGCTCAGCGCACGGCCGGGGTGCAGGGTGAGAATCACGGTGGCCTTGGCCGGTTTCTGTTCGCGGATGAACACCGAGTCCTTGGGCAGTGCCAGGTGCACGCGGGCGTGCGCCACCGGCTGCAGCACCTCGATCGAGCTGGCCAGCTCGCCTTGCAGGCCGCGCTGGAAGTTCACGTGTTCGGCGAACTGGCTGATGCCGAACGACTGCTTGTCCATGATTTCGAAGCCGACGTTGCCCGAGTGCGGAAGGCCTTGTTCGGCCAGGCGCAGGCGCAGGTCGTAGACCTTGTCGGCGGGCACCAGCAGGGCGTGGCCGCCTTGCGCGAAGCGGTACGGCACGCCGCGCTGTTCGAGCGCGCTGATGATGCTGCCGCCGTCGCTGTCGTCGAGGTTGCTGTAGAGCACGCGGTAGTCCGGGCCGCCGGCCCACAGCAGCAGTACCACCACAATGGCGATCACGGCGGCGCCGGCTGTCAGCAGGGGCACCAGCGGGTTGCTCCGGACCCAGGCCAGGGCGCGCCCGGCCTGGGCATGCAGCCCCGGACCGCCGGCGTTGTCGGCACCCTCGCTCACCGGCATGCCCCCGGCGATGTGCCGTGGAAGGTGGCGGATGTGGAAGGCTGTGGGTATGTCATGGCAACAAGCTCTCGACCGGCAGGCCAGGCCCCGGACGAAGCTGCACGCGGCCGGCGGGGCGGGTGTCGTCCATTATGGGCAGCGCCCTTTTTGCCAAAGGGGTGAAAAGCCGGTTTTTTTGTTGCCATTTGCCGCGATGGCCGTTACTGGCGCACTGCTAGCCTGAGCGCTGTTCCGTCGAGGAGAGCATCCATGAGCGCGGTGAACATGCAGGGCATGATCGAACAGATGCGGTCACTGGCGACCCAGGCCGGCACGGCTTCGTCCGGGGCGCCTGAAACCACCGGTACCGCCGGCTTCGGCCAGGCGCTGAAAGCCTCGCTGGAGCGCATCAACGACGTGCAGCAGACGGCACGCGCCGAGGCCATGGACTTTCAGGCCGGCAAGCCCGGCGTGGCCCTGCACGACGTGATGATCGACACCCAGGAGGCCAGCCTGGCCTTCCAGATGGGCGTGCAGATGCGCAATCGCCTGGTGGGTGCCTACAAGGAAATCATGAATATGCAGGTGTAGTCACTCGCGGCCCGGCAGCGTCACCACATCCGGGCCGTGGAGATTGGCCTGGGATGCCAGGGCGGCGTCGGGATTCCCCTTGACCGGTTCGCGAGTGCCGGCCGCATCGGGTCATGCCGGCCCCGGGGTGGCCTGTGTCCGGTGAAAGTCGGAGGCCATGCTCCCGCATCGGCGCGCGTGGAAGTTTCTTGAGCGGAACCACATCGAACCGCAGACAGTCCCCCTGTCTGGCGGGAACAGTCTGGCCGTCTTCCGCGGGAAGTCAAAAAAAACGGCCCCGCCGAAGCGGGGCCATGAAAGTGCGGGCGGGTGCAGGGGAAAGGAGGCGAGACCCGCCCGGCTTTGATCAGCGCAGCAGCGACAGGACCGTCTGCGGCACCTGGTTGGCCTGCGACAGCACCGACGTGCCCGCCTGCTGCAGGATCTGCGCGCGGGTCATGTTGCTCACCTCCACCGCGTAGTCGGCGTCCTCGATGCGCGAGCGCGCGGCCGACAGGTTGGTGGTGGTGGTGCTGAGGTTGTCGATGGCCGACTCGAAGCGGTTCTGGATGGCACCCAGGTCCGAGCGCAGGTTGTCGACCT
>CAZMXV010000019.1:0-25183 GCA_964570295.1 uncultured Rhodanobacteraceae bacterium
CCGCCGACACCAAGGGCGTGCTGCGCAAGCTGATGATGGAAACCGTGGATGGCGAATACCAGGCCTGCAAGGCCTTCGGCGGCGCCTACACGCGCGAGCACTTCTTCGGCAAGTATCCGGAAACGGCGGCCATGGTCGCCAACCTGTCCGACAACGACGTGTGGCGCCTGAACCGCGGCGGCCACGATCCGCACAAGGTGTACGCGGCCTACCACGCGGCCGTCCACACCGAGGGCATGCCCACCGTGATCCTGGCCAAGACGGTCAAGGGCTACGGCATGGGCGAGGCCGGCGAGTCGCAGAACATCGCGCACCAGGCCAAGAAGATGGACAACGAGGCGATCCGCGTCTTCCGCGAGCGTTTCAACATTCCCATCGACGACGAGCAGATCGAGGGCGAGGGCCCCGACGCCGTGCCGTACTACCATCCGGGCGCGGATTCGGACGAGGTCAAGTACATGCTCGAACGCCGCCGCGAGCTGGGCGGCGCGTTGCCGCAGCGGCGCGAGAAGTCGTCCGTTTCGCTGCCGGCGCCGACCATGGACGCCTTCAAGTCCATCACCAAGAGCACGGGCGAGCGCGAAATCAGCAACACCATGGCGCTGGTGCGCGGCATGAACCTGCTGCTGCGCGACAAGAAGATCGGCCCGCGCGTGGTGCCGATCGTGGCCGACGAGGCGCGCACCTTCGGCATGGAAGGCATGTTCCGCCAGATCGGCATCTATGCGCCGTTCGGCCAGAAGTATCGTCCGCAGGATGCCGACCAGCTGCTGTATTACCGCGAGGCCGAGGACGGCCAGGTGCTGCAGCAGGGCATCAGCGAGGCCGGCGGCGTGTCGGCCTGGATCGCCGCCGGTACCAGCTATTCGGTTTCCAACGTGCCGATGCTGCCGTTCTTCATCTACTACTCGTTCTTCGGCTTCCGCCGCGTGGGCGACCTGATCTTCGCCGGTGGCGACCAGCGCGCGCGCGGTTTCCTGATCGGCGCGACCGCGGGTGCGAGCTTCCCCGGCGAGGGGCTGCAGCATTCGGACAACAACTCGCCGCTGCTGGCCGGTACCATCCCCAACTGCCGCGCCTACGACCCCACCTTCTCCTACGAGGTGGCCGTGATCCTGCACGAAGGCGTCAAGGAGATGTATCAGGATCAGCAGGACGTGTTCTATTACATGACCACGACCAACGAGAACTACACCCACCCCGACATGCCCGAAGGCAGCTACGACGGCATCGTCAAGGGCATGTACCTGTTCCAGGAGGCCGCGGCGGACAAGAAGGCGCCGCGCGTGCAGCTGATGGGCGCGGGCGGTTCGCTGCGCGATGCCATCCATGCCGCGGAAGTGCTGGAGAAGGACTACGGCGTCAAGGCCGATGTGTGGTCGTGCCCCAGCTTCAGCGAACTGTCGCGTGACGGCTTCGACTGCGAGCGCCACAACCGCCTGCATCCCGAAGCCAAGAAGCCGCGCGTGCCGTACGTCACCGAGTGCCTGTCCGGTCACGCCGGTCCGGTGGTGGCCGTCACCGAGTACGTGCGCGCGGTGGCCGACCAGGTGCGTGCGTTCATTCCCGAGGGCCGGCATTACATTGCGCTGGGTGCCGACGGCTACGGCCGCAGCGACACCCGCGACGCGCTGCGTGACTTCTTCGAGATCGACCACCGCTGGATCGTCCATGCGGCGCTGTCGGCGCTGGCCGCGGACGGCGCCATCAAGGCCTCGGTGGTGAGCAAGGCCATCAAGGACCTGGGCCTCGACCAGGACAGGCCCAACCCGATGTCGCTCTGAGCGGCAAGTCGGCCGCCTCCCGCGCGACGGTTTCCGGCATGCCGGCCGGGGCCACGCGCGGGCGGTGCGCCCTTCCGGCATCCACTCGTCTGCAAACTGGCTAGAATACGGCCAACTTCCGCAAGGACATTTCCACCATGGGCCAGCATGCGCCAACCGTCCACACCGATTCGGCTGCCGTCAAGCGGCTTGAAGCCCTGATCCTCCGCCTGCCGGGCAATGCGCGGGTGTCGGTGACCTGTCAGGACAACACGCAGTACAGCGGCATCGTATGCATCCGTCCCACCGTGCAGGCGTTTCGTGACCGTGGCGGCAAGGAAGGACTCAACGGCGTGCTGCGCCTGGAAGATGCTTCCGCGCCGGGTGGCGAGCGCCATATCTGGCTGGACCAGATCACCCACGTGCATCGCCTGGACGGCATCAGCGGCACGTTTGCTTCCTGAACCACGGCCCCGGCGCGGTTCAGGCCGCGTCAACGCGAGGGCACGCCGGGCGTTGCATGGCCTGTTGCCTCCATTGCCGGAGTACGCCATGAAATACCTGATCTGCGGCCTGCTGGCCGCCTCGTTTCTTGCCCTGGCCGGTTGTGCGGCCACCCAGGCCCGTGCCGAGCGCGAACAGGCCCATGCCCAGGCCGTGCACGCCGCGGCCGGTGATCCGGTGGGTTCGTTCCGCTACATGGCCGAAACCCTGTACTCCTGGGAGCCGCTGGGCGACCGTGAAGTGTTGATCTATACCCGTCCCAACCGGGCCTGGTTGCTGGATGTGGGCATGTGCCCGGACCTGCCGTTCAGCCAGGCCATCGGCCTGACATCGCACACCGGCCAGGTCAGCACCGGCCTGGACAGTGTCATCGTGCATGGCGGCAATTTCCCCTGCCGTATCCAGGGCATTCGCCCCGTGGACGTGAAAAAACTGCGCCAGGCCGCCGATCAGCGCTCCGGCGGCAAAGTCGTCCCCGCCGGTGCGGAGGCTTCCTGAGCCCTGTGCGGGGGCGGCCATGGGCCGTTCCCGAAAAGTGGCTGGTTTTCAGAGGGATACCGGTTTTTTGGAGGCGCGCCGAGCGGAAGGAGGGCCAGTTCCGACAGCGGGACCTGCCGGAATCCCTGAAACCGTGACACTCGCGGCGTCCTCATCGAAGATCGGGATCCGGGTCCCGGGTCCCGATCCCCGTCAAAACACCTCCGCCACGCAGCATCGCAAACTGCCGCCGGCCTTCTCGATCTCGCCCAGGTCGACGCAGCCGATGTCGAATCCCCAGCGGGCCAGGTGTTCACGCTGTCCGGCCGCGAGGCTGGCGGCGCCACGGGCGCTCATCCATACGCGGTGTTCGGCCAGGGTGATGGCGTTGCCGGCGAAGGCGGTTTTCTGCTCCGGGGTCAGCCACAGCACCCGGCCCCCGTATGCGCTGGCGATGGCTTCGGGGACGGCGGCATCGGCGAAACCGTCGACCGCGAGGATGGCGGCGCGGCTGGCCAGCAGGGCCATCACCACGTTGGTGTGGTACTCGCCCTCGGCCAGGTCGAAGCAGAAGGTCAGCTTCAGGCCGAAGGCCTTGTGCATGGCCGCGGCACCGGCGGCATCGCAGCGCTGGCCCAGGCCGCAGAAGCCGACGCCACGGGCACGGTCGATGATGATCGAGCCGGTCAGTTCGGCCACCAGGTCGCGGCAGTTCGAGAAGTCGATTTCCTCGTAGCCCAGCACGTTGCCGAAGAAGCCACGGATGTCCTCGCGCGCGGCCTCGCGCTGGCGCACGGGGTGGTGCATGCGTCCCACCACCAGGCGTCCCGGTGCGGTGGCGAAGACGTTGTTGGGAAACACGCCATCCGGAGACGCGGCGTCTCCCGGGAACACCACTACCGGAAGGTCCTGGCGCAGGGCTTCGGCCAGTGAAGCGTGCTGGGCCATGGCGCGTGCCGGGTCGGGCGTGTCGGAGAGATCCATGTAGCGGTTGTCGCTGGCCGACTGCGCGGCCAGCGTGAAGGCGGAAGGTGCCACCAGAAACGCCCCCCGGGCCGTGGCCGGGGCGGACGGTTCGAGCCGGGCGAAGGCTTCCAGGAAGGCGTCGGAGGAAGTGGTGATCATGGCGTCGCGGTGTGGTGGGTCCGCGCGCAGTGTAAGGCAGAGGAAAGGATTCCGGTCGACCGGGTCGTCACGGTGGAAGCGGCTTTCGAAGGCAAGCCGGGCGTTTCATGCTCCGCAGGCCGCGGCGCGCATGCGCGGGCTTGCAGGAAAGGCCCGGCGGTGTCGTAGACTTGTTCCTCGTCCGTGATCCCGTGGAGTGTTGCATGTCCCATCTGCGTCATTGCCTTGCCCTGGCGGTTGCCACGGCCATGCTGGCCGCCTGTTCGGGGCAGCCGTCACCCACGCCGGAGCAGCAGCAGGCCCGGCAGAAGGCCGCCGACGAAGCCGCGGCCAGGGAGAAGCTGGAGATGTTCCACCAGATGATGGAGATGAAGCGTCCCGAACTGGCGGTGTCGATCGGTGACGAGCTCCTCAAGCGCTACCCGCACACGAAGGCGGCGGCCGAGATCGGCGCAAAACTGCCCGCGATCCGGGCCAAGGCGGAGGCCCGGGCCACGCAGCGGCGGCTGGCCAACCTGTGGCTGTACCAGGTGAGTCCCATGGCCGGCGGCACCCAGAGCACGGCCACCATCGGCAACAGCAAGCCCGACGACATCAAGGCGAACCTGATCCTGCGCCGGCATACCGAGTGGGGCACGTCGGCGTACCTCTATGCCGACCAGGAAAAGGGTTTCGTCTGCCGTGGCGAATGCACGGTACGGGTGCAGTTCGACGGCAAGGTCCATGCCTTCAAGGCGGTGACGCCCGAGGACGGCCGGCCGGCATTGATGTTCCGTCATGAAAAGGACTTCATCCAGCTTTTGGAAAAAGCCGACAAGGTGACCATCCCCGTGACAGTGCAGGGCAAGGGCAGACAGACGCTGGTGTACGAGACGGGTGGTTTCAATCCGGACAAGTGGAAGCCGCTGGGCAAAAAATAGACTTTCGTGACGGCGCTTCGGCGTTCCGGCGCCGCCGCCTGCATATTTACCGTTCGCCCTGAGCGTAGCTTGCAAAGCAAGCGGAGTCGAAGGGCATCTACATGGCCCTTCGACTTCGGCCCTTCGGGCCTACGCTCAGGGCGAACGGTATTTTGGGTTGGCTCAAGGCTTCAGGCGCCACCCGGTGCGGAAGATCCACCACACCACGGCCAGGCACACAACCAGGAAGCCCACCGTGGCGGCCACGCTGATGCCCACGTTGACGTCGGCCTGGTCGTAGAAACTCCAGCGGAAGCCCGACACCAGGTACACCACCGGGTTGAACAGCGAGATCTTCTGCCACAGCGGCGGCAGCATGTGGATGGAATAGAAACTGCCGCCAAGGAAGGTCAGTGGCGTGATCACCATCAACGGCACCACCTGCAGCTTTTCGAAGTTGTCGGCCCAGATGCCGATGATGAAGCCGAACAGGCTGAAGCTGACTGTGGTCAGCACCAGGAACAGGACCATCACCACCGGATGCGCGATGGAGTAGTCCACGAACAGGCGCGCGGTGGCGAGGATGATCACGCCCACCAGTATCGCCTTGGTGGCCGCCGCGCCCACGTAGCCGGCCACCACCTCGATGTAGGACAGCGGCGCCGAGTGCACTTCGTAGATGGTGCCGACGAACTTCGGAAAATAGATGCCGAACGAGGCGTTGGACACACTTTGCATAAGCAGCGACAGCATCACCAGGCCCGGAATGATGAAGGCCGCATAGCTGATGCCTTCCACGCTGGTGATGCGCGAACCGATGGCCGAGCCGAACACCACGAAATACAGCGAGGTGGATACCACCGGCGAGAGGATGCTCTGCATCAGGGTGCGCCCGGTACGCGCCATCTCGAACTTGTAGATGGCGCGGATGCCGTGGATGTTCATGCGGCCTCCTTCACGAGGTCGAGGAAGATCTGCTCCAGCGTGTCCTGGCGCGTGCTGAGGTCGCTGAAGCCGATGCCTGCGGCGGCCAGGTCGCGCAGCAGCGCGGTGATGCCGGTGCGTTCGCCCTGCGTGTCGTAGGTGTAGACCAGTTCGTCGCCGTTGCCGGTGAGCTCAAGCGCATAGGCCGCCAGCGGGGCCGGCAGCGCCGCGAGCGGCTCGTTCAGCTGCAGGCGCAGCTGCTTCTTGCCCAGTTTGCGCATCAGGGTGGCGGTGTCTTCGACCACGACCAGCTCGCCCTTGTTGATCACCCCGACGCGATCGGCCATTTCCTCGGCCTCCTCGATGTAGTGCGTGGTGAGGATGATGGTGACGCCGGATTCGCGCAGTTTCCGCACCATGCGCCACATGTCGCGGCGCAGTTCCACGTCGACCCCGGCGGTGGGTTCGTCCAGGAACAGCACCTCGGGCTGGTGCGACAGGGCCTTGGCGATCATCACGCGGCGCTTCATGCCGCCGGAAAGCATCAGCATCCTGTTGTCGCGCTTGTCCCACAGCGACAGGTCCTTCAGCAACTGCTCGAGGTAGGCGTCGTCGGGTGGCTTGCCGAACAGGCCGCGGCTGAAACGCACCGTGTCCCACACGGTTTCGAAGGCGTCGGTTTTCAGCTCCTGCGGTACCAGGCCGATCAGCGAACGCGTGGCGCGCCAGTCGCGGATCACGTCGTGGCCGTCCACGGTGATGGTACCGTGGCTTGGATTGACGATGCCGCAGATGATGCTGATCAGCGTGGTCTTGCCCGCCCCGTTGGGGCCCAGCAGGGCGAAGATTTCGCCGCGCCGGACGCTCAGGCGGATGTCCCGGAGGGCGACGAATCCCGTGGCGTAGGTCTTGCCGAGGTTCGTCACCACGATGACCGGGTCGCCGTGCGTGGAGGGTGTGGCGGTGGCATCTGGCATGCACTCGACCCAGGTAATTGAACTTGCCGGTATAATATTTGGATGCCGCGGCGGATGGCAAGTGCACGATGCGGCGGACAGGGCGTCAGTGCAGGGTGAAGCGGGTCACGGCCCAGGTCAACGGCGGCTGCACGCCCGCATTCAGGCGTGGCGGCAGGTCCAGCGGCTTGATCAGCATCTTTACCGCCATCTGGGCCGACAGGTTGCGGCGCACGAAGGCGTAGATGCGGTCGTTGGCGCGCCGGAAGGTGGCCTTGTCGACCAGGTATTCGGGGTGACGGAACTTGAACACGTGGCGCAGCGCGATGTCGCCGTCCTCGTTGCCGATTTCGCGCAGGCGCCGGACCAGGGCGCGCAACACCCTGAGGCGCCCCTGGCGTTCGCCGGGGTCGGCCTGGTACTTGCGGAAATAGCGGTAGAAGTAGCTGTAGTGGCGCACCTCGTCGCTCTTGATGCGGCGGGTCAGATCCTTCAGGACCGGCTCGTCGGTGTTCTCGTGGATGGCCCGGTACAAGGTGGCGGTGCCCATTTCGACCACGCAGCGCGCGGCCATCTCCAGGCAGCGCGAGGGTTCCAGCTCCTCGCTGGTGCACACGCTGGAATATTCGGCGAAGAAACTCGCGAAGGCGGCATCCCAGTCGAAATCGGGCCACACGTGCCGCACGTAGGTGGCGAGGGCGCGACCGTGCTGCAACTCCTCATGCTCCCAGTGGTTGGCCAGCCACGCCTGGACTTCCTCGTCGCCGTCGTAATGGTGCACCAGGTTGCGGGTGTAGAGGTCCGATCCGCTTTCGATGAAGGCCGACGCGCATAGCAGACACATCAGGTCGTCGTTGGCACGCATGCGCTCGACGTCGATGCGGTCAAAGTCGATGCTGTCGAGGCTCCAGGGGAGCTCGGGGGTCGGGGCCATGGCAGTCTCCTTCGGCAATCAGCTTGAGTGGTGCCACGCGGGTTGCATCCACCATCATAAGCTTCGCCGGCGACCGCGGGGGAAGGCCGCGCGGGATGCCGGCAAGCAGCGGTTCAGCGAACCACCGTCACCGGCACGTGGGCACGGGCGATGATGTCGCTGGAGACCGAGCCCAGCAGCCAGCGCAGCAGGGCGCCATGCCCGGTGTGGCCGATGACGATGTGCTCGCCCGCATGTTCGCGCACCTGGGCCAGCAGGGCGTCGCCGGGCGAGCCGTAGATCACCTTGACGTCGTAGAGGTCGCCGTCGTCGGGGGCCAGTGCGGCCAGTTCGGCCTCCAGTTCGCGGGCACGCGTTTCGCCGTTGTCGGTCATCATCATGGCGCAGACGTCGGCCCCTCCCTCGGTGACTTGCAGCACGGAGAGCACGTGCACGTGGCCACCGGTGGCACGCATCATGTCCAGGGCAAAGCGGAAGGCGCGCTTCGACGAGTCCGAGCCGTCATATCCAACCAGTGTTCGCTTGATCATGGGAACCTCGCAACGTGGTGGTGTCCTGGGAACGAGTCTACACAGCCGCAGGCCGTCCCGCGTGGCAAAGACGGATTTGCAGACAATTTTTACACCAACCTGAATGCATGGACAGGCTTGGATGCCTTCGTTCAGCATGGTCGGCAAAGAATGACATCACCGCCAAACTGCATGGAGGTTGTCATGAACAAACGTCTGATGATGTCGCTGGGTGCCGCTGTCGCGCTGGCCTGTGCCGGTTGCTCGTCCTCGCCCACGCACGCGGACAATCCGCCGCCCCAGGGCACCGCGGATCTCGATTGCAGGCTTGCCTTCTCCCTCAGCGGCTGGTCGGCCATCTACAAGCGGGCCGACGGCGAGGGCACCGTGCGTTGCGCCAATGGCCAGACCATGCCGGTGAAGATCGCCGTGCGCGGCGGCGGCCTGACGGCCGGCAAGTGGCACGTGGACAACGGCACCGGCAAGTTTTCCGACGTGCACCGCATCGAGGACGTGCTGGGCAGCTACGCCCAGGGTGGCGCGCATGCCGGCGTGGTGAAGTCCGGTTCGGCCCAGGTCATGACCAAGGGCGACGTGTCGCTGGCCCTGGCCGGCACCGGCGAGGGGGTGGACCTCGGCGTGGATGTGGGCAAGTTCACCATCAGCCGCAAGTAATCGCCGCGTCCCGGCTCCCGCCACGCCGTCCAACGGGCGGCGTGGCGGATTCGTTTGTACACTGTGCGCCCCGCCCGACGAACGGAACATGCCATGCCCGCCCTTGCCGATACGCCCCGTGCCGCCGGCTCGCCTTTCGCCTTCTGGCGCCTCGTGACCTGGCTGCTCCTGCTGCTGGCCGTTTTCGGCATCTTCCAGTATTGCGTGCATGCCTGGCGTGTCGGCGGGCTGCTGGGTACGGCCGCCTGGGAGGCACGCCATGCGGAACTGGTGCGCATGCTGGCCTGGGATGTCGCCTACCTGATTGCCGCCTGCATCACGGTGGCCTGTGCCACCGGCGCCCTGCTGCGGCGCGGCTGGGCGCGTCCCGCACTGCGCGTGGTCGCGGCCGTGCTGGCCCTGTGGCTGCTGGTGACCACGATCATGCTGCTGGCACGGTGGAGCACCTTCAGCCATCAAATGGATGCGCTGGTGGAGGGAGCGGCCATGAGCGAGGTGGCGCGAAGCATGGTCGAGCACGTGCGGCGCCAGTATCTGGTGGCGATGGTGCTCAAGGCGCTTTGCATTCCCGTGCTGGCATGGTTGTCGTGGCAACTCGGCAAGCCGGCCGTGCGGGCCCGGTTCATGCCGCGCCCGCGCCGTTGAGGCCGGAAAGCGGCGCTGTCGTGGAGGTGTGGCATGCGGTGGCTGTCGATGTTCCTGATATTGCTGGCGGCGTGGTTGCCGCCGGGCGCGCTCATGGCCCAGGTGGATGCCCTGGATGCATGCCATGCCCGCAGCAGCTACGACCTCACCCTCGAAGGTGACACGCTGCTGTTCGACCGCGCGGGGGCCACGCCCCGCAAGGTGCGCATGCACGACGGTGAACTGGTCGTGGACGGCACGGCGGTCGAGCTGGGCCCGGCCGACCAGGGGCGCATCAATGCGTTCGAGCGCGGCGTGCGTGCCCTGGTGCCCGAGGCGCGCGCGATCGCGGACCAGGGGGTGGACCTCGCCGCCGAGGCCGTGCGTGAACAGGCACGCGAATCGGCGCCGGCGCTGGCATCAAGCGGCGAACTGGACGTGCGCCTGGAACGCGAGGCCCGCGATCTCAAGGCCCGTATCGCGGGCAGCCGCAGCACGCACGACTGGCACGGTGCGGCGTTCCAGCAGTATGCGAGCCAGCGCCTGGCCGGGGTGGTGCCGTTGCTGGCCGGCGGGCTGCTGCAGCAATCCGTGGGGCTGGCCATGGGCGGCGACCTCGAAGGCGTTGCCCGGCTGCGGGACCAGGCGGCGAACCTGGCTGCCACGTTGCAGGCCCGCATCCAGCGCAAGCTGGGGCAGCTGCGGCCGCGGATCCAGGCCCTGTGCCCGGCCGTGAACGAACTGGACCGGCTGGAGAACGGCCTGGATGCGCGCATGCCGGACGGCTCACGCCTGAATCTTCTCACGGTGGAGCGCTGACCCCTTTTCGCTCCGTGCTTTGCCGTGCCCGGGGTGGCGGGCACGGCGGGCGGCTCATTCCGTTTCCTGCACTTCCCGGCGATTGTCCGAAGTATTGCGGTCGACCAGTTCGTTGTAGGGGTCGATACCCGCTTCCCAGGGCTTGCCGTCCACGGTGAGGGTGATGGTGCTGTCGCCATCGGCCACCGGGCGCCGGGCCAGGTAGAGGATCTTCTGGTCGGCCTCGACGCCGTCGGGCGCCTTGCCGAATACGCCCACCTGGACCGGGATGTCCATGTGGGCGGGGGTCTGCTTGCCCTGGTCGTCGGCATGGTACTTGGCGGCGTGCACCTTCAGGGTGACGCGGTACTTGCCGTCGGGCAGCTTCTTCGCGGTGGCCGAGGTGATGCGGTTGTCGTACAGCGTGATCTTCCAGAACGAGTCGTCGATCAGCCGTTTCCACTTGCCGCCGGTACCGCTCTCGAGCGCCTCCACGAATTCCCTGGAGGTGGTGTAGGGCGGCTGCTGGAAACCCTTGGCCTCGAGAAAGCCCTTCAACACCTGGTCGATGACGCCTTCACCGATGTAGTCCTGCAGCGCGTAGAAGATGGCCGAGGCCTTGTTGTAGCGGATGTAGGTTTGTCCTTCGACCTTGGCCAGCGGCGTCTCGCCCACCTTGTCGGTGATGCGGCCGGTGAGGTAGCTGTCCAGTTCGTATTTCAGGAACTTGCGCATGGCGCGGGCGCCGTAATGGTGCTTCATCACCATCAGGGCCGAGTACTGCGCCAGCGATTCGCTGAGCATGGTCGCACCCTGCATGTAGGCGCCGATGACCTGGTGCGCCCACCACTGGTGGGCCACTTCGTGCGCGGTAACGTAGAACGGGTAGTTGATGTCGTTCGGACCGCGTACGTCGGCGATGAAGCCGATGGATTCGGAGTAGGGGATGGTGCCGGCGAAGGACTGCGCGAACGAACGGTAGCCGGGTACTTCCACGATGCGCAGGTACTTGAACTGGTAGGGCGTGAAATGCTTCGTGTAGTAGTCCAGCGAGGCCTTCACCGAATCCACCATGTCGTCCACGTTCCAGGCGTGGGCCGGGTTGTAGAACACGCTGATGTCCACGTCGTGCCAGCGGGCATGGCGTACCTTCCATTGCCCCGACAGGTAAACGAAGAAGTTGAGGATCGGGGCTTCGGTGCGGTAGTGGAAGTAGCGGCGTCCGTTCTTCTCCCAGCTTTTCACCAGCTTGCCCGGCGCCAGCGCGGTCTGGTCGGCGGCGGTGGACACCACCGAATCCAGGTGGATCCAGTCGGCGTCGTTGGAGATGTAGGTGTTGGCGCGTTTGGCGGGGTCTTCGCTCAACGGGGGCACGCGCGGCACGTCCGGATCCAGGCCGTACTTGCGGCGGTCCTTCTTGCCGGTCAGCTGCATCTGGCGGTTGTAGCCGAAGCTGGGAAACAGCTGGCGGTTGTTGATGAAGGTGCCGTTGCGCACCAGCAGGTAGTCCATGCCGCCCGGGCTGTTGCGGAAGCCGCGCGCGGTGTAGTCGAGGTCGAACGACCAGGTCATGCTGGCGCCGGGGGCCAGCGGCTTGTCCAGCTTGTAGATGGTGAAGCCCAGGCGTGCATCGCGCTTGACCGTGGCATGCGCGGGAAACGTGACGTGCGTGGGCGGGATGTCCTGGTCCCAGTTGACGTAGAGGGTGTCGATGGGAATGTCGTGCTTGTTGACCAGGGTGTAGTCCACGTGCATGTGCAGACGGCGCCGGTAGGGATGGATGTCCACCCGCGACTTCACGGCGGTGATGCGTGGCTGCGGGGCCCCGGCGTACTTGCCGTAGAGCTTTTCGTAGTCGGCCAGCTGCTGCTTGGCCGCGTCACCCGGCGTGTAGGTGTTGAGCACGTTGGTGTTGTAGAAGATCCAGCCGCCGACCAGCGCGAAGCCGAGCAGCGACAGGGCCAGCGTCAGCCATATGGGACGCCGCGCCAGACGCATGCGGGCATGCCGCCAGCGCTTGCCGCTGTCGGTGCCGCGCAGCCAGAACAGGCGTGCCAGCACCAGCAGGGCCACGGCGAACAGGGCCCAGTACAGGTCGAACCACAGGGCTCCGGCAAGAAAATGCCCGTAGCCGTTGAGGTCGGAATAGGGCACCGAGGGGCCGGAAGCGTACTGGTACAGGTTGTGGTCGAGGTCGAAGTAGGCCAGCACGCCCATGGCCACCAGGAACAGGATGAACAGCAGGTAGCCCACGAACTTGTTGTTGGCCACCACCTGCAGCGCCAGGGCGAGGATGCCGATCAGCACGAAGTTGGCCGCCGCCAGGGCCAGCCCCGACAGGTACACGCCCGGCTGCAGGTGCGTGTAGCCGCTGACGAGCTGGAAGCCGATGGTGTAGACCGCGCCCACGGCCAGGAAGGCCAGCACCACCAGCACCAATGTGGCGACCTTGGCCAGCAGCGGCACCCAGGTCGGCACCGGCGTGGTGTCCAGCATCTGGTGCGCTCCCAGCGTGCGGTCCCGCCATACCAGTTCCCCGGCGTAGAAGGCCAGCACGATCAGCAGGAACAGCGACAGCGCGCCCTTGATGTCGTCCACCATCAGGTGCGTCACCGGGTAGACCGCGGTGCCGTAGATCTTGCCGCTCATCAACAGCACGGTGGTAAGCAGGGCCAGCCCCAGCAGCAGGGTGACGATGAACAGCACGCCGCGCATGATCGAACGCGTGTGCATGCGCGTCAGCGAGAGGAACTGCGCGAAGCGGGCGGGAAGAACCCGCTGGGCATGCACCGCGGGCAGCACCAGGGAGCCGGGCGGGGCGCCGGCTGCCGGGAGACGGGGCCGGCGCCGCCACGGTGCTTTCCATTGCGGGCCTTCGCGGCGGGTACGGAACAGCATGAAGCCGGTCACGTACAGTACCGCCGAGATGCCCAGCCACAGCAGCCGGTTGCCCAGCAGCACGCCGCTGAGCGAAGGCAGTTCGGTGTTCCACGCGTGTGCCGTCCAGTAGCGCGTGGCGGCGTCCAGGGCCATGCCGCCGTAAGGGTCGATCAGGGCGGCAAGGACATGGTTGTCGATGCCGTGCATCAGGTTGGCAGCCACCGTGCGCAGGATGACCAGTGCCACCACGCCGATGAAGGTCGCCAGCAGCGAGCGTGTGGCTACGGCCAGCACGAACAGCAGCGCGCCGATGAACAGCATGTCCGGCAGCAGCATCACGCCGAAGGTCCAGCCCCAGGCCGCGGGCATTACCGGGCCCAGGCGCGCGGCCTCCACCCACGGCATGAGGGTGCCGGCGAAGGCACCGGCAAGGGCGGCCAGGGCCACCAGCAGCGCGACCAGGAAGCCGGCGCACAGGCGGCCGCCGAGGTAGGCATGGCGGTTGACCGGCGTGCTGAACACGGTTTCGGCGGTGCCCTGCTCGAAATCACGCAGCAGCGCCCCGACCACGAACACCACCACGAACAGCGTGCACAGGAAGGCGAAGCTGGCGCCCAGCGAGGCGATCACCAGCGGCGCGTTGATGTGCACCGTGCCGACCGGCGTGGACATGGACACGGCGGGCGAACTGGTCAGGGCCACGCCGGCGGCGAAGAAAAGGGCCACGAAGGTCCACAGCAGCGGCCCGCGAACCTGCTGACGCAGTTCGAAACGGAAGATTTCCCGGAACATGGTGGCTCCCTCAGGCAGCGTGCGACGAGGGTTCGGCAATGCTGGCGGCCTGCTGCCGCAACTGCCCGAAGTAGACGTCCTCGAGATCCGGCGGCACCGCCAGGAAGCCTTCCCCGGGCGCCGCGTCGGCCAGCACGTGGATGACGGTGTCGCCGGCGGCAAGGCGGGTGGAGAGCACGGTCATGCGGGCCTGGTAGTCGGCCAGTTGCGTGCGTTCGATGCTGCGTTGCCACACCTTGCCTTCGAGAGCGCGGATGGCTTCCCGCGGCTCGCCGGTCAGCAGTACTTGGCCCTGGCCGATGATGGCCATGCGCGGACACAGGTCGGTGACGTCCTCGACGATGTGGGTGGAAAGGATCACCACCACGCGTTCGCCGATTTCCGCCAGCAGGTTGAGGAAACGGTTGCGCTCGGCCGGGTCCAGGCCCGCGGTGGGCTCGTCGACGATGATCAGGCGCGGATCGCCGATCAGGGCCTGGGCGATGCCGAAGCGCTGGCGCATGCCGCCGGAAAAACTGCCCAGCTTCTGCCAGCGCTTGTCCCACAGGTTGACCTGGTTGAGCAGCGCCTGGACCAGTTCCTTGCGTTCCTTGCGCCGGGTCACGCCCTTGAGCGTGGCCAGGTGGTCCAGCATGTCCTGCGCCGACACCTTGGGATAGACGCCGAATTCCTGCGGCAGGTAACCCAGCAGGCGCCGCGTGGCCTGGCTGTCGGCCAGCAGGTTCTGTCCGTCCAGTTCGATGCTGCCGCCGTCGGGCTCCTGCAGGGTGGCGATGGTGCGCATCAGCGTGGACTTGCCGGCCCCGTTGGGACCCAGCAATCCGAACATGCCATGCGGAATGTCGAGCGAGACGTCCTTCAGCGCCTGCACGCCGTTGGCGTAGGTCTTGGACAGATGGCGGATGGTCAGCATGGAAGTTCCCTCGATCCCGGTCGCCGGCGGCGACACCCCGGCGGCATCATAGCCCGGCGGAAGAGCGGCAGTCATGATGCACAGGTCATGGCCGCGACATGACATCTCTCACATGGCCGCGGCGGGGCTGATGGGAGGTGCCCCGGGGAGTTATCATTGGGGTCCCCAATTTCCCACCGTCCGCAGCGGCCCCCGGCCGGGGACGATCAACACCTTTTCCAAGGAGGCCCTGATGGCCGCAGCCAAAGAAGTCAAAGTCCCTGATATCGGCAACTTTGATGGAGTTCCCGTCATTGAAATCATGGTCTCGCCGGGGGACACGGTCAGCAAGGACCAGGGGCTGGTCACGCTCGAGTCGGACAAGGCCACGCTGGAAGTGCCGGCCCCGTTCGCGGGTACGGTGAAGGAAATCAAGGTTTCCGAAGGCGACGAGGTCGCCGAGGGTTCGGTGATCGCGCTGGTCGAGGAGGCGGATGCCGACGATGATGGCGCTTCGGATGAAGCGCCGGCCGCGGAGGAGCCGGCGCCGGCCGCCGCCGACAACAAGGACAAGAGCCAGGACAAGGGCACCGAGGCGCGTCCGGCGGCCGAAGGCGAAGACGACGAAGCGGACGGGGATGACGGCACGCACGATCGTGACGAAGGCGGCACGGCGCCGTCCCCGTCGCGGGAGCGCCGCGGCCCCGACCAGCCGCCGGTCGAGCCGGGCAACGTGCGCGTGCCCGGCGAGGCGCCCTATGCCAGCCCCGCGGTGCGCGCTTTCGCGCGCGAACTGGGCGTGGACATCACCCAGGTCGAGGGCAGCGGACGCAAGGGCCGCGTGCGCCGCGAGGACGTGCAGGCCTGGGTCAAGCACGCGCTGGCCGCCGGTGCGCGCCCGGGCGCCGGCGCCGGCAAGGCGGGCGGCCTGGACCTGTTGCCGTGGCCCAAGGTCGACTTCGCCAAGTTCGGCGAGATCGAGGAAAAGGACTTGTCACGGATCAAGCGGATTTCCGGCGCCAACCTGGCCCGCAACTGGGCGATGATTCCGCATGTCACCCAGCACGACGAGGCGGACATCACCGACATGGAGGCGTTCCGCAAGCAGCTGGGCAAGGAAAACCCCGACACCAAGGTCACGCCGCTGGTCTTTCTCATCAAGGCCGCCGTGGCCGCATTGAAGAAGTTCCCCGAATTCAACGCCTCGCTGGACGCCTCGGGCGAGAAGCTGGTGTTGAAGAAGTATTTCCACATCGGCATCGCCGTGGACACGCCGGACGGCCTGGTGGTGCCGGTGATCCGCGATTGCGACCAGAAGGGGCTGCTGGATCTGGCCACCGAGCTGGGCGGAATCTCGAAGAAGGCCCGTGACAAGAAGCTGGGCCCCGCCGACATGTCCGGCGGCTGCTTCTCGATCAGCTCGCTGGGCGGTATCGGTGGCACCAAGTTCACGCCCATCGTCAATGCACCGGAGGTGGCCATCCTTGGCGTCTCGCGCAGCCGCATGGCACCGGTCTGGGACGGCAGCGCATTCCAGCCGCGTCTGATGCTGCCGCTGTCGCTGTCCTACGACCACCGCGTCATCGACGGTGCCGCCGCGGCGCGTTTTGCCGCCTATCTCGCCAAGGTGCTGGGCGACCTGCGCCGGCTGCTGGTGTAAGGAGGCGGGCATGGCAAAGACGATCGAAATCAAGGTGCCCGACGTCGGCATGGACAACGTGCCGGTGATCGAGGTGATGGTCGCCGCCGGCGACAGCGTCGCCAAGGAACAGGGCCTGATCACGCTGGAGTCGGACAAGGCCACCATGGAAGTGCCTTCCACGGCGGCCGGCAAGGTCAAGGAAGTGAAGGTGTCCGAGGGCGACGAAGTGTCCGAGGGCACGGTCATCCTGGTCCTCGAGGCCGACGACGCCGGCGCGGGCGAAAACAAACCTCCCTCTCCCGCCGGGAGAGGGAATGAGGAAGAGGGTGCGCCCGGAGCGAAAACTTCCGGCAAGAGTGAACCCTCTCCCCCGACCCCTCTCCCGCAGGGAGAGGGGAGCAAAGCCAAAGCTCCACAGGGTGCGAGCGACAGCGGCAGAAAGGCCGACATCGAGTGCGAGGTCGTGGTGCTGGGTTCGGGCCCCGGCGGTTACAGTGCCGCCTTCCGTGCCGCGGACCTGGGCCTGGACACGGTGCTGGTCGAACGCTACGACACCCTGGGCGGCGTGTGCCTCAACGTCGGCTGCATCCCGTCCAAGGCGCTGCTGCATGCCGCCGCCGTCATCGACGAGGCGGAATCCATGGCCGCGCACGGTGTCAGCTTCGGCAAACCGAAGCTGGACCTGGACAAGCTGCGTACTTTCAAGGATAAGGTTGTCGGCCAGTTGACCGGCGGCCTGGCCGGCATGGCCAAAAAGCGCAAGGTGAAAACGGTCACCGGTACCGGCGTGTTCGTTTCGCCGCACGAAATGGAAGTCGAGGGCAAGGACGGCAAGAAACTGGTCCGCTTCGAGAAGGCCATCATCGCGGCCGGCTCGCAGGCGCTGAAGCTGCCCGGCTTCCCGTGGGAGGACGAGCGCGTCATGGATTCCACCGGCGCGCTGGAACTGGCCGACGTGCCGAACAAGATGCTGGTTGTCGGCGGCGGCATCATCGGTCTGGAAATGGCCACCGTGTATGCGGCCCTGGGCAGCGAAATCACCGTGGTGGAACTGGCCGACCAGTTGATGCCCGGTGCCGATGCCGACCTCGTCAAGCCCCTGGCCAAGCGCCTGGCCAAGCAGGTCAAGGGCATCCACCTGAAAACGAAAGTGGTGGAAGCCAAGGCGCAGAAGAACGGCATCAAGGTGGACTTCGAGGGCGAGTCCATCCCGGAGACGAAGATCTACGACCGCGTGCTGGTAGCCGTCGGCCGCAGCGCCAACGGCAACAAGATCGGTGCCGACAAGGCCGGCGTGGCCGTGTCCGGGCGCGGGCTGATCGACGTCGACTCGCAGATGCGCACCAACGTCGGACACATCTTCGCCATCGGCGACATCGTCGGCCAGCCCATGCTGGCCCACAAGGCCACCCACGAGGCGCACGTCGCCGCCGAGGTCTGTGCCGGCGAAAAGGCGCATTTCGATGCCCGCGTGATTCCGTCGGTGGCCTTCACCAACCCGGAAGTGGCCTGGGTCGGCGTCACCGAGCGCCAGGCCAAGGCCGACGGGCTGGAGATCGAGGTGGCGAAATTCCCATGGGCGGCTTCGGGCCGCGCCATCGGCATCGACCGCACCGAGGGCTTCACCAAGCTCGTTTTCAACAAGAAGACGCGGCGCATCGTCGGTGCCGGCATTGTCGGCGTGAATGCCGGTGACATGATCGGTGAACTGGCACTGGCCATCGAGATGGATTGCGAGGCCGCCGACATCGCCCTCACCATTCATCCGCATCCCACGCTGGGCGAATCCATCGGCCTGGCCGCCGAGGTGCACGAAGGCACCGTGACGGATCTCTACGTGCCCGGGAAGAAAGCGTAACCGGGCCGCAGCCCCAGGGCCGGCCGGAATCTCCGGATTCCGGCCGGCCCCGGCTCCGGATTCGGGGCTTTGTCTTCGGCGGGTTCCGCTGCCGGGGCTGAAGCCCCTCCCGCAAGGGTTCCAGAAAACCGCCCCGTGCAGACCGCTGTGCAGGCGGCCCATGGCCGCGATGGCATGAAGCATGCGATATTGCCATGTCACTCCTCGCCCCTGGCCTCTCGCCCATGAACGAACACCTGTTGTTCAACATCGTCGACCTGGCCGGCACGTTCGCCTTCGCCATCAGCGGCGCGCTGGCGGCGAGGCGCGAGAATTTCGACTTGTTCGGGGTGCTGGCCATTGCCTACATCACCGCCTGCGGCGGTGGCATCGCGCGTGACGTGTGCCTGGGGGCGGTGCCGCCGGCGGGGCTGGCCGACTGGCGTTATCTGGCGACGGCCGTCATTGCCGCGCTTTTCACCGTGGGTGCCTACGAGCGGGTGGAGCGGCTGACCTATCCGGTGCGCCTGTTCGATGCGCTGGGGCTGGGCCTGTTTGCGGTGTATGGCGCGCACAAGGCCATGGCGCTGGGCATGAACGCGGAAGTGGCGATCCTGCTGGGCATGCTCACTGCCGTCGGCGGCGGCGTGGCGCGCGACGTGCTGCTGAACCGCGTGGTGGTGATCATGCAGCATGAAATCTATGCCTCGGCGGCTTTCCTGGGGGCGGCCCTGGCGGTGCTCGGGGAATACATGGCGTGGCCGTCGCTGTGGAGCACCTGGCTGCCCATCGTGCTGTGCTGCGGCCTGCGCCTGCTGTCGCTGCGCTTCCACTGGCACCTGCCCACCTTCACGCGCGACGACGGCGCCTGAGCCGGGCGCCGATGTGTTTCCCGATGTCCGCCGTGCCTGTCGAAGCGGTGGTCAGCCCATCCGCATGACAGATGTCCATTGGCGACCCCGCGGGGGCGTGCTAATTTCCGCGACTGTTGCGTATTTCCCGCGAGGGGAGGGATGGCCATGACTACATCGAACGTGCGCGCCGAGCACGTCGTCAAGCGTTTTTCCGGACATGTGGCGGTGGACGACGTGTCCATGCAGGTGCCGGCCGGCAGCATTTTCGGCCTGCTCGGCCCCAACGGCGCCGGAAAGACCACGATGATCCGCCTGCTCATGGGCATCCTGGAGCCGGACGAGGGCAGCGTGACCCTGTTCGATACCGGCAGGCACGGACGCCATCTGGCCGAGCGGGTGGGTTACCTGCCCGAGGAGCGCGGGCTCTACAAGAAGATGAAGGTTCTGGAGCAGCTGATTTTCCTGGGCCAGACCAAGGGGCTGCCGCGCGCCGAGGGGCGCCGCCGGGCGCTGGCCTGGCTGGAGAAGCTGGGCGTGGCCGACTGGGCCGACAAGAAGGTGGAGGACCTTTCCAAGGGCATGCAGCAGAAGGTCCAGTTCGCCGGGGCCTTGCTGCACGACCCGGAGCTGGTGATCCTGGACGAGCCGTTCTCGGGCCTGGATCCGGTCAATGCGCAGGTGATGAAGGACACCGTGGTGGAGCTGGCCGGTGCGGGCCGTACCGTGATTTTCTCCACCCACGTGATGGAACAGGCCGAGCGCATGTGCGAGCACATCCTCATCATGGCGCGCGGGCGCAAGGTGGTCGATGGCCCGTTGGCGAAGGTCAAGGCCGAGTCGGGCAAGCGCCACATCGCGCTGGAGTTCTCCCGCGACCGCGCCAGGGCCGCGGCCGTGCTGGCGGACCGCCGGCTGGTGGCCAAGGTGGACGACTACGGTGCCAGTGCCGAGCTGTCGCTGGCCGAGGGCGCCGACCCCGACCAGCTGCTGGCCGCGCTGGTCGGTTGTGGCGTGGGGCTGGGGCGCTTCCAGGTGGTGGAGCCTTCGTTGCAGTCGATTTTCATCGACAAGGTGGGTGCGCAGGCCGCGGTGGCCGGACGGACGGGAGACGAGGCATGAACGACAAGATCATGGCCGTGGTGCGGCGCGAGTTCGTCACCCGCGTGCATACCAAGACATTCATCATCACCACGTTGCTGCTGCCGGTGGGCATCCTGCTGCTGGCCATGCTGCCCTCCCTGCTCATGAGCGGTACGGGAAAAACGGCGCGCGTGGCGGTGGTCGATGCCACGTCCAGCCATCTCGGCCGCCAGGTCGAGCAGGTGCTGGGAACCGAAAAGCTCGATCCGGAGAAGGGCGACGCGCCCCGTTACGACATCAAGGTAGTGCCGGCGCAGGGCAAGGACCTGGATGCGGTGCGCAAGGAACTGATCAGCCGGACGGGTTTTTCGGAGGACGATCCGACGGGGCGCTACGACGGCGTGCTGGTGCTTCCCGAGGGGGTGCTGGAAAGCGGCAGGCTGACCTATTACGGCAGCAACGCCAGTTCGCCCGAGGCCATGACGAGCCTGCGCTCCAGCCTCTCCAAGGCATTCGCCGGCACCCGGCTGGCCCGCGACGGCATCGATCTGGCCGTGGTGGCCCAGGCGATGCGACCGGTGAACCTCGACTCCACCAAGGTGACCGAGGGCAAACTCACCGGGCAGAGCGGCCAGGCGGCGTTCTTCGTGGCCTACGGCATGGGCATCCTGCTGTACATGGCGATCCTGCTGTTCGGGCAGCAGACCATGGTGTCGGTGATCGAGGAAAAAACCTCCCGCGTGGTGGAAGTGCTGGTGTCGTCGCTGACGCCGTTCCAGATGCTGCTCGGCAAGGTGCTGGGCGTGGGTGCGGCGGGGCTGCTGCAGATGGGCATCTGGGGCGTGTCGGCCTGGCTGATCACCAGCCAGGCGGGGCATCTGGCGGCGCTGGTCGGCGGCAGTTCCTCCGCCATGGCCGGGTTCTCCCTGCCGCACATCGGTGGCGGACTGGTACTGGTGTTCCTGGTTTACTTCGTGCTGGGGTTCCTGCTGTACGGGGCCTTGTATGCGGCCATCGGCTCGATGTGCAGCGCCATCCAGGACAGCCAGCAGTACGCCAGCCTCGTCACCATGCTGATCCTGGTCGGGTTTTTCTCGGTGTTCGCCGTCATCGCGCATCCCGACGGGGCGCTGGGCAGCGTCCTGTCGTGGATTCCGTTCTTCGCCCCGTTCGTGATGCCGGTGCGCTGGTCGCTGACCTCGGTATCGGCGCTGGACATGGCCGGTTCGTTGGCGCTGCTGGTGGCGGGCATGCTGTTTTGCACGTGGCTGGCCGCACGCATCTATCACACCGGCATCCTGATGTTCGGCAAAAAGCCGACCTGGCGCGAGCTGTGGCGCTGGATACGTGCCAGCTGACGGTGCGCTCCCGGGCGGGGGTCACCTGTTTCGTTGCAACGTGAACAGGTCCCCCTGCGCGGCGTAGTCCTCGCTGTCGATGAATCCCGAGAGGCCCACGCCCACCAGCCGGTAGCGGGTGGCGGCGGGCCGTTCCACCCGGTGGCGCAGCGCGCAGGCCAGTTCGGCCAGCTCCCCGGCGTCGACCGGTGGCGTGGAGGGAGTCAAGCTGCGCGTGATGGTGTGGAAGTCGGCGGTCTTCAGCTTCAGGGTCACGGTGCGCGCCACGCGTCCCTCGCGGCGCCGGTGCGCGGCCCAGGTCTTCTCGGCCAGCCGGCGGATGTGCGGCGCCAGGTCGTCCAGGGTGAGGTCGTGCTCGAACGTATCCTCCGAGGACACCTGCAGGTTGGGCCGGTGCGACTCGACCGCCCGCTCGTCGATGCCGCGCGCCAGTTCGTGCAGGCGTCGTCCCCAGCGGCCGAAGCGGGTTTCCAGTTCGAGCAGGGGAAGGCGGCGCAGATCGGCCACGGTGTGCACGCCGAGGGCCGCCAGCCGGGCCTGCATGACCCGTCCCACGCCGGGAATGCGCTTGACCTCCAGCGGCGTCAGGAAGGCGCGCACGTGGCGCGGTGCGATCACGGTCAGGCCGTCGGGCTTGTCCCAGTCCGAGGCGACCTTGGCCAGGAACTTGTTCGGCGCCACGCCCGCCGACGCGGTCAGCCCGGTGGCCTCGAGAATGTCGGCGCGGATGGCCTGCGCCACCGCCGTGGCCGATGGCAGGCCGGTGTCGGTGACATCCAGGTACGCTTCATCCAGCGACAGCGGTTCGATGCGGTCGGTATAGCGCGCGAAGATGGCCTGGATCTGCCGCGATACCGCCTTGTAGCGGGCGAAGTCCGGTGCCACGAAAATGCCGTCGGGGCACAGTCGCCCGGCGCGCACCGCCGGCATTGCCGAGTGCACCCCGAACCGGCGCGCCTCGTAGCTGGCCGCGCAGACCACCGAGCGCGCGCCGCGCCAGGCCACGATCACCGGCTTTCCACGCAGCGCCGGATCGTCGCGCTGCTCCACGGACGCGTAGAACGCGTCCATGTCGACATGGATGATCTTGCGGGTCGAGGCCATGGGAAAGTGGTGGGCAAACGGAAACAGCTTCATTTTACGCGGCCGGCGACGGTATAAAGGACGGGAACCTTGTTGTCGGGATATCCATGACCTGCGTCGTGTTCGGAGCCAGCGGCATGATCGGCCGCCATCTGATGCCTTGCCTGCATGCCGGCGGCGCCGACGTGGTGGCCGTGAGCCGTGTGCCGCGGGCCACCACGGAAGGCGTGCGCTGGCTGCAGGGCCGGCTGCCGGACAGGGTGCCCGCGTTGCCGCGCCACCCCGGGGCCATCGTCTGCCTGGGACCGCTGGACCATTTCAGCCACTGGCTCGCGCGGGCCGACGTGGCGGGTTCGCCGGTGGTGGTGGCGATGTCCTCGATGAGTACTGAAAGCAAGCGCCATTCACCGTTGCCGGCGGAGCGCGAACTGGCCGCGCGCCTGCGGGCTTCGGAGCGGCGCCTGCTGGCGCGCTGCGACACGCTGGGCAGCCGTTGCGTCATCCTGCGGGCCACCCTGATCCATGGCGGCCCCGACGGCAGCCTGGAGCGGCTGGCGGCTCGCGCGCGTCATTGGCACGTGTTTCCCCTGTTGCGGGGGGCGGGCCTGCGCCAGCCGGTGCATGCCGGAGACCTTGCCGGGGCGGTGCGGGCCGCACTGGCCACGGATGACGCGGCGGGAATCATCGAGGCCGGCGGCGGCGAGCGCCTTGCGGCAGGAGCGATGTACGCGCGGGCACGCCGCACGCTGGCACCGCGTATCCCGGGGCTGCCGGTGCCGGCGGGCGTCGCGCGCATCCTGGCCAGGGTCGGAGGCGGGCATGTCGGCATGATGCAACGGCTGGACGAGGACCTCGTGGCCGACAACACGAAGCTGGTAGGCTTGCTTGGCATTCGGCCGCGTGGCTTCATGCCGGAGAGGGAGTAGTTGTTCTTCGAACCGGGTATCCGGGTGTTCATTCAACGAAAGAGGGGAGTTTCATGGATTTCAGTCAACTCAGTGGATCGATGCTGATCGGTGCGCTCATCGGCCTTGTCATCGGCATCCTGATCGGGGCGCTGATCCTCAGCGTGGTCAACCGCCTGGTCAACGGTTTCTGGGCGAATTACGGTCGTTGCCTCGGCACGGTGATCGTGGTCGGCATCATCGTGGGCATCATCAACTACGTCCTCGGTCTCGTCATCGGGGCCCAGTCGTTCTGGCTGCTGCTTGTGACAGGACTGGTGCTGCAGACCCTGATCGGCGGCGCGATCATGAATGCCTTCGTGCGCCGCCCGGACGGTTCGCCGCTGGGGTTCAAGCGTGCGGCGCTGGTATTCCTGATTCTTGCCATCATCAACCTGCTGTTCAGCGTGGGCATGCAGCATTGGGCCGCTTCCATGCAGGCCGGCTTGACGCCTCCGCCGGCAGGCTGATGTTTGCCCCACATGAAAAAAGCCGCGCGATCGCGCGGCTTTTTTCATGTGTCCGGAGCGGTGGCTTCAGTATCGGATGCCCAGGCGGCGCATGAGCTTGCCGGTCAGCCAGGCCGGACCGATCAGGAGGTAGGCCAGGTCGGTGAAAAAGGACGGCCTGCGGCCTTCGATGACATGGCCGACAAACTGCCCGACCCAGGCAGGCACGAACAACACCACGGCCAGCCACAACAGGCCGCGGGAACCCAGCAGGTGATACAGGCCCGCAGTGGCCAGGGCCAGCGTGATGAACACCACCGCCATGGCCCAGCCCAGGCGGCGCGACAGGCGTTGGTAGAACAGGAACGCGAGAAACATCGCCAGCACGGCCCAGGAGCCCGGCCGGACGTAGTGGACGGGTACCGGAACCAGCCACAGCAGGGCGATCACGCACCACAGGATCACCGGCACGCAGATCCGGTGGATGGCGCGGTTGACCGGGTGCCGGTGATCGCGGCTGTAGTTGCCGAACCATTCGTTGACGCTGCGCATGCCCGGGTACCCGCCGCTGCCTTCACATCGGGCCATCATAACCGGGCGGCATGTTCCCGACATCCGGCCGGGCGTGACGCTCAGTGGGTGCCGGCCCTGGAGCACAGGTTCAGCACCAGCACGCCGGCGATGATGAGGCCGATACCGAGCATGCCGGCAAGGTCGATCTTCTGCCGGAACACCCACACTCCGACCAGGGTGACGAGCACCGTGCCGGCGCCCGACCATACCGCATAGGCCACGCCGACCGGGAGATGGCGCAGCGTGATCGAGAGGAAATAGAACGCCGTGCCGTAGCCGGCGACCACCAGCAGGCTGGGCCATGGGCGGCTGAAGCCGTCGCTGGACTTCAGCGCACTGGTGGCGACGACTTCGGCGGCGATGGCCAGGCCGAGGGCAACCCAGGCGTTCATGGCACCGGTTTCCCGTCAGTCCGGCCGCAGACCGGTCAGCCGCTCCATGGCCTCGGCGTAGCGCGCGGCGGTACCCTCGACGATGTCGCGCGGCAGGGCCGGGCCGGGCGCGCGCTTGTTCCAGTCCAGGGTTTCCAGGTAGTCGCGCACGAACTGCTTGTCGAAGCTGGGCGGGCTGATGCCGACCTGGTAGTCGTCGGCGGGCCAGAAGCGCGAGGA
>CAZMXV010000020.1:0-24407 GCA_964570295.1 uncultured Rhodanobacteraceae bacterium
TACGAAGTGACCGCCGAGATGCTGCGCAAGCGTCCGGAAATGGCCGCCGACGGCTGGAAGGCGGGCGCCCGCATCCGCGGCTCCGTGCTGCATGCCAGGTACAGCCGCTACATGCAGCGCGTTGCCGAAGTGGCGCCGCAGCTGGTGGACAAGCTGGCCGAAACCGGTGCGCGTTTCACCCACCACACCTCGATCGCGCCCACCGGCACCATTTCGCTGTCGCTGGCCAACAATGTCAGCAACGGCATCGAGCCCAGCTTCGCGCACCACTATTCGCGCAACGTCATCCGCGAGGGCCGCAAGACCAAGGAAAAGGTCGAGGTGTACAGCTTCGAGCTGCTGGCCTACCGGGCCTGGATCAACGCCGAGGCGCTGCCGTTCAGCGACGAGGCCGGCAAGAAGCTGCCCGACTACTTCGTGGCCGCCGACGACATCAGCCCGACCGAACATGTGGACATGCAGGCGGCGGCGCAGAAGTGGGTGGATTCATCCATCTCCAAGACCGCCAACGTGCCCACCGAGTACCCCTACGACGACTTCAAGGACATCTACCGCTACGCCCACCAGAAGGGCCTGAAGGGCTGCACCACCTTCCGCTTCAATCCGGAGGCGTTCCAGGGCGTGCTGGTCAAGGAGAACGACCTGGAGAAGACCAAATACCAGTTCGAGCTGGAGGACGGCAGCGTGGTCGAGCTCAAGGGCAACGACGAGGTCGAGTACGACGGCGAGACGCATACCGCCGCCAACCTCTTCGACGCCCTGAAAGAAGGCTACTACGGCAAGTACTGATCCGGTACGAGAACGAAAGAGATTTCCCATGACCATCAAGATCGACAAGAAGATCAAGGCCTGCCACGTGCTGAAGCCCGAGCCCGCCGCGGCGGCCAAGCCGGAGAAGCCGGCCGCCGGCACCGGCGGTGCCGAAGTCATCCAGATGCACGAGTCGCTGCAGCGGCCGCAGACCCTGGTCGGCGCCACCTACAAGATCAAGTCGCCACTGTTCGAGCACGCCCTGTACGTCACCATCAACGACATCGTGCTCAACAAGGACACCGAGTACGAGCAGCGCCGGCCGTTCGAGATTTTCATCAACTCCAAGAACATGGACCACTTCCAGTGGATCGTGGCGCTGACCCGCATCATGAGCGCGGTGTTCCGCAAGGGCGGCGACGTCACCTTCCTGGTCGAGGAGATGAAGGCCGTGTTCGATCCGCGCGGCGGCTACTTCAAGGCCGGCGGCGTGTACATGCCCTCCATCGTGGCCGAGATCGGCGCGGTGGTGGAGAAGCACATGAAGTCCATCGGCCTGATCAAGGACCCGGAGATGAGCGAGTCGCAGAAGGCGCTCATCGCCGAGAAGCGCGCCGCCTACGAGGCCGCCCAGACCGGAAGCGGGAGCGAGGCGGAGGCGGCGACGGATGCTTCGGCGGATGCCGGCAATTTTCCGCCCGGTGCCGAACTGTGCGGCAAGTGCAACACCAAGGCCCTGGTACTGATGGACGGCTGCCAGACCTGCCTCAACTGCGGCTACAGCAAGTGCGGATGACATGACGCGGGCCGGACCCCGACGACTGCCGCGCGCGCTGGCGGCACTGGCGCTTGCCACCATCCTCGGTGCGTGCGCGCCGGTGGCGCCGCGCAACCCCATCGCCACGTGGGTCCCGTCGGAGAACTACAATGCGCGGGCACCGCAGCTGATCGTGCTGCACTTCACCGAGCAGCATTCGGTGCAGCAGAGCCTGGATACCCTGCGTACCGCCAACAGTGGCGGGCCGGTCAGCGCCCATTACCTGGTCGGCGCCGACGGCCACATCTACCAGCTGGTCAGCGACGTCGATCGCGCCTGGCACGCGGGGGCGGGGCGCTGGGGCACCATCACCGACGTCAACTCCGCTTCGCTCGGCATCGAGATCGACAACGACGGCAGGAGCCCCTTCACCCGTGCGCAGATCGACAGCGTGATCCGGCTGCTGGACGACCTCACCACGCGCTGGCACATCCCGCGCACGCAGGTCATTGGCCATCAGGACCTGGCGCCCACGCGCAAGCCCGACCCCGGCCCGCTGTTCCCGTGGGCCCGGCTGGCCGCGGCCGGATTCGGCCTGTGGCCCCGGGCCGACGCTCCGCTGCCTGCGCCACCGCCGGGATTCGACCCCTGGCTGGCCCTCACCGCCATCGGTTACCCGCTGGACAACCGGGCCGCCACGGTACGCGCCTTCCACAACCATTACCGCGGCACCGGCGGCGACGTGCTGGACGCCGAGGACCTGCGCATCCTCTACAACCTCACGGGCCAGATCGAGCGCGGCATCGGCGGGCGTTGAATCTCCCTGCCGGCTCGTGGCATGGTGCATGCCGATGCTTGAAGAGACGGCCAGCGTGACCTGCCCATATTGCGGGCAACCTGTCGATCTGGTGGTGGATATTTCCGCCGGAACGCAGGCCTACGTCGAGGATTGCGGTGTCTGCTGCCAGCCCATGGAGGTCGAGGTGACGGTCGATGCGCAGGGCGGTTTCCAGGTGAATGTGAACCGGGGCGACGAATGACCGTCCCGTACAGGGGTGGCCCATGTCATGAATCTCGCTTTTTTGCCCTACGGCCCGCCGGGCGTGCTGCTGGCGGCCCTGATCTCGCTCACCGCCGGCGTGCTCCTGGCCGGCCTGTCACATGCCTGGGGCCGGCGGCACGGCTGGAGCCACGCCCACGACATCGCCTGGGCCTGGCTGGCCACCGTCGCCATCACGGCGGGAGCCGACACCTGGCAGCTCCTGTACATGGGCATCGTGCCAATGCAGTCGCCGGTGACGATTGCCCGCGTGCTGGCCGATATCCACGACCCGGATACGCTGGGAGTACGGGTAGTATGCGAATTTGTCGCCGCCAGCGCCGGTGTGATGCTGGGCTGGCTGCTGTGGACGGGGTCGTGGCGTCGCCCGGGGCGTGGAGCGCCTCCCGAATGAACCCGCGGCGCGCGGTGAGGCATGCAACCTTTTGCCGGCGGCGCGCATCCAAACAGTGACGAGTCCGCCCAAGGAGACGATCATGTTCGAGATTTTCGTGGTGCTGGCGGTGGTCGCTGGCCTGTGGCTGGCGCTGACCCTGGCCGGCGCCGTGTTCAAGCTGCTGTTTGTCCTGGTCGGCGGCCTTTTCAGTGTGCTCGGCATGCTGCTGGCGCTGCTGGTCGGAGGTGCGTTGGCCGTGGCGTTCGTGCCGGTGGCGCTGTTCGCCCTGGCGCCCTTGTGGCTGCCGCTGCTGGCCGTGGGGGTGGCGGTGTGGGTGGTGCTGCGCACCCTGTGCCGGCCGGCGCCGGTCGAGGCCTCGCGGCTGCCGCGCTGAACCTGCTCCGCACGGGGCGGAAATGAAAAAGGCCCGCCCTGTTGCGGGGCGGGCCTGGTGCTTCCGTTCGTCGGTGTCCGCAGGGGGAACAGGGGAAGGGGTGGACAACCGACACTTCCAGTCTGGGTCCACCCGGCTGAATGTTCACCGTCCACGGCCGTGGCTGTTGCCCTCCGTTCATGCGGACATGACGCCTCCCGTTGCCGGGGCGGTGGGGGCGGCTCACGGCCGCGATCGTGCTCGCCCCCGCGTCGGCCGCTGCCTGGCCGATGCGGCGTGGAGGTTCTCGCGCCGCCCTACAGCAGCAGCGCGAACAGGAACACGCCGATCATCATGAACGACAGGACCAGCTTGGCCAGCGTGCCCAGCAGCATGCCGACCCAGGTGCCGATGCTGACATGGGTCGAGCGCAGGACGCTGTTGCCGCTGGCCAGCTCGCCCGCCAGGGCACCGACGAAAGGTCCCAGGAGCAGCCCGACCAGACCGAAGAACATGCCGATGACGGTGCCGATCAGCGCGCCCCATACCGCCATCTGGCTGGCGCCCACACGCTTGGCGCCCAGCGCGCCGGCCACGAAGTCCAGCAGCAGGCCGAGCAGCCCCAGCACGGCGATGATGACCAGTGTCCACAGCCCCGCGTGCTGGTAGCCGTCGACCCAGGCGGCCAGCCAGAGACCACCGAAAATCAGCGGGATACCCGGCAGCATCGGCAGGATGGCTCCCGCCAGCCCGACCAGGACCAGCACGACGGCGATGACGTAGAAAACGATATCCAGGGCGGGCATGCGTGGCCTCGCGAAGCGGCGGACGCCGCACATGACGTAAGCTACCGGCATGAACGGCAAGACGACCCCCAGTTTACCCGGCAATGGCGCTCCGTCCATGGATAGTGAGCGACTGCTGAAGTCCGACGAGCTGGGGCGCGTGGTGCTGGCCCGCTACCACGGGCAGCAGGCCATCTGCCGCGACATCGGCGCGGCACGCTGGTGGGCGCGGACCTTCGCCCGTCGCGCGGCCGCACGCGAAGCGCGGGTGCTGCAGCGCCTGGCCGGGCTCGAGGGCGTGCCGCAGCTGCTGGACTGGGACGGACGGTGCCTGTGGCGCAGCTATATCGACGGCGCGCCGATGCAGGAGGCGAGGCCGTGCCGGCGCGAATACTATCGCGACGCCATGCGCCTGCTGGCGCGGCTGCATCGGCGTGACGTGGTGCACAACGACCTGGCCAAGGAACCCAACTGGCTGGTGACGGCGGAGGGCCGCCCGGCCCTGGTCGACTTCCAGCTGGCGTGGCGTCGTCCGCGGCGCGGGCGCCTTTTCCGCCTGCTGGCGCGCGAGGACATCCGCCACCTGCTCAAGCACAAGCGCACCTACTGCCCGCAGGCGCTCAATACGCGTCAGCGGGCGATCCTGGCCACCCCCGCGGCGCACTCGCGGATATGGCGGGCCACCTTCAAGCGCCTGTACAAGCTGGTGGCCCGGCGCGTGTTCGGCTACTGGGACAACGAAGGCCGCGGCCGCATCCGCGACGGCGCCGGCAACGGAGAGGACACGCGGTGAACCGGTGCCGCCCTTGAATGTTTTCTGAATCCCGGCTTCACTGTCGCCGTTCGCCGGGCCGTGGCTTCACGCCTCGCTCATGCGCATTTGCGTCTAATTTGTGCAGACGAACGGATGAAGGTGATACGAAGCATGCGGACGGACATGGCGAACGGATTGATCCTGCTGGTGGAGGACCAGCGCGAAACCGCGGAACTGCTGAGCGAGCGGCTGGTGCAACGGGGTTATGCGGTCGACTATGCCGCCGACGGCGGCAGTGCCCTGCGGCTGGCCGGCAGGGAAGCCCACGACGTCATCGTGCTGGACCTGATGCTGCCCGACATGGACGGCATGGAAGTATGCCGCCACCTGCGCCAGGACATGCACAGCACCACACCGGTGCTGATGCTGACGGCGCGCGCCGCCATCGAGGACCGCCTCGACGGTTTCGAGAGCGGCGCCGACGACTACCTCGCCAAACCGTTTGACATGCGCGAGCTGGATGCCCGCCTGCGCGCCCTGATCCGGCGCGCGCGGCGGCAGGTGTCCGGCGACGTGTATACCGTGAGCGACATGGTGCTCGACACCGGCACCATGCAGGTCACCCGCGGCGGACGCCGGCTGTCGCTGCCGCCGATCGGCATGAAGCTGCTGGCAATCCTGATGCGCGAGTCGCCACGGGTGGTGTCGCGGCGTGACATCGAGCGCGAAATCTGGGGGGACCGCATGCCCGATTCGGACACCCTGCGCTCGCATCTCTACAACCTGCGCAAGGTGATCGACAAGCCGTTCGAGCAGCCGCTGCTGCACACCATCCATTCAGCCGGCTACCGCCTGGCCGACCTGGAGGCACCGGGCCGATCCTGAGTCGCGCGCGTCCGGGACGGCGGCCGTCAGCCGTCAGTCGGTGCCCGCCGGCCGTTCGCGTACCGGGTGCTTGGCCAGCTTGCGCTGCAAGGTGCGCCGGTGCATGCCCAGGCGGCGCGCCGTCTCGGAGATATTGCCGTCGCACTCGGTGAGCACGCGCTGGATATGCTCCCACTCCAGGCGCCGCAGCGGCAGCGGGGCTTCCGGCGCGTCGGGCGACTCGTCGTCGTCGGCACCGCCGTCGTGGTCCAGCAGGGCACGCGCCACCGCGTCGGCATCCACCGGCTTGGCCAGGTAGTCGTGGGCGCCGCGCTTGATGGCCTCCACCGCCGTGGCGATGGAAGCGTAGCCGGTCAGCAGCAGGATGCGCATGCCCGGCACCACGGCCTTCAGGTCCGGAATCAGGCGCAGACCGTTGTTTTCACCCAGTTTCAGGTCCAGCACGCAGAACGTGGGCCGCAGCCGGCGCGCGGCCACGACGGCACTGTCGGCGTCGCTCGCGGTCTCCACCTCGAAACCACGCGAGGACAGGGCACGCGCCAGCACGCGGGAAAAGGTTTCGTCGTCGTCGACGATGAGGAGTTTGTGCGGTTCCTGATCCATGCCCGTAGTGTACTCAGGAAGCTTCGGCCAACTCCAGCGCGGTGCCGGGTTTCGCCTCAGCCGGACCTTCCCGTGCGTGTGCCCTGCCGGGGGCGCATCACGGCAAGCGGCAGGCGCAGGCGGATTTCCCCGCCGCGCGGGGTGTTGCTGGCCTTCAGCTCGCCTTCCAGGCGTTCGGCGGTGGCTTCGGCCAGGGCCAGGCCCAGGCCCAGGCCGGTGTGCTTGCGGGTATAGCCCAGGTCGGCCAGTTCCTCGGTGCCCACGAACCCGGGGCCGTGGTCGCCCACGGTCAGTTCCAGCCAGTCGCCGTCGATGCGTGCCTGCAGGATGACCTGCGGGGAGCCGTTCTGCGCCGAGGCGTCGGCGGCATTGTTGAGCAGGTTGATCAGGGCGTGGCGCAGGCCGGCCTGGATCAGCAGCCCGGTGTCGCCGATGCCGGGCGCGGGCTGGAAGTCCAGTTCCGCCTCGGGGCGCAGCAGACGGAAGCGCTCCAGACAGCTGTCGATGAAGTGGCGCAGCGTGGCGTGCTCGGGCTCCTGCGAGAGCTGGGCCTTGCCGAAGGCGACCATCTCGCGCAGGCTGGCGCGGCAGCGTTCGACCTGGGTTTCCAGCAGGGCCAGGTCACTGCCGAGCTCGGGGTCGTCGGCATGCTCGCGGCGCAGTTCCGGCAGCAGCGTACGCATGGTGGACAGGGGCGTGTTCATTTCGTGTGCCGCGCCGGCGGCCTGGGTGGCGATGGCCAGGATGCCCTCGTCGCGCAGCGCGCGCTCGCGGATGCGCTGGACCTCGGCCTGCTGCACCCGCAGCGCCGAGGCCAGGCGATGGATGAACACGCCCAGCAGCAGCCCCATGATGACGAAATTGACGGCCATGCCGGCGATGTGCAGCTGGAATCCGTAGGTCGAGCCGTTGTCCGGCACCGGCAGCGGCACGTAGTACTGCAGCAGGGCCAGGTAGGCCAATCCCGAGAGCGTGGCCACGGCCAGGATGCCGCGCCGCGACAGCGCCGCCGCCGACAGGGCGATGGGCACCAGCAGCAGGCTGATGAAGGGGTTGCTGGCACCCCCGGTGAAATACAGCAGGTAGCTGAGCACCAGCGTGTCCACGGCGATGTGGGCCACCGCCTCCCACTCGCTGATCGGTCGCGGACGCTGCAGGCGCCAGGCGGCGGCCACCGCGAAGACCGTGAGGACGCCGATGCCGACGAACAGGGAAAGCGCGGCCAGCGGCAGGTCGAGCAGGTGTCCGCAGGCCAGCACCGTGGCGCTTTGCCCGGCGATGGCGCACAGGCGCAGCCAGGCCAGCGTGCGCACCAGTGCGCGTGGGCCGGTGCGCGGGGAGATGTCGGAGTCGGTGGTCATGGCGGCAGGCCTGTCTTTGTTGCAACGAACAACGACATCATGCCCGCGACCGCCGCCGCGGGCCATGATGCCGTTGTCGCGGCCCCGGCGTCCGTCGCGGGGGACGGGGCCGGGGCCGGCGGCTCACTCTTCCGAGCCGATGGTCGGCAACGGTGCCTCGGTGGCCTTGCTGGTGTACTCGTGGTGGCGCGCATCCAGGCGCCGCATCATCGGCAACACGGCCAGCGCGATGACCGTGCAGATGACGCCGGCCACGCCCAGCCAGAAAAACAGCGTGGTGTAGATGGGCATGGTGGTGACGTAAAGCAGCTCGTTGAACTGGTGCATCAGGCCCTGGCCCGACGACGGCAGGGAGGAAAGCGCCGGCAGGTTGGCCTGGACCGCTTCCTTGCCCTCGCCGGCGGCGCCCAGCCACTTGCGGAAATCCTCCAGGCTCATCGACATCACCGTGGGGTAGGTGGCCTGCACCTTGTCGATGAGAGGGCTGGAGGCGTTCACCAGGATATCCTTGATGGTGTCGGGTACGCTGGCCAGCGTGGAAACCATGCCGCCCAGATACTGCGAGATGCCCGAAGCCACGAAGTAGGCGCCCATCATGAAGCCGCCCATGCGGGCCGGCACGTAGCGCGCGATCATGGCCAGGCCCAGGCCGCTGACCAGCAGTTCGCCCAGGGCGCCGAACCCGTAGCCGCCGACCATGACCCACCAGCTGGTGAGGCCGGGTGCGGTGGTGAAGTGCGCCGCGCTGCCGTAGATGAAGAAGCCGACGGCCACCGCCACGAAGCCCAGCGCGAACTTGGTGGCCACGGAAAGGTCGCCCTTGCCCTTGCTGGCGCGGGTGTAGATGATCGCCAGGATCGGGCTGAGGATGAAGATCCAGATCGGGTTCAGCAGCTGGAACTGCTCGGGCAGCCAGTTTGCCGGATGCCAGCCGAACACGGTCAGGGCCGGGTCCACGTTGCGCAGCGCGAACAGGGTCAGCGAGGTGGACATCTGCTGGTAGAAGATGAAGAAGAAGACGGTCTGGATGGTCAGCACCAGGGCCGCCACCAGGCCCGCGCGCTCGCCGCGCTCACCGTTGGAAATCAGGTAGATGAAGATGCCCAGCACGGCTATGCCGGCGGCGATCACGAAAATGCGCGCCACCAGTTCCGACTGCAGGATGAAGGCGGAAATGAAGACCGCCGCCACGGCCGCCAGCAGCACCAGGCCCAGCTTGCCCATGTCGACGCGGCGATGGTCCGGCTCCGAGCCGATGGCCTTCAGGGTGTGGCGCATGATCAGGTAGTTGAACAGGCCCACCAGCAGGCCCACGGCACACACCGCGAAAGCGACGTGCCAGCCCAGCTCGCTGCCGTAATGATCGTTGACGTATTCCTTGATCAGCGGCGTGGATATCTGCGAGAGCACCGAGCCGATGTTCACCGCCATGTAGTAGATGGTGAAGGCGCTGTCGATCTTGGAGTCGTCGCCTTCGTAGATCTTGCGTACCAGGTTGCCCGCGTTGGACTTGAACAGGCCGTTGCCGACCACCACCACGCCCAGCGCGCAGAACAGGAACCAGGTGCTCTGGCCGGGCACCGCCATCAGGGCGTAACCCAGGGCCAGGATGATGGCGCCGGTCAGCATGGTGCGCCGGGTGCCGAGGATCTTGTCGCCGATCCAGCCGCCGAAGGCGGGCGAAACGTAGATCAGTGCCGCCGCCGCGCCCCAGGTCAGGGTGGCGCGCTCATCGGGAAAGCCCAGGCGCTGGACCATGTACAGCACGATGAGCACCTGCATGCCGTAGAAGCCGAAGCGCTCCCACATCTCGATCAGGAAGACGGTCGAGAACGAGCGCGTCTTCGAGACGGGTGTTGTTGTTGTCGTCATAAGTGATTCCGCGGGTGGATGAACAAAATGCGGTACCGCGCCATGCGAGCCGCGGCACCCCTCCCCAAAGTGGCGCCACACACGCCACCCCTGCGCCCGCACCCCGGGTGCGAACCCGTCAAGCGTACCTTATGGGAGGCCGCGCCGTGACGCGTCGGCGGCATGCCGCCGACGGAGTGCGCGGGACCGCGCGTGTCGTGCCTGGCGGCCTTTCCTGTGGCATCATGCCGGCGTTTCCCTGTGACGGTACATGCATGGCCAGCACCGAACGCCGTGGTCTCAAGCAGATCGGCTTTGCCTTCCTGTGGTCGATGAAGGGGCTGAAGGCCGCCTTCCGCCACGAGGCCTCGTTTCGCCTGGAGGTGTACATGGCCGTGGTGGTGGTTCCGTCGGGATTGTGGCTGGGCCACGGCCCCATAGAGAAGCTGCTGCTGGGCGGCTGCCCGCTGCTGGTACTGGGGGCCGAACTGCTCAATTCGGCGGTGGAAGCCGTGGTCGACAAGGTCTGCCCGGAGTTCCACGAACTGGCCGGGCGCGCCAAGGACATGGGCTCGGCGGCCACCTTCATGATGATGCTGCTGGTGTTGATGACCTGGGGGCTGATCCTGGGCGCGCGCCTGCTCTGAGGCGTGTCCCGGGGCGTGCCGGGCCCGGTTCAACGGATGTCGCCGTCCAGGTAGTACCAGCGCCCGTTCTCGCGCACGAAGCGGCTCGATTCGTGCAGACGCTGGGCGCGTCCGCCGCCGGCGCGCAGGCGCGCCACGAATTCCACGCGCGCATGATCGGCGTCGTCGACCTCGTGGCGGCGCACCTCCAGGCCCAGCCAGGTGGGCGCGGGCTGCTGCGTGGCCAGGCCCAGCGGGGGCGGGCGCGTGTCCGGGTGCCAGGTGGCCAGCAGGTAGTCCTCGCGGCGCAGCACGTAGGCGCTGTAGCGCGAACGCATCAGCGCCTCGGCATCGGCTGCCGGCGCGCCGTCGTGCAGCGGGCCGCAGCAGTCCGCATAGCCGGCGGGGTTGCCGCAGGGGCAGGGGGTGGACGTGTCCACCGCCTTCAGGGAACCGGGTCGCCGTCTGTTCATGGATGGCGTCACGGCGTGCCGTCGCCGAGGTATGTCTGGAACCAGCCCAGCGCGCGCTCCAGTACGTCGCGGCGGTGCTCGGGTTTCATGAAGTGGTGGCCCTCGCCGGCGTACACCACCAGTTCGGTCGGCACGCCCAGGGCGCGCAGGGCATGCCACTGTTCGAAGGACTGCGGCGCCGGACATTCCTTGTCGAATTCGCCGGCGATGATCAGCGTGGGAGCCTTGGCCTTTTTGATGAAGTTGATGGACGAGCTCCTGGCGTACACGTCCGGGTCGTCGTAGACCGAGGCGCCGAAGAAAGGCAGCATCCACTGGTCGATGGAGTTCTGTCCGTAGTAGCTCTGCCAGTTGCTGATGCCGGCACCCGCGACCACGGCATGGAAGCGGTCGGTCCGGGTCGGCACGAACATGCTCATGAAGCCGCCGTAGCTCCAGCCGGTGAGGCCCAGGCGGTCGTCGTCGACGGGATACTTCGCTTCCACCGCATCGACGCCGGCCAGGATGTCGCGCAGGTCGCCGTAACCCATGTCGCGGCGCACCAGCTTCGTGAAGGCCTCGCCCTGGCCCATGCTGCCGCGCGGGTTGGGCATGAACACGAAGTAGCCCAGCGCCGACAGCGGGGCGGGGCCATAGCCCAGGCCCGGCCAGCCGGGCCGCACGGCCCATACCGGCCCGCCATGCACGGACACGATCATGGGGTAGCGCTTGTTCGGGTCGTAGTCGGCCGGAAACAGCAGCCAGCCGGACACCGCGTGGCCCTCGTTGTGCCAGTCCACGGGCTCGGCCTTGCCCCACATGGGTTTCAGCGCGGCGTTGACAGCGGTCACGGCGCGTGGCTTCACGGCCACGCCGTCGGGCTGGCCGGTGGCGTCCAGATGCAGTGCGCCGACGTGGATTTCCGGCGCTTCGGCGAAGCTGGAATGGATGAAGGCGAAGCGGCCGTGGTCGGTGGACAGGCTCACGGCCGATACCGCGCTGCCATCACTGAAGGCGGCGGGCAGGGTGAACAGCGCCTCGTGTGTGGCCGGCGCATCGCCGTGCAGGGTGAACAGGCCCAGCCGCGATACCGCGCCGGCAATGGAGGACACCAGCAGGTGGTCGTCGTCGGTCCAGCTGAACCACGACGGCGTGATGGTGATGCCGGGCGTGAGGTTGACCGGCCTGCCGCCGGCGACCGGTACGCGGTAGATGTCGCCGCCGGTCACGCCCTGGTCGCTCATCAGGCCGCCGATGAAGGCGATGGAGGCGCCGTCCGGCGAAAACCGCGGCAGCGCCATCTGCAACTGGTGCAGGTCGCCCCTGGCGGCCCAGGCATCGACCAGCTGGCGCGGTTTGGCGGTATCGGTGGCCTGCACGTAGAGGCGCGCCTTCCACCAGTTGTTGGCACCCGGCGGCGGGGCGGCCACGTAGGCCAGCTTCCGCGAGTCCGGCGACCAGGTGTATTCGTAGACGAACAGCGACGCCGGCGTGACCTGGTGCAACTTCCCGCTGCCGGCATCCAGCACCGCCATGCGCTGGTGCTCCACGCCGTTTTCGCCGATCACGCCGACGCGCGGCTTGCCGGCCGCGGCGGCGCCGATCATGTGGGTATCGCCGGCCACGTAAAGAATGCCCAGGCGCCGGCCGTCGGGAGCCCAGGTGAGAGCGTGCACGTAGCCGTCCAGCTGGCCCAGTCGCGTCGCATGCGGCGTGCCGCCCCGCGTGTCCACCACGAAGACCTGGTCCTGTGCCTTGGCCTTCTTGTTGCCGCAGTTGCTGAGGAATGCCAGTCGTGTGCCGTCCGGCGACCAGTGCGGCAGGCCCTGGCGGCAACCCTCGTAGGTGCCCTCGAGTGTCACGTCGCGCACATGAGAGCCGTCGGCATCGGCCAGTTGCACCCGGCTGCCCGCGTCGGTCTGCACCGTCCATGCCAGGTGCTTGCCGTCCGGCGCCATCGCCACGCCGCCGAAGTGCCGGGTTTTCCCCACATGCTCGAGGATGGCGCTGATGCGCGCCTTGGCACCCGATGCCGCGGGCGCCGGCGCGGCATCGGCAGGGGCGGCGTGAACATCAAACGCAACGCAGGCGGCGACAAGCGCGGTGCACAGCAACGTGGAGCGCAGGGCAGGCTTCATGGCAATCGACTCGATGGAAACACCGTGAAGCTAGCACGCCAACGGGGGCGCTGGCACGTGCAGGAAGTGGGGCGGCCATGATGCCGGAGGGCGGGAACATCCGGCCCTGGTGCCAGTATTTCTGCCAGATTCACTTCGCGCGCAATTCAAACGGGTGCATGTGGGCCTGCCCCTTTTTGTCAGGCATCATGGCTGTCATCTTTCCGTGATGTTCGGGTCTTCTTGCTGCTGAAAATCAAGCCGAATAAAACGCCAAAAGCGAGGCTGAAGCTGATGCCTGATGCCAAGCTGCCAAAGGCCACCCCAAGGCTGGCGCCGATGGCCACACCCAGTGCCGCACCGATGCCCATGCCTTGGTAGCTGTCATTTTGCTTGTTGCCCACGATGCTTCTCCTTGATGCTCAACGCTCGATTCCGGCTGCACGAAACCGTGTGGCGGTTTTGGGTCGATTGCAGCGAGTTGCCGGGTGGCGTATTGCGACACCACCTGGCGAAATATTCACCATTCCCGCCTACTGAAATTCAATGGCAAGGTGTTGCCTGATCCGCCCGCATGACGCGCGAATTCCACGGCATGTTTCACGAAAATCCCCTGTGTGTGACAGCCTTGCCGCCTGATTCGTCAGCCTGGTGCCGCAGGTGCATCCGGCGTCGCAAAAACCGCTTTGGCCGGCATCCTTGCATTCCCCTCGCAAGGGTGCAAGTTCGCCGGCAGGGGGCCTGCTCCGAGGGGTGGCGGCCCCGACGCGGGAGGCGCACAAAAAAGCACCCGCGTCGCGCGACGCGGGTGCCTTGCGGTCGTGCCGCGGCGGTCCGGCTCAGCCGTTGGCCTGGGACTGCTTGTAGCGTTCGACGCCTTCGGAGATGACCTTGCGTGCTTCTTCGGCGCCGACCCAGCCTTCGATCTTGACCCACTTGGAGTCTTCCAGGTCCTTGTAGTGCTCGAAGAAGTGGCCGATGCGCTCCAGCCAATGGCCGGAGACCTGGCCGATGTTTTCGATGTGCGCATAGCTGGGGAAGATCTTCGGGGAAGGGATCACCAGCAGCTTTTCGTCTTCGCCGGACTCGTCGGTCATGCGCAGCATGCCCACGGGGTGGCAACGGATCACGGCACCGGCCACCAGCGGCAGCGGCAGGATCACCAGGGCGTCCAGCGGGTCGCCGTCGCCGCCCAGGGTCTGCGGCACGTAGCCGTAGTTGCAGGGGTAGCGCATGGGCGTGGACAGGATGCGGTCGACGAAAATCTCGCCCGAGGACTTGTCCACTTCGTATTTGACCGGCTCGGAATCCTTCGGGATTTCGACGACGACATTGATCTCGTCGGGGACTTTGCGGCCGGCGGTAACCAGATCCAGGCCCATGGTGGCTCCTTGAAACTTGCGGTGATGTTGGGGGGAAGAGGCGAAACCCGCCTATGATACCGGATGCCGCGCGCCGTGGCGCGTCGCGCAGGAAAATGCCGCGGCCTGTTCAGGCGGCATCCCGGACCCGCCGGTTCCGTTCGTCCCGGTCGCGCGGCTCAGGCGGTGGCGGCGGGCAGCAACGCCAGCGCGCGCATGCAGCGGTGGTAATGCTCGTTGCCGGCATCCGCCTCGACATGCTGTCCGGGCAGGTGCAGCGACCAGCGCATGCCGGCGGCGTGGGCTTCCCCGACCCAGCGCGCCAGGCGCGCGATGCGGGCCTCGGGGTCCAGGCCGGTGGTGTGCCGCCAGTCCAGCTCGCGTTCGCGGAAGGCGGCGGGGCGTTCGTATTCGCGCACCAGCAACCCCTCGTGGCGGGCGCTGGCCTTCCAGGCCACGCGCTTGCGCGGGTCGCCGGGCCGATAGGCGCGCAGCGTGGCCAGGTCGTCGCCTTCCCGGCGCGTGCGGTGGCGGTGTGCCTGGTCGCCGGTGTTGCCGGGTGGGGGCGGGCCGTCGGGCTCGGGGCGGGGGTAGACCAGCAGGTGGTGCTCCGGGCGCAGCCAGCTCCAGGTCCGGAACATGCCGAACGGCCATGTCCCGTGGACACGCAGCGGAGGCAGCGGCATCCAGCCGCGGTGCCGGGTCGGCAGGTACAGTTCCACCGCATGGCGGCCGCGTCCGCCAATATGGAACGCCAGACGCTGTCCGCCCATGTCCAGGTACAGCGCGTGGCGGGCGCGGGCCGGCACGGCGAAGTCCAGTTGCACGTGCAACGGCGAGCCGGCGCAGGCGGTGCCGGAGCGGATGCCGTCCAGGCGCAGCCCGTCCATGTTGCGGAAGGTGGACAGCGCGCTGCCGCCGGCCACGGCGGCCAGCAGGCAGGTCAGCAGCAGGGCGGCGTTGTTGGCGTAGTTGAGGGCGCCGACCAGCATCACCAGCAGGATCACCGCGAAGCCGGCCCCGAACCCGGTGGGCAGGATGTAGATGCGCTTGCGTCCCAGCACCACGGGCAACGCCTCGGTGCGTGGTCGGCGCGTCGGCACCAGCCGGGCCAGTCGCTCGCGCCAGCGTGGTCCGGGGCGGCCCGCGGACGGTTTCGGCGGACTCATTCCACCGCCACGTCGTTCAGCAGGGCCCGCGCCAGCGCGCGGCGGCTGCCGCCCTTGCCGGGAATGAGGCGATGCGAGGCCACCGGCACGAACATTGCCTGCACGTCCTCGGGAATGACATGGTCGCGTTTGTGCAGCAGGGCCCAGGCGCGTGCCGCGGCCAGCAGTGCCAGGCCCGCGCGCGGCGACAGGCCCACGCGGATGTCCGCGTGCCGGCGGCTGGCCGCCAGCAGGGCCTGCAGGTAGTCCAGCAGTGCGGGGCTGACGGTGGCGGCGCGTGCCTGGCAGCGCAGGGTGTCGATGGCCGCGACGTCCAGGCACGGGCGCAGCCCGGCCAGGGTTTGGCGGCGGTCGTCGCCGGACAGCAGCGCGCGCTCGGCCGCGGTGTCCGGGTAGCCCAGGCTAAGGCGCAGCATGAAGCGGTCCAGCTGCGAGTCCGGCAGCGGAAACGTGCCGGCCAGGTCCAGCGGGTTCTGTGTGGCGACCACGAAGAACGGATGCGGCAGGTCGTGGGTGCGCCCGTCCACGGTGGCCTGGCCTTCGGCCATGGCCTCCAGCAGCGCGCTCTGCGTTTTCGGGGTGGCGCGGTTGATCTCGTCGGCCAGCAGCAGCTGGGTCAGGATGGGTCCCGGATGGAAACGGAAACGTCCGGCCTCGCGTTCGTAGACGCTGATGCCGATAATGTCCGACGGCAGCAGGTCGCTGGTGAACTGGATGCGCTGGAAATCCAGGTCGAACGTGGCGGCCAGCGCGCGTGCCAGCGTGGTCTTGCCGACGCCGGGCACGTCTTCCAGCAGCAGGTGGCCACCGGCAATGAGGCAGGCGAAGGCCAGTTTGACCTGATGCGGCTTGCCCAGCACCACGCGGTTGACCTGGTCGAGCGCGTTTTCCAGGCGCTGGCGCAGGCCGTCGGGAATGGAAACGGAGACAACCATGAACGTGTCGATGTCCTCGGAGCGCACCTTCCATGCATGATGAGCGCAGTGTAGCCGCCGCCGGCACGCGCTGGCGAGCCGCCTTCCTTGCGGTTTTCGTGACCGGGTTGGCGTTGAAGCTGATCGTGGCCGCCCGCCTGGCGCCGTTCGTGGACGAGGCGTTCTACTGGCTCGAAAGCCGGCACCTCGCCTGGGGCTACAGCGACCTCCCGCCGTTGACCGCCTGGCTGATCCGGCTGGGCGAGTCCGTGGCCGGCCATGGCACGCTCGGCATGCGCTGGCCGTTCATCGCCATGGGTGCGGCACTGCCGTGGTTGGTCGTGGACCTGGCCCGGCGTTGTTTCGGTCCCCGGGTCGGCTGGCAGGCGGGGCTGTTGTGCCTGGCCATGCCGCTGACCGGCACGCTGGGTGTGCTGGCCCTGCCGGATGTGCCGCTCACCGTGGCCGCGATGCTGGCCCTGCATGCGCTGGTGCGGGCCATGGATGCTTCGCGTCGGCGCGACTGGCTGTTATTGGGTGGGGCGCTGGCCCTGGCCTGGATGACGCATTACCGTGCCGCGATGCTGATGCTGGCGGGTCTGCTGTTGTTCGTGCTGACCCCGCGCGGGCGTGCGCAATGGCGTTGCCGCGGCTTCTGGATGGCCATGGGCGTGGCGGCGCTGGGGCTGGTGCCGCTGCTGGTCTCCAACTGGCGGCAACAGGGTGCGGGGCTGGACTTCCAGCTTTTCGAGCGCAACCCGTGGGCGTTCCACGCCGGCGCGCTGGTGCAGCCGCTGGAACAGGCCATGGTGGTCACGCCGCTGCTGTACGCCTTGATGCTGTGGGCGCTCTGGCAGTGCCTGCGGCGCCTGCGCGATGGTGCGCCGTGGGATGTGCTGGCTGTCACCGCGGGCACGTTCCTGGTCGGATATTTCGTGCTGGGCCTGTTCGCCGATGCCAGCCGCTTTCGCGTGCACTGGCCGTTGCCGGGTTACCTGCCGTTGCTGGTGGCGCTGCCGTTCCTGCTGCGCGAGGCGTCATGGCGCCGGGCGCGACGCGCCGCAGTGACCGCGGCGGTGGTCCTGGCCGTGGCCGTACAGGGGGCGGCGTATGCCTATCTCGGCGCCACGGCCGCGGGCGGGCGTGCCCTGGATGCGCTGGCTGGCATGAAGGCGTTCCCGGTCAATTTCACGGGCTGGCGGCAGAGTGCCGACGCCGCCCGGCGCCTGCTGGCGGGGATGCCGGACGACACCGTGCTGGTAGCCGACAATTTCATCCTGGGAGCCGAGCTGGCATTCCAGTTCGACGGGCGCCGTCCCGTGTACGTGCTGGACAGCCCGCTCAATGCCAAGCACGGCCGCGCGGCGCAGCTGGCGATCTGGCAACGTGACGAGGCGGGACTGCGCGCCGGGCAGGCCGGCAAGCCGGTGCTGCTCGTGGTTGACGAGTGGATCCTGCGCGCGCATCAGCGACCGGCGTGGCTGGGCTCGGTATGCTCGCGCGTGGCCGTGCCGCGTTTCCTGCGCCGCCTGGACCTCCATGACGGCGAGCGCCGTTTTGCCTTCTATGCCGCGCGGGTGCCCGAGCGGCAGCTGCCGGCCATGCACCGTGACCGGTGCGTCGTGTGGCGCAAGGCCTATGCCGCGCAGCAGCGCTTCCTGCGGGAGCGGTGACGCGTCAGGGCAGCGCCAGTCCGCACCGGCGCAGCAGTCCGGCGACAGCCATCAGGGGCAGGCCGACCAGGGCCGTCGGATCGGTGCTGTCGATGCGGTCGAACAGGGCGATGCCCAGTCCCTCGCACTTGAAGCTGCCGGCGCAGTCGAAAGGCCGCTCGGCATCGAGATAACGCTCGATGGTGCCGGCATCCAGCTCGCGGAATGCGGCCCGCGTGGTGTCCAGAGCGGCATGTTCGGCAGCAGGCTGCCGCGTGTCGACGAGGCATGCGGCGGTAAAGAACTCGACGGTCCGGCCCGAGCTCCGCGCCAGTTGGACCCGCGCCGTGGCGGCGTCGCCGGGCTTGCGCAGGATGTCGCCGTCCAGCGATGCCACCTGGTCCGAGCCGATCACGATGGCGTTTTCGTGCCGCACCGCCACGGCGCGGGCCTTGGCCGCGGCCAGGCGCACGGCACGGGCGGCCGGCGCCTCCCCGGGCATCGGGGCCTCGTCGGTATCCGGGGCCTCCTGCGTGAACGCCGGCAGCAGACGCCGCAGCAGTTCAGCACGGTAGCGCGAGGTGGAGGCGAGAATGACGCGTGGGCCGTCGGACATGCTCACTCGCCCTCGATGTGCTCGCGCACGGCCTGCTCCAGCTCGCGCTGGGCATGGTCCAGCGCCCGCAACTGCGGCTCCAGCTTGGAGCGGGCCCGGTCCAGGGCGGTGACTGCATCGTCCAGTTCGCGCTGACTGGCCCGGGGCGAGTGGTCGCGGATCCACAGGCGGTGCTCCAGCAGGGAACGCAGGCCGGCGTCCACCGCCTCGCGCGCATCGGCCTCGCCGGTGACAGGTTGGCCGGGCGACACCTCCATCACGGCATGGGCCCGGTCCAGGCGCTGCCGGCATTCCTTGAGATCGGCTTCCAGCCGGTCGGCATGATCCAGCAACTGGTGCAGCGCGGCATGGCGTCGGCGCAAGTGGCGGAAATGCAGCAGGCTGGCCACGGCCGCGACAGCCAGGACCAGAGCGACTACGGCGACGGCCAGTGCCAGTGCATTCACGTCGAACCCCCTTGAAGTGTGGCCTCCGAGTCAAACACCATGGGCGCGACAGGGCAAGCCGGAACGCGGGCGGCCGCGCGTGGATTGACTCGCCCGTGCCGCTTCCTTAAAATCACAAGGCTATGTTCACGACTTTACCCGAGACCGTGGACGCTTGGCGAATGGTCTCGGCCCGGCGTTCCTTCCAGGGCACCCTCCCGGTGGCCTCCATGGGCCGTCTGGGCGAGGTGCTGGCCGACACCAGCGGCGACGTGGAGTACACGCTGGATTTCGGCCGGGACGAGCTGGGCACGGCGTACCTGGACGTCCACGTCCGCGCTCCGCTGACGCTGCTTTGCCAGCGCAGCCTGGAGCCGTTCGTGTTGCCGGTCTCGGTGGACCGGCGCCTGGGGCTGGTGACCGATGACCGCGAGGAGGCGGCGCTGCCACCGGACTGCGAGCCGCTGCTGGTGGAGGACGATCGCGTCCACCCGCTGGCGGTGATGGAGGACGAGCTGCTGCTCGCGGTGCCGCTCGTGCCGGTGTCGCCGCAAAGTGAATGGCCCGACGAGGGCATGGAGGCGAAGGCGCCGGATGCGCCGTCGGATTCCGAACAAGACAATCCGTTCGCGGTGTTGCGCGAACTCAAACGCAAGTAGACCCGGAGAAACACCATGGCCGTTGCCAAAAGCCGCAGAACGCCTTCCACCCGTGGCATGCGCCGCGCGCACGACAAGCTGAAGACCGTCCAGCTGGCGACCGACCCGACCAGCGGCGAAGTACATCGTCGTCACCACGTCACCAAGGACGGCTACTACCGTGGCCGCAAGGTGATCGACGTCGCCGAGGCGTTCTACGACGACGAGGACTGAACGCCGCGGCGTTCACGATTCTTCCGAACCTCGCGCGGCGGTGCGGAAACGCACCGCCGCGCGTTCGTGCGCGCGTCTGCCGTAATGCCGGCGGTTGCCGCGGCCGTGGCTTGCGCTAGCATGCCCTGATGCAAGCCGCCGCCGCTCCCCGTCCCTCCAGCCCCTGCGTGGGCATCTGTCGCCTCGATGCCGGCGGTCTCTGTATCGGCTGCCGCCGCACCATGGACGAAATCGCGCGCTGGGGGAGCATGGACGATGCCGAGCGCCTGCGCCTGATGCGTGAAGTCCTGCCGCAGCGCCGCGAGGCGCGGACGTGAGCCCCGGGGCCACTCGCCTGGAGCAGGCGCTGATACCGCTCGACGAGCCGCCCTCGGCACCGGGGTGGAACCACGCCGCGATGGCTGAATGGCTGGGGGACGAACCGCTGGTGCCGGCTGCCGTGCTGGTCGCCGTGCGCGAGGGCGGCGAGGAAAACATCATCTTCACGCGTCGCCACGAGCACCTGGCCAAGCATGCCGGGCAGGTCGCTTTCCCGGGCGGCGGCATGGAGCCGGACGACCGGGACATGATCGACACCGCCTTGCGCGAGAGCGAGGAGGAAATCGGCCTGCCGCGCGACGCCGTCACGCCGCTGGGCTATCTGGAATGCTTCGAGACGATCAGCGGTTTCTGCGTGACCCCGGTGGTGGCGCGCATCGCCGCCGATGCGCCCGCCCTGGTGCCCAGTGCCGACGAAGTGGCGGACGTGTTCGAAGTGCCGCTGGGATTTTTCCTGAACGAGGAAAACCTGCGTCGCTACACCATGGAGTATCGTGGCAGACGCAGGCCGATGATCGAATTCCGTTTCGCGGGCTTCCGCATCTGGGGTGCGACCGCGGCCATGTTGGTCAACATGCTGGAACGAATGGGAGAGTCATGGGTACGCCCGCACCCCTGATCAGTGTCGAGGAACTGGCGGCGGCCGATCCGCGGCAGACGCTCGTGGTCGATTGCCGCTTTGCGCTGTCCGACCCCGCCAGGGGGCACCGTGATTACCTGGAAGGCCATCTTCCGGGTGCGGTGCATGCCAGTCTCGATGACGACCTGTCCGACCTCGGGCAGAACGCCGGCGGCCTGGGGCGACACCCTTTGCCGGACGCGTCCGGATTCGCGCGTTCACTGGGACGGTGGGGCTGGCACGACGGCCTGACCGTGGTGGCCTGCGATGCCGGCAACGGCGCCATGGCCGCAGCGCGGCTGTGGTGGCTGATGCGCTGGGCCGGCGCTGCCGCCCGCGTGCTCGACGGCGGGCTTGCGGCCTGGACGACGGCGGGGCTGCCGCTTGAAGCGGAAGCGGTGGAGCGCGTTCCGACCCGCCCCGAGGTGCATTTCGATGCCGGGCAGGTGTTGTTCACGGCGGCCCTGCGTGAGCAGCTCGACGCCGACCGCATCCTGTTGCTCGACGCGCGCGCGGCCCCGCGTTACCGGGGCGAGAACGAACCCATCGACCCCCGTGCCGGGCACGTGCCGGGGGCGCGAAACCGCCCCTTCACCGACAACCTGGATGCCGGCGGCCGCTGGAAGACCCCCGAGGTCCTGCGTCGCGAGTTCCGCGGCATCATCGGTGAGCGGGACCCCGCCGCCGTGGTGCACATGTGCGGCTCCGGTGTCACCGCCTGCCACAACCTGCTGGCCATGGAGCACGCCGGCCTGCACGGTTCGCGCCTCTACGCGCCATCGTGGAGCGGCTGGAGCAGCGAAGCGGACCGTCCGGTGGCGACCGGCGACGGCTGAGGCCATTCCTGCCGGATGCGTTCAGTCGCGCCGGTTTTCGACCACGCTGCCGTCGGCGGCGTCGATCTTCACCTTGTACTTGCCGTCAGTACTGCGGACTTCGGCTTCCCACACCAGGGTGTTGCGGTGGTCGTCGAGCTCGAGTTCGGTGATGCGTCCCGGACGCGTGCCGGTGATCTTGTCCACGGCCTGGGCGAAATCGAGCTTCACGGCGGCAAGGCGGCGTTGCCACTTGGCCTTGCTGCGATCGCTCATGCGCGATTCGCGCGGCCCGCCCTGGATCCGGCTGCCGTCGGCCGACACCCGCCATTTGGCGTGCTGGCCGTCGGTACGGGCGATCTTGACTTCCCAGTAGGCGCCGTCGTCTTCGCTGTCGATGGCGGTCACGGTACCTCCGGAGCTTTGGGCCAGCGCGGTCCGGCCGGCGTGGACGAGGGCGTCGTTGCCGGTGGCGTCCGGGCGGGCCTGGCCGGCCTGGGCCGTGGCCGGCGTGGCGCCCGCGGAGGTCGCCGGGGCGGACTCGTGGGCGTTGCCGCAGGCGGTCAGCAGCAGTCCGGTCACAAGCACGGCCAGCAGGGCGGGGCGGGGCGTGGAGCGATAACGGATGGACATGGCGGGTTCCTCGTGTCGTCGGTGCCGGGAAGGGTCATTCGTCGGCCGCGGTCCAGCTGTAGCGCACTTCGTAGTCCAGCGTGGCGCTGCCGTTGGCGGGCACCTTCACGCGGAACTCGAGCAGGTCCGGGGTCTGCTTGCTGGGCTTGGTGCTGGAGGAGACGAGCTCCCATTCACGCCAGCGGTAGGGGTGTTCGCGCACGGTGACGACGCGATCGGTGTCACCGGCATTGTCGAGCACGATGCGGAAGCCCTCGTCCATGTGGCGGCTACCCTTGTCGAGGTTGAAACGGGTGCGCTCGCGGGTGCCGGTGAGGTCGAAGGCGGTACCGAGGGTCAGGTCGATGTCCTGACCCTTGGGCGTGTCCTGGACCTGGCCTTCGCCGAGGAATTCGGCGTTGCCGTCGCTGTCGAGGGTGAGCACGCGGAGGTAGCCCGCGGGGAAGCTGTCGAAGGCGTTGAAGCGGAGCGTGCTGGCAACCGGGGCGTGGCGCTTGCCGCCACCGCTGTTGCTGGTGACGGGATGCGCCGGGTGCCAGGTGTTGCCGTTCTCGAACAGCCAGGTGCGTTCGCACGAGACGGTGCGCGGCTGGTACAGCGGCGTCAGCGTGACGCTGCCCTTGGGCAGGGTCACGGCACCGGGCAGCGTATAGGTGCGGTAGTCGCCCAGCGTGCTCTGGGCGGGCATGGACTCGTAGCCGGCGGCGTCGGCCGAGGCACTCATCGCCTTCATCATGCGCGGCTGCGGCGCGCGGGGCTTGGCGAAATTGGGCGAGCCGGCGACCAGCTTGATGTGGCTGTCGGTCCAGTCGCGGCCGCTGCGGTTGGCGATGCTGGCCATGGCTTTCAGTTTGAGATGACAGCTGCCGCCCGGCTGCAGGATGCCGGTGTAGGCGCCGCGCCAGCCGATGCCGGAGGTGGGGTAGGTCAAGGTGGCCCGGGTGTTTCCGGAGGCGGGGGCGTCCACGCGCAGTTGCAGGCGCGCGCCGCCGCCGACCTGGCCGTTGGTGAGCCGCACCGCGGCGTAGTTGCGCACCACCGTGGGTCCGAACACGTCGCCGCCGATGACCAGGCTGCCGTCCGGGTTGACCTGGAACAGCTGGCCCTGGGCCAGGCTCTCGCCACTGCTGCCCAGCACGGTGACGGTTTTGCCGATGTGGCCGCTGAGCGTGCCGTTCTGGCCGCGGGGCAGCAGCAGCCGCTGCGACAGGACCTTGGCCTTGTCGGCATCGAAACCGAGGTTCACGGCCTCGGGGTCGAGGAAGTCGGGCAGGTTGCTGATGACCATGTCGTGCGTGCCCGACTCCAGGTGCAGCCGGCGCTGCTCGTGCACGACGGCGTGGCCGGCATCCACCGAGCCGTCGCCGGCGGCGCTGAACAGCGCGCTGTCGGTGCTGCGGTAGATGGTGATGTCGGTGGTCGGATCGGCGGCCTGGGCCGCGGCCGGAGCGGCAGCCGTGGTGGCCACGGCCAGGGCAAGCAACAGACGGGACATGACAGGGGGAGCCTCCGGTGCTGGTGAAGCCCCTATCTTAGGGCCTGTGGACGTTTCATGTCCGCGCGCGATGGCGGCGGTTCATGTTGCGTCAACCCTCGGCGCCGGTCCCGATGGCGTCGCGGATGGCCTCCGGCAGCGGTACCGATTTGCCCGAGGCCGGGTCCATCCACACCATCACCACGCGGCCATCGCTGTACAGGCGGCCGGCGTTTTCCGCATCGACGATGCGGTGGCCGATGGTGAGCGAACTCTTGCCCATGCGCTCGCAAAACAGTTCGACCACGATGTCGGCCGGCCAGCCGATGGGGCGGCGATAGTTGATTTCGCTGGTGGCCAGCACCGGCATGGCGTGCTCGTGGAACCAGGTGCCGGGCACCTTCTTGAGCCACACCAGGCGGGCCTGTTCCAGGTAGGTCAGGTAGGTGGCGTTGTTGACGTGGTTGAAGGCGTCGAGGTCGCGCCAGCGTACGTCGATGGGGGCACGGATGAGGGGCGGATGGTCGGTCATGGGGAAATGATAACGGGGCAGGGAGGGATGGACAGCGGAGGCGCATGGCTGAATTTTTTTGCACTCCTGCTACCCGCCCCTGGCCCCTCGCTTCCGGCTTTTGAGATGCGGAGCCAGAAAGCGGCCGGTATGCGATGCCTTGTTTTTGGCGATGGCCTCCGGCGTGCCGGTGGCGATGATGCGTCCGCCGCCGGCGCCGCCTTCGGGGCCGAGGTCGACGATCCAGTCGGCGGTCTTGATGACGTCCAGGTTGTGCT
>CAZMXV010000021.1:0-14041 GCA_964570295.1 uncultured Rhodanobacteraceae bacterium
ACCGTCTTGGGGCTGATGTTGAGGTCGCTGGCGATGACCTTGTTGAGCTTGCCGCTCATGATGCCGTCCAATACCTGGCGCTCGCGCGGTGTCAGCTGTTCCAGCGCGTCGGGCGCCAGTTGCGGGGTATGGTTGGCCAGCGCGGTCTGGATGGCTTCGGTCAGCTGCGCGGCTTCGAAGGGCTTTTCCAGGAAGTTGGCCGCGCCCTTGCGCATGGCTTCCACGGCCAGCGCGACATCGCCGTGGCCGGTGACGAAGATCAGCGGCAGCGAGTGGCTCGCGTGGGCCAGCTTGTCCTGCAGCTCCAGGCCGCTCATGCCGGGCATGCGAATGTCGCTGACGATGCAGCTGCGCGGCGGTGGAACCTTTCCGGCCAGTTCGGCCAGCAGGCTTTCGGCGCTGGCGTAGTCGTGCACCTGCATGCCGGACTGTTCGAGTATCCAGCGGCACGAATCGCGGAACTCGCCATGGTCGTCGACCAGATAGACATGGGTTTCCGTGTTTGTCGTCATGGGACCCTCCCCTGCGGTACGGTGAATACCAGCGCGCAGCCTCCCTCGCCGTCGGAATTCGGCTCGGCGAACAGCCGTCCCTCGTGGTATTCGATGATCGAGCGGCAGATGGCCAGTCCGATGCCCAGCCCTTCGGACTTGGTGGTGTAGAGCGGGGTGAAGAGATTGTCCATGCTGTCCTCGTCCAGGCCGCAGCCGCGGTCGGCCACGCGCAGTTCCACCATGTCGTCGTAGTCGATGCGTGCCGACACGGTAATGCGTCGACGTGACGGTGGCGTGTCATGCATGGCCTCGATGGCGTTCTTGATGAGGTTGAGCAGCACCTGCTCCAGCATGACACGGTCGGCGAACACGCGCGGCAGGTCGTCGGGAAGCGCATTGACGATGCGCACCTGGCTCTGGGTGGCTTCCAGCCGCAGCAGTTCGGTGACGTCGTGCACCACCCGCGCGGCGTCGACGTTGGCGCGGTGCGGCTCGCGGCTTTGCACGAATTCGCGGATGCTGCCGATGATCTGCGCGGCGCGCTCGGCCTGGCGCCGTGCCAGCTGCACGCCCTGCAGCAGGCGCGCGTTGGCCGGATCGGAAGCGGCCATCTGCTCGCAGCCGGCGAGGTAGTTGACGGCGGCGGCCAGCGGCTGGTTGAGTTCGTGCGCCAGGGTGGTGGCCATTTCACCGACGCTCATGGCGCGCGAGGTGGACAGCAACTGCTCGTGCTGCTCGCGGTGGCGCCGCAGCGAATCCACGCGGTCGCTCATGTTGGAGAGGAACAGGGCTTCCGTGGCCGGCTCGCCCTCCAGTGGACGGCGCTCCAGGCGATACCAGCGGCGCGTGCTGTCGACGTAGACCATGGCCTCTTCGTCCCCCGGCTCGCCCACCGGTTCCAGCATGGCCTCGAAGTCCTGCCGCGACGGGGGGCGGGGAAACTGCGGGAATTCGCGGCGCCACGCGTCGTTGCATGTCACCATGGCGCCGTCCGCACGCGCGAACACGATGCACGGCCAGGGCAGGGCATCGATCAGGGCGAGCGCTTCCCCCGTCATGCGTGCCGGTATGCTGGCACTCCCGGATTTGCGCTCACTTCGGATTGCGGGCATGTTCGCCGATGACCATGTGTTGCATGTACTTTGACACTCCTCCCTCGCGGGTGCCGGTGTACTCCCCATTTACCATCATCATGCATTAACAACCATGTAATGAATGTGAAAAACCTCATGAATGCATTGCGACGTGGCCGTGTGCCGTGCGCCTTCTGGGTGGCCGTGTTCTGGCCGGGCTTCGCGATGGCCGTCGAGACGGCCGACCACACGGCCGATGCGACCGGCGCCGGATGGTTCGCTCTGCTGGCTCCCGTGGTGGCAGTGACTCTGGCCATGGTGGCCATGCTGTGGTGGCTGCGCCGGGGGCGCTCCCTGCGGGGCGGTGGTCGGCAGGGGTCGTTGCGGGTGGTGCAGGCGGTGGCGGTCGGCAGTCGCGAGCGCGTGGTGGTGCTGGATGCGCAGAACCGCCGCTTCCTGCTGGGCGTCACCGCACACCGTGTCGAGCTGCTCGCCGAACTGCAGGCGGGCGAGGCACGTGGTTCGGATTTGGCCAGGCAGTGGACGAAGACGTCCGGGCCGTCATCGCCGGAGACGTGAGCCCCGGACGGCAAGGCGTGAAGTCGGCGTGACGAAAAAACGCAGAATGCGTGACCGCGTTCCGGAAAGTCGTGCAGGTCGCGTGATGTTCAGGAGCGGTTGATATTGATTGCGCCATAGATGATGGCATGCGCCCTGCTGCGCCATGAACGGAACCTAGGGTTTTCCCGAGGTTGTTCGGCAGGCCGGGGGTTGTGTAGTTTCAAATCATTTAAGGAGCTTTTGCCGACAGGGGGCAAAGGTTCGTGGCCGGCCCCGGAGCGTGCCGCCACGACAGCGGGGGGAGCGTCCCAGACGGGCGCATGCGCGGTTGGCATGTGCCGATGCTTGGAGTCGCTGTAACGTGCAAGACCAATTCGCCGCACCTTTCCCGATCGTGTCGCCGTGGAGCGGCCACGACGCCGCCCTGCGCGACGTGGCGGGCGGCGGAGCGGGGAGCGCGTGATGGCGCTGGCGTCGATCCTCTCGCAGTTCGGCCGCGGCACCGGCTCGCGCACGCGCAACTACGGCGATCTGGTGCTGGTGGCCGGGGTGGTCGCCATCATCGGCCTGATGATCATGCCGTTGCCGACGGTGGTGATCGACCTGCTGGTCGCGCTCAACATTCTGGTCGGCGTGGGCCTGCTGCTGATGGCCATCTACATTCCCGCCGCCATTGCCTTCTCCAGCTTTCCCAGCGTGCTGCTGCTGACCACGCTGTTCCGGCTTGCCCTGTCCATCGCCATCACCCGGGCGATCCTGCTGCGTGCCGACGGCGGCCACATCATCGACACCTTCGGCAACCTGGTGGTGGGTGGCAGCCTGATCGTGGGCCTGGTGGTGTTCCTGATCATCACCGTGGTGCAGTTCATCGTGATCGCCAAGGGTGCCGAGCGCGTGGCCGAAGTGGCGGCCCGCTTCTCGCTGGACGCCATGCCGGGCAAGCAGCTTTCCATCGATTCGGACCTGCGCTCGGGGCTGCTGGACAAGGACGAGGCACGGCGCCGGCGCCGTGTGCTGGAGATCGAGAGCCAGCTGCATGGCGCGATGGATGGCGCCATGAAGTTCGTCAAGGGCGATGCCATCTGCGGCATCGTCATCATCGTGATCAACCTGCTGGGCGGTTTCGGCGTCGGCGTGTTCATGCACGACATGGACCTGTCCCAGGCCGTGCACACCTACAGCGTGCTGACCATCGGTGACGGTCTGGTGGCGCAGATTCCGGCCCTGCTGGCGGCGATGTCGGCGGGTCTCATCGTGACCCGCAGCGCCGGCAACGAGGAATCGCGCAATCTGGGCCACATCATCAGCCGGCAGCTGTCCGGCGAGCCGCGCGTGATGATGGTGCTGGGCTGCATCGCGCTGGGCATGATGTTCGTGCCGGGCTTTCCGGTGCTGGTGTTTCTGCCGCTCGGACTGGTGCTCATCGGCATCGCCGCCTGGCGCATGCGCGAGCAGGTGGACTTTCTGCGCAAGCTGTTCCGCGTACCGCAGAGCCAGGCCGACCTGCTGCCCCCGGACATCGCCGACGCCGATGTCCTGGAGCCGCCGCCGGCATTGCTTCTGGAGATGCAAATGACGGCATTGCAGTCGCTGGGGAGCACCCATGTGCGCACGCTGCTGCGCAAGGTGGTGGGCGAGCTGCGCGAGGAGTACGGCGTGCCGCTGCCCAAGCCGGTACTGCGCTCGGGCCGGCACCTTTCGGACCACGGTTATGCGCTGCATGTGTATGGCGTGTGCATTGCCAAGGGCGAGATCAAGCCGGACACCGTGTTCCTGCCGGAGGCCTCGAAGCCGGTGCCTCCGGCCGCCGCGCCGGAAGGCGGGGAAACCGCCGTGGCCGCGGATGCGCCCCCGGCCGTGCGCGAGGTCGCGGGGCTGCCGGGCCGATGGGTGGCCCGCGAGGAGCACCACGACCACGTGCTGGAGCCGCACGAAGTGTTGCACCGGCATCTGCGTACCGCGCTGGAGCAGCATCTGGCACTGTTCATCGGCATCCAGGAAACCTCCAATCTTTCCAACGGGCTCAGCCGCGACTATCCGGACCTGGTTCGGGAAATGCTGCGCGTGGTATCGCCGCAGCGCGTGGCCGAGGTGCTCAAGCGTCTGGTCGAGGAGCGCGTGCCGATCCGGCAGTTGCGTGACGTGTTCGAGGCCATCACCGATGCCGCCAGCCGCGAGAAGGACATCGTGCTGGTGGCCGAGTACGTGCGCATGGCCATGCGCCGCCACCTCAGTTACCGCTATGCCGACAGCGACCACGTCCTGCACGTGCTGGTGGCCAAGCCGGAGCTGGAGGACCTGCTGCGGCGCTCGGTGCACAACGGACCATCGGGCACCCAGCTGGCGGTGAATCCGGAAACCGCGTCCCGATTGCTGAAGCAGATCGGGGAATGCATCGGCAAGGGCGAACGTGGCCGCGCCATCGTGCTGCTCTGCTCGATGGACGTGCGCCGGCACCTGCGCAAGCTGACCGAAGCCGAGTTCGCGGACGTGCCGGTACTTTCCTACCAGGAGCTGGTATCGGACCTGAAACTGGTACCAGTGGGGCAATTGGCAGCATGAACGGGGGCATATCAAGCATGACAACAAGAGGAGGCGTGATGCGTCACGACCAGGACAAGACCGTTGCGACGCGTTGGCGTTGTTGGGGGGTCATGATGGCGGTGGTCGCAGGCATGGTCCTGTGCGCGACCGTCCAGGCCAAGACGATTCCGTTCAAGGGCGGGCAGACCGAAATGACGCTCAACAATCCGTTGGGCGAGGTGCTGCAGCGCTTCTTCCAGGATCAGGGCCTGAGCGTGGTGCTGAGCCCCGGCGTGGCCTCGCGCACCGGTACCGTGAACGGCCCCTTCAGCGGGACCTACCGGTCGATCTGGGAGAAGATCGCGCGTACCAACGGCCTGATCGGCTACTACGACGGCTCGCGTGTGTACGTGTATCTCAACTCCGAACGCGAGACCGACTTCACCAGCGTGCCGATGTCGGCCGAACAGCCCTTCATCGATGCCATGAGCCGCGTCGGCTGGCGCGACAGCCGCAACAAGTGGGGCATGGAGCAGAGCACGGGCCTGATCACCATCGAAGGCGTGCCGCGCTTCATCCAGCAGGTCAAGCAGATGGCCGGCACGGTGTCCAACCTCAGCCAGGGCAGCACCACCGCGTTCAAGTTTTATCCGCTGAAACATGCCTGGGCGGCCGATACCACCATCAGCATCGGCGGTCAGGAAACCGTGATTCCCGGTGTCGCCAGCGTGCTGCGCGCACTGGTCGGGCAGAGCCCGAACGGTTTCGCGGGGCCGCAGCGGCGCATGTTTTCCGCCCGCCAGACCGGGCTGCGTGGCAGCGGCATGGCGTCGGTCGGAAGCAATGGCCGCCTGCCGCCGCCCCTGGGGGACTACAGCGACTATGGTCAGCCGCAGGACGATTTCGGCGGCCCGAACAACGTCATCGCCGCCGGCAGCCCCGGCATGCAGGCCATCGCCGGCAGTGGCAACGTGCGCATCGTGGCCGACAGCTTCCGCAACGCCATCATCGTGCGCGACCGTCCCGACCGCCTGCCGATGTACGACGACCTGATTCGCCAGCTCGACATACCGCAGCAGATGATCGAGATCGAGGCGACCATCATCGACGTCAACAAGAAGAAGTTGCGCCAGTGGGGCATCAACTGGTACTACCGCAATGGCCGCAATACGGTGGGCTTCGCGCCGAACGACTCGGCCAAGACAAACCTGCTGACGGCGCTGGGGCTCGGCGACAGCACGCTGCTCAGCCACCTGTTCGGCTTCCAGATCGGCGCCATCCTGGGTGATCCGGCGCACTTCATCGCCCGCGTGAACGCCCTGGAGGATGACGACATCACGCACGTGGTGACCCATCCGCAGGTGATCACCATGAACGACGTGCCCGCCGTCATCGAGAAGAGCGAAACCATCTACGTGCCGGTGTCGGGCGCCTACAGCACCGACCTCTACAACGTGGTTGCCGGCACCACGCTGCGCGTGACGCCGCACCTGGTGCAGGACAACGGGCAATCCTTCATCCGCATGCAGGTGCAGATCAAGGATGGCGGCTACACGCTGCAGAAGAAGGACGCGTCCGACATCCGCTATCCCATCGTCCAGGAAAACGCCGTCAACACCCAGGCCATCATCCGCAACGGTCAGGGCCTGTTGCTGGGCGGAATGGTGCTGGACAGCCTGAACAATACCGAGACCAAGGTGCCGATCCTGGGCGACATTCCGCTGCTGGGCTACCTGTTCAAGCACACCCGGAAAGAGCGCAGCCACGTCGAGCGCCTGTTCCTGATCACGCCGCGTCTGGTCATGCTCAACCACATCACCGGACAGCGCACGCCGAGCTCGCCCAACGTGACCATGGAGACGCAGAAGCAGCTCGACAAGCAGCAGAAGTCGGAAGAGGCCTGGTGGAACTTCAAGGGCAACACCACCCGCCAGCCCGAGCCGATTCCCGTGGTGCAGCCTGAGGACACTCCCGCCGGCATGCACCGTGCCAAGGCCGAGGGCAAACGTGCCGGCGGCGACAAGCAGACGAAGCGCCGCTGAGGCCCGGGAGCAGGTTTGACGATGAGCCGCGCCACCGCCAGCAGCAAGGGCCAGTCGCCCAAGGCGCAGATGGACCTGCGCGTGTTCAGCGGCATCCATGCCGGCGCCGAGGTGCGCCTGCCCGAGCGCGGCATCCTGATGATCGGCCAGGCCGACGACTGCGACCTCATCATCAGCGACCCCGGCATCGCCGACCACCATTGCGTGCTCACGGTGGTCGGCGACCAGGTGCTGCTGCGCACGCTGGAAGGCCGGGTCGACATCGAGGGCGAGCATGGCCGCAGCCGTGGCGAGAACGTGACCCTGGACCACTTCAACATGGTCCACCTGGGCGATCACGTGAGCCTGGCCGTGGGGCCGCACTGGAGCGAGCACTGGCAAAAGCTGGTCGATGCCGTCGGCGGCGGCGGGGTGGGCGACGGGTCGAACACGGGCAATCGCCGCGTCCTGCTGGTGGCCGGGCTGCTGCTGGCCGTGGCGGTGCTGGTGCTGGTCGGCGGATGGAGCCTGATGGGCGAGCAGCCCACGGCCGTGCACCGGGTCGAGAAGCGGCTGGCGCAGACCCGGCAGATTCTCGACACGATGAAGCTGGGCCCGCACGTGAAGGTCAGCAACCAGGCCGACGGCACGCTGGTGCTGCGCGGGGTGGTCGGCACTCCGGAGCAGTATCAGACATTGAAGGACCGGCTTTCGGACGCGGGCCTGACCCCGCAGATGTATGTGCGGGATTGGCCCAGCGTGCAGCAGGCGGTGGAAACGATCTTCAACATGCACCGCTACCAGGTGCAGACCGAACTGGTGCCGGGGCGGTCGGAAATCCTGATCTCGGGGCATTTCGGTGGCCAGGACATGGCCAGGGTGAAACAGGAAGTGCTGTCGTCGGATGACATGCAGCGCCTGAACGAGGAATCCCTGGGCCTGAGGGTGAAGGTGGTCGACTTCGACGCCAAGGACGAGCCGCCGCCCGCGCCCGATCCGGCCAAGGCCATCAAGCACGTCAAGGTGGACAAGGAGGGCATGCCCTACCTCATCACCCAGGACCAGTCGCGCTATTACCCGGGCAGCCAACTGCCGCAGCTCGGCAAGTTCATCGGCGTCTATCCCGAGGACGGCACCATCCTCATCGAAACGGACGACCACAAGGTCATGCAGTTGACCCGAAGCACGAAGTACACGCAGCTGGAGCCCGAAGACACGCACGCCGGACACCTGATGCCCGCGTCCGCGGCTTCGGCGTCCGGCGTGATCCAGCGGGTGCCGCTGGACCACGCCTTCGGTGCCGACGCCACCACGGCGGTGAAGGCACCGGGTGATGAAAAGGTCAAGGAAGAGTCATCACATGTTCATTAGCATCATGCATGGTGCTCGGATGGAACCGAAACCGTGTCAGGCCATGTCCCCCGTGGAAATGGCGAGCCGGTGCAAGCCCTTTCGGGATGCACCTTTCCGGGCCGCTCCATGGCCCATCAACACGTCAGGAGAGCAATCATGAGCAATGGTTCGACTGTCAACGGCAATGGTGTCAGCACCCAGTTTCCGACCCTGAGCCACAATATCGGCACCAGCGGTGCCCTCGCCGGCCGCTCGGCCACCAGTGACGAGTCCGAAAGCTGGTTCGCCGCCCTGGCCAAGGCCTGGGGTGGCGCGCTGGACAAGCAGGCCACCCGGATCACCGAACTTTCCTCGCAGATCACTTCCGTGGGCAGCCCGAACAATGCCGCCGGCGGTGCCGACAACCCGTCGACGCTGACCATGCTGACCGCCGAGAGCCTGAAGATGCAGTTCCTTTCGCAGAGTGCCTCCAGCTCCAACAATGCCGTCGGCCAGGCGCTGGAAACCCTCGGGCGCAAACAATAACCATCCCGGCGGGGGATGATGACCATCGGGAGGAAAACCCATGAGCATTGATGTTGCATCCGTGCAGTTCGTCAGCCTGTCGAACTACACCTCGACCCAGGCGGGCAGCGGCAACGTGACCGCCAGCGCCACGGCCCACGCCGCGGACGTGTCCAGCTTCCGCCAGACCTTCGCCGACGCGCGGCCGGCCGCCGCCACCGAAGCGGCCCAGGCCACCCAGGTGAATCCGGCCTCGCAGGATCTTTCGCCGGGAATCAAGTCCCTGCTGGGGCAGTTCGATTCGCTGAACGGCCGGGCCGACAAGCTGAGCGAGCTGGCCAACGAGGTGCGCGCAAGCGGCGAGGACCTCAAGCCCAGCCAGCTGATCGACATGACGCTGCAGGCCCACGAGCTGGTGTTCCAGGCCGAATTGACATCCAACGTGGCCAACCGCAGTTCCGAAGGCGTGCAGCAGTTGTTCCGTCAGCAGTCTTGAGGTCGAACGTGATCAACACTTCGAGTCGTGCCACGGGCCTCCTGCGGTTGTTGGCCCTGCTGCTGGTGATGGCGTTGCTGGCCGGCTGCGGACGCAGTGTGCTGTATTCGCAGCTCAACGAGACGCAGGCCAATGAAGTGCTGGCCGAGTTGATCGACCACGGCGTGGATGCGCGCAAGGAAGCGGACAAGCGTGGCGACGGCTGGCAAGTGCTGGTCAACCGCGGCGACATGCCCGCGGCGATGGCGATCCTGCACAATGCCGGTCTGCCGCACACCACGCCCGACATCGGCGCCATGTTCGAGAAGAAGGGTTTCGTGTCGTCGCCGCTCGAAGACAAGCAGCGCTACATCTACGCCCGCGAACAGCAGCTTGGGCACACTCTGCGCCAACTCGACGGCGTGGTGGATGCCTACGTCTACCTGTCGATTCCCGACAAGAACCCGCTCAGCGACGAGCCCGTGGAGGGCTCGGCCTCGGTGATACTGATCGCCAGCCCGAATGCCGACATCGGTTCGCGGACCACGGAGATCAAGGCCGCGGTCATGAACGGAACCCGCAGCCTCACCGATCCCACGCGGATCAGCGTGACCACGTTCCGCCGCAACCCGACGCCGGTGAGCGTGCCCGATTCGCAGACCGCCAGTCTGCTGGGCAGCGATGTGGGACCGGTGGTGCTGGTCGCCCTGGCGGGGCTGGCGGTGCTCCTGGCCGCGCTGCTGCTGTGGCGCAACCGCAAGTCGCTGGTCAGTGCGCGCGGCGCGCGCGTGATCAGCCGCAACGGACCGCGTGACCATGGGCATCGTGAACGCTGAGTCCGTCACGGTGCAGGCGCCGGTGGCACGCGTGCTGGACACGCTGCATCCGGCGCGTTTTGCCGACCTGCCGGCCACCCTGGTGGGGCAGGCCCTGGGCTGTCGCTCCGGGCGACGCTTCCTGTACCGCCGCGCCAGTCTGGCGGCACCCGACGTCTTCGTGCCGGAACGGGCATGCTGGAGCCATTGGCTGGCCGGTTCTCCCTGGCTGGCCTGGCCCCGCGGGGAACTGGCCGGCTTTGCCCACGTGCTGGGCGTGGTGGCCATGGCGCCGGCGCTGCGCGTGATATTGCAGCGCGACAAGGTGCTGTTCCTGCGTCGCGTGGCGGGTGAGTCGCCCTGGCGCGTGATGCAACGGCAGGATCCCTGGGACGGAGCGCCGCCGGAGGCCGTGCGCCATCTGGGAAGCGCGCTGCTCAGGCGCTGCGGCGACGAAGAGGACGTGCTTCGCTCCGCGCTTCTGCGCCGGGGCGCCATTGAATTCATCGGGCATGCGGAGCGCACCGACGCGTTGCTGGCGTCGCGCCTGCGCCTGTCCTTCGTCGGCGCCCTGCCCGAGGCCTGTGCCGGCGAGTGCTGGTTGCCGACACAGGCGGTCGACGGCCTGCTGCAGGAATACGACGCCGCCTGGAAGGCACGCCGGGCCGATGCCCGCGTGGCTCCGGCCGCCGACGGCGGGGAGGCGGCACCATGAATGCCATGGTCGAACGCGAAGACCGCTACCGGCTGTATGTGGCGTCGGGCCGTATCCCGGCCGCGGCATGGACGTCGCTGGAAGAAGCGCAGCGGATCGTTGACCGGGCCAACACGTTGTTGCGCGAGGCCGAAGCGCGAGTGGAGGAGATCAAGGCGAACGCCCGTTTCGAGGGCCTGATCGAAGGCCGCGAACGGGGCCTGCGCGATTGCGCGCGGGCGCTGCAGGCGCTTGAGCAGGCGCGCAGCGTGGCCACCGAGGAGCTGCGACGCCGCGCCGGCGAGGTGGCCATCGGTGTGGTGCGCCACATCGCGCCGTCGATCGGCGCCGAGCGCCTGGTCGCATCGCTGGTGGCCGAGGCCATGCAGCGCATGGTGTTCGAGCCGCACCTGCTGGTACGCATCCACCCCGACGTGGTGGAGCCGGCGCGGCGCGAGATCCGTGCCCTGGGCGCGGCGGTGCCGCCGGACATCGAAATCATCGGCGACCCCGACCTGGGGCGCCTGGACTGCATCATCGAATCGGAAGGCGGCGTGGTCCGCGCCGGTTTCAACGAACAGCTCGAGCAGACCCGCCGTATCCTGGCGGCCGCCGAGCGTGGCAACGGGGGGCGCGATGAATCGGCCGGTGACTGACGACCCGTCGCGGTCCGCCGCGGCTGCCGGCAGCGATCCACTGCTGCGGGTACTCAGCCGCAGCGACACCCTGCAGCATGTGGGCCGCGTGGCCGAGGCCTTCGGCACCCTGATCCGCGCCACCGGCGTGCGCGCGGCCATCGGCGAGTTGTGCCTGCTGGAGCAGGCCGATACCGGTTTCAGCCTGCCGGCCGAGGTGGTCGGCGTGTCCCGCCAGCAGACCCTGCTGACCCCGCTGGGGCCGCTGGAGGGCCTGTCGGCGGCGGCCACGGTCGTGGCCACGGGCCAGAAGGCCACGGCACCCGCCGGGATGAGCCTGCTGGGCCGCGTGCTGGACAGCCATGGCGAACCCATGGACGGCAAGGGGCCGCTGCAGGACGTCGTGCGCGTGCCCGTGTACGCCGAGTCTCCCAATCCCATGCAGCGTCCGGTCATTGCCGATCCCATGGCGACCGGCGTGCGGTGCATCGACGCCACGCTCACCATCGGCCGCGGCCAGCGCACCGGCATCTTCGCGGTGGCCGGCGGCGGCAAGAGCACCTTGCTGGGCATGCTGGCGCGCAACGCCCGCGCCGACGTCAACGTGATCGTCCTGGTCGGCGAGCGCGGCCGCGAAGTGGGCGAGTTCCTGCAGGACAGCCTGGGCGAGGAAGGCCTGGCGCGCAGCGTGGTGGTGGTGGCCACCTCCGACCGCCCGGCCCTGGAGCGCAGCCGCGTGGCCTGGCTGGGCACGGCCATCGCCGAGTATTTCCGCGACCGCGGCATGGACGTGATGCTGATGATGGACTCGGTCACGCGCTTCGCGCGCGCCCTGCGCGACGTTGGTCTGGCCATGGGCGAGCCGCCGGCACGGCGCGGATTCACCCCTTCGGTGTTTTCCGCGTTGCCACGCCTGTTCGAGCGGGCCGGCACCAATCCACGCGGCACCATCACGGCCTTCTACACCGTGCTGATGGAAGACGAGCAAGGCAACGACCCGATTGCCGAGGAAGTGCGCTCGATCCTGGACGGCCACATCTACCTGTCGCGGCGCCTGGCCCAGTCCAACCACTATCCCGCCATCGACGTGCTCGACAGCGCCAGCCGCGTGATGCCGCGTGTGGCCACGCCGGAGCACATGCAGGCCGCCGGCGTGCTGCGCCGGCACCTGGCCAAGTACCGCGAAATCGAGATGCTGCTGCAGCTCGGCGAGTACAAGGCCGGCAACGACGCGGAGGCCGACGCCGCCATTGCGCGCATCGACGCGATCCGGCAATTGTTGCGTCAGGGTACGCACGAAAAAGCCGTGTTCGAGGAGACGGTGGGCCGTCTCGAGGGGATCGGCACATGAGCAGAAACGACACCCGGTTTCCCTTGCAGCCGCTCCTGAGCGTGCGCGAAATGCGCACGCGCAGCCTGGAGAACGAGCTGCAGCGTCGCCGTCGCGAACAGGCCGAGGCCGAAGCACGCCGCGACCAGGCACGCGACGAGCTGCGCCGGGCCGGCGAGGAGCGTGACGCCTGGCGCATCGACACCTGGCGCGGCCTGTTCGAGGGCGGCGCTCCCACCGGCCTCGCCACCGCCCGCTACAAGCAGCATCTGGCGTTGCTGGACCAGCGCATCGTGCAGCTGCGCGTGGCGCTGGAGGCGCGCGAGAAGGAGCTGGCGCAGGCCGTGCAGGCCGTGGAGGCCGCTGCCACCGTGTGGCGCAAGGCCTGGCGCAAGCTGGATGCGGTCGGCCAGATGAAGCAGGGCTGGCTGCGTGAGGAACAGGACCGCACCGAACAACGCGAGGAGATGGCCATGGAAGAACTCATGGTCCATCGTGCCCCGGCCGTCTGAGTACAGGACAGGAGATACCGTCATGCAGAGCGAATCAATCCAGCCACGCACGCATCGTCCTTCCGAGTCGCCCAGGTCGGACCGTCGTCCCGAGGACCCCGCGCGCCGCAGCGAGGAGTCCAGGCGCTTCCGCAAGACCATGAAGGAGGGGCGGGACAAACCGCGGGGAGACACGTCCGGAAAGGCGTCGCACGGCAGCCGGAGCACGCCGGGGCAGGCGGTCGGGCAGCCGGCTGGCGCGCAGGCCGGACAGGTGCCGGGCGAATACGGGTACGGCGCGGGCCGGCAACAGGGGCAGGAAGGATTCGGCGGCAACCCGCACGACGGCAGCCTCACCGCCGGCATGTTCGCCATGCAGCAGGCCCAGTTCGCGGTACACCATGCTGCCGTGCAGCCCGATGCCGCGACCACCGCCAACATGGCGCCGGCATTGGCCGAACTGATCGCCAGGCACGTGAAACAACTGCTGGTGCCGGTGGAAAACCGCGCCACGCACGCGGCCTCGCGTGAAGTCATGCTGACGCTCAGCAACGACATCCTGCCGGGGACCGACCTGTGGCTCAGCCGCACGCCGGAGGGCTGGAAACTGCGAGCCGATACGCGCTCGCCCGAGTCCTACCGCTTCCTGGTGGAGCAGACCCCGGAACTGGTCAAGCGCTTTGCCGACGGCAAGCTGGGCACACTGGAAATCGATCCCGCCCTGCAGGCCTGAGCCGGCGGCTGGCGCCGCAGTGGAGCACCGGGGCGGGAAGCCGATGCGCATGCCCGTTTCCGGAAGCCGCGCCGTCCATCCATCGGCCGCTCCGGCCCTTGCGTTGATCACGTCCGCGCGGTAACCGCGCATGAAAGCCATGCCCGCCTTTGCGGGCATGGCTTCGAAGGCGCGTCAGGCTTCCGCGCAGGGGCTGGGCTGGGGAAGCGGAGCGAAGCCTTCCGGCAGGCGGGAGTCGCCACCGGGAGGGTTCGGAAGGATGGCGTGATTGTCATCATCGCCGTTGCCCAAGTCGATCCGGTGGCGCTCGTCACCACCGCTGCTGTCCGGGTCGATCCG
>CAZMXV010000021.1:14141-24144 GCA_964570295.1 uncultured Rhodanobacteraceae bacterium
GTCGATCCGGTGGCGCTCGTCACCACCGCTGCTGTCCGGGTCGATCCGATGACGCTCGTCACCACCGCTGTTGCCCGGGCCGATCCGGTGGCGCTCGTCACCACCGTCGTTGCCCGGGTCGATCCGATGATGCTCGTCACCACCGCCGAGGTCGGCACCGACCGGAGGGTCGCCCCAATGGCCGCGCCCCTGGAGCAGGTGAGCCGTGGCGGGGTTGTAGGGAAGGCTGGGTGAGGAAGTATGGCCGGTGGAGGCGGCCCCCTTGGTGTCGACCGCCGCCAGTGGTGCGGCAGGGGTGGCGAGGCGGGGAGCCGCGGCGCTGTCGATCTGCATGGTCGTGTCCTTGTGGGATGGAAGGATGACCATAAAAGGGCGTGGCGGGCGCGACATCTGGGGTTTTCCCTAGCGGTGCCGCGTGCGGCCGCAAGCCGCCGCGGCGGGGTGTTCACGGGTGCGTACCGTTGTCCTGCACCGCGAAACCGTGTTCGCGCAGCCAGTCATGTACCTTCCCGCGTTGCTCCTGCGCCCGGGCGTTGAAGCCGCCGGTCGGCGGCATGTTGAAGTAGGCCTGGAAGGTGTCGCCGCGCTGGTTGCGCAGTGCCGGGTTGGCGCCAGCCTCGAGCAGTTCGAGCACGCAGCCGGCCCGGTGGACCTGGGCTGCCACGTGCAGCGGCGTGTTGCCGAGCCGGTCGGCCAGGTCGGGGTCGGCATGGTGTGCCAGCAGCAGTTCGAAAGCCGCGGGGTCGGGATTCATCAGGGCCGCTTCGAGCACCGGGGCCCGCGTTACCGTGTGCCGGATGTCGGGACTGGCGCCATGTTCGAGCAGGATCCGGAGGTAGGCCGGGTTGCTGGCCTTGGCGGCCATGTGCATCACGGTGGCGCCGCCGATGCCGCCGGCGGCCGGATCGGCACCGACGTCCAGGAGAGCCTTCAGTCCGTCCGGGCTCTGGTTGAGCAGGGCCCATTCCAGCAGGGTCACGCCCTTGTCGCCGTGCGCGTCGGGGTCGGCTCCGCCGGCCACCAGTTCGCGCACCCGTCCGGCATCGCCATCGGCGGCGGCGCTGGCCAGCGCGACGGTCTGCGGGCCGGAAAAGACGTCGTCTGCTCGGGTCTCGTTCATGCTCCCTCTTGCCGTCAGGATGCCGGTCACCAGAATGACGGCCAGCGCGGTCCATGGCAACCAGCGGAGGGAACGTCGTGGTGAAGGCATGGTGGTCCTCGATGGATGCGGGCCGGATGCGCTCTTGTGGTGCGATGGTAGCGCCGCCTCCGTGCCGGTGCCTGAATGCCGCCCGCGCCACCGGCCCGGTTCCGCGCCATTCCGGTGGACGCGGCAGGGCGGCTTTCTGCACACTGGAGGCAATGCAGAGCCGTTACCATGGAGGCGCATCATGCCGATGAAGCTGTTTCCCTTCGCCGTGGCCGCCGTCGCGCTGGCCGTGCTTCCCGCCCATGCCGGTGCCGCGACCACCGAGGCGGTACAGTGTGCTTTGGACCAGGCGGAGGCGGTGGCCTGCACGCTGTCCGACACGATCGACCAGGACGGACTGCACCACATGGCGTTCACCGCCGGCAACCGGGAGACCGCGTTCGTCGGCCGGTCGCAGTCGGGCTGGTGGTCGGGCACGCTGGACGGAAAGCCGGCCATGGGCTACGAGCTCAACCGGGGCCATGTGGTGTTCAGCACCACGGACCTGCGGACCCGTTTCGAATGGTGGTCCCGGGGGCATCGCCACGGCACCTATTGAGGCCGGGGCGGAAAACGCGGCGCGCGATCCGGCCCGCTTTTCGCCGTCCGGCTTCCTGTTGCCGGATGCATAGGGAAAACCCTAGCTAGGGATCGTCCGGATGGCCGGCCGTTCCCGTGTATGTCACCGTCTTCGACAACAAGCGGCCGTGTTTGCGTACACGGTTCCAGCGAATCGAGGAGGCGAACATGACAGTCGGTGCAGTCGGGGCAAGGGCTCCCGTGGCGTGGTCGAATACCGGCAACGGCGGCCAAGCGGACCGCGTCAACGCGGCCGTGAGCTATTTCATCAGCCAGGGCTGGACGCGGGAACAGGCCGCCGGGATCGTGGCCAACCTGGTCGCCGAAAGCGGCGTGGACCCGCATCGCGCACAAATTGGCGGTGGTCCCGGCTACGGAATCGCCCAGTGGGAGGGGCCACGGCAGGCCGAGTTCGCGCGCTGGGCGGGACATGACATTCACGGTTCGTCGCTGCAGCAGCAACTGGCGTTCGTGCAGTACGAGCTGACCCACGGTGAATCCGGGGCCGGTGCCCGGCTGCGTGGCGCGGGTAGCGCCGGCGAGGCCGCCGCCATCGTGTGCCGCTATTATGAACGCCCCGCCGACACCGTCGGCCAGTCGAACTACCGCGCCGGGCTGGCCGGCGACATCGCTGCCGGCGCGCGTCCGGAGGCGGCTTCCCCGTCGACCTGGGGCACCACGGGTGGTCCGGCTCCCGCCGGGACGCCATCCTTCAGTGCCAGCCATGCCATCCAGCGTGGCGACACGCTGTGGGGCATCGCGATGCAGGCCGGCATCTCGCTGGCGTCGATGATCCGGGCCAACCCGCAGTTCGGCAATCCGGACCTCATTTTCCCCGGCCAGGCCGCAAACGTTCCCGGCACCGGCGACGGTCCCGGCGTGGCCGGCGGGACGGGCGGCATCGACCGTCTGGGCGCTCCCGCTGCCGGCGGCACCGATGCCGCGTCGGTGGCGCGCCACTACCTGGGGCGCTTCCAGTCGGACCTGCAACGCGCCGGCGTCACCCTCGACTGTCCGACCAGCCTCAGCTGCGCCAACTTCGTCACCTCGATGCTGATCAAGTCGGGCCAGTTTTCATCGGGCGACATGTCCCGGGCCGAGCGCGTGAGCGTCGTTTCCATGAGCCAGTTCCTGAAGAGCCAGGGCTGGCGCGTGGTGCCGGCCTCGCAGGCCAAACCGGGCGACGTGTGGGTGAGTGCCGGGCATTCGCACACCGAACTGGTCGACAGCAACCACGGGGGCCGGGTCACGCTCATCGGTTCCAACAACCATCCGCGGCCCAGCGACCAGCAGATCAACCGCGACACCTATTCGGCCACCACGGCCGGCAGCTACATTCTCGCTCCGCCGTCAGGCTGGGCTTGAGGCGACAGGTCGATGCGGCCGGCCGCCCGTGGCCGGCTTGCCGCATCAAGGTGAAAGGAGGGGCGAAACGGCCACGGCCGCTTCGCCCCTCCCGTTTCCGGCATGGTGCTCGTCGCGGCGAAGGTCAGAAGGAAGGGAACAAGGCCCCGGGCACGTCGAACCGGTCGCTCCAGGCGACCCACGCCAGGTCGGTGGGACCGATGCGCGAGGCTTCCAGGACCCACGTTCCGCCGTCGTGCTTCAGCAGCCCCATGTAGACGTCGGACTGGCCCCCGTGTGCGGCGACTTCCCGGAATGGCGTGTCGGCATAGTCGAGCGGTTCCCCGTCCATGCCGTGCATGGTGGCCTGCACGAAGGCCCGGTCACCGAGGACGTTGAGGTGGTCCACCGAGAGCTCGACCGGCTTGCCCATCGCCTCCCGCACCGCCGCGCGCACGGCGTCGAGAATGGCGTCGCGCGCGGGGTCACCGGATGGAGGGGGCGTGTCGTCGGCGGGCATGGCGGATACTCGGCTGGGGATGGAAAGGCGGCAGGCCGCCCGCCCCCAGTATAGGTACCGCCCGCGGCGCCCGACACCCCGGGAAATCCCCAGCGTCAGGGCCGGCCCGGCCCGCCGTGTTCAATAGGCGAACTCGCGGAATACCGGATCGACGCTTTCGTGCCACGGGCCGTGGTAGAGCTCCAGCTTGCGTTCGGCCGGAGTCTGCCCGGCCTGCACGAACTCCAGCAGCGGCTCCAGGAAAATGGTTTCGTCGGCACCGTGCTCATTGCGGCGTGCGCGCCGCTTCAGGCCGTGTCCGGCAATCTTCAGGGCCTCCAGCGCCAGCTCGCGCACCGTGCCGCCGCGGAAAGGCAGCTTCAGGGCCTGCTTTGGCACGCCGTCGCGCAGGGCGTGACGTTCCGTGGCGGAAAAGTCCTTGACCAGGTCCCAGGCCGCGTCCAGGGCCACGTCGTCGTACAGCAGGCCCACCCACAGCGCCGGCAGCGCGCACAGCCGGTTCCAGGGGCCGCCGTCGGCGCCGCGCATTTCCAGGAACTGTTTCAGGCGCACCTCGGGAAACGTGGTGGTCATGTGGTCGGCCCAGTCGCGCAGGGTCGGGCGCACGCCGGGCAGTTGCGGCAGCTTGCCGGCCATGAAGTCGCGGAAACTTTCGCCGGCGCAGTCGATGTAGCGGCCTTCGTGGTAGGTGAAGTACATCGGCACGTCCAGCAGGTGCCGTACCCAGCGCTCGTAGCCGAAGCCGTCCTCGAACACGAAATCCAGCATGCCGGTGCGGTCCGGGTCGGTGTCGGTCCACACGTGCGAGCGCCACGACAGATAGCCGTTGGGCTTGCCGTCGGTAAAGGGCGAATCGGCGAACAGGGCGGTGGCGACCGGCTGCAGGGCCAGGCCGACGCGGAATTTCTTCACCATGTCCGCCTCGTCGGCGAAGTCCAGGTTCACCTGCACGGTGCAGGTGCGCGTCATCATGTCCAGGCCCAGGTTGCCGCGCGTGGGCATGTAGCGGCGCATGGTGGCGTAGCGTTCCTTGGGCATCCAGGGCATGTCCTGGCGGCGCCACTTGGGCTGGAAGCCCATGCCCAGGAAGCCCATGCCCAGGCGGTCGGCCACCGAGCGGACCTCTTCCAGGTGGCAGGTGACCTCGCGGCAGGTTTCGTGGATGGTGGCGAGCGGCGCGCCGGACAGCTCCAGCTGCCCGGCCGGCTCCAGCGTGATCGAGGCGCCGTCGCGCGCCAGCGCCACCGGTAGCTCGCCCTGGCGCACGATGTCCCAGCCGTGTGCGGCGGCCATGCCCTCGAGCAGCGCGCGGATGCCGCTGGCTCCTTCGTACGGCGGCGGCTTGAGGTCTTCCCAGTAGAAGCCGAATTTTTCGTGCTCGGTACCGATGCGCCAGTCTTCGCGGGGCTTCTCGCCGACGGCGAGGCTGGCGACGAGATCGTCGATACCGTGGATGGGGGTGGCCTTGGCATGGCTGGGGATGGACACCGGGCGTTCCTTTCGGGAGTGATCGTTCCACTGTGGGGGCAGCGACATCAAATTGGAAGGGGCGGCAGGCGCGCCGACCGGCGTCCCCGTCGCGGCGTGGTGGTGGTAGTTTGAGGGCTTTCCGCACGGAGTTCAGGCATGACCGACCGCAGGCAGTTCATCAAGGCCTCACTGCTGGGCGCATCCGCCCTGGCCATGGGCGACGTGGTGGCCGGGGCCCGGCCTGACCCCGGCCCGGGGACGGCAAAGCCGGCGGCCCGCGTGGTCTCCACCTGGGACTTCGGCGTGGCCGCCAACCAGGCGGCCTGGAAGGCCCTGGGCGCCGGCGGAAACGCTCTCGACGCGGTCGAGGCGGGGGCACGGATTCCCGAGGCCGACCTGAAGAACCACAGCGTCGGCAAGGGCGGCTACCCGGACCGCGACGGCAAGGTCACGCTGGACAGCAGCATCATGGATGCCGACGGAAGCTGCGGTGCCGTGGCGGCCCTGGAGCACGTCACCCATGCCGTTTCCGTGGCGCGGCGCGTGATGGAAAAGACCCCGCATGTCCTGCTGGCCGGTGACGGGGCCCTGCAGTTCGCCCTGGAGCAGGGCTTCGAGAAGGAGAACCTGCTTACCCCGCCTGCCGCGAAGGCGTGGCGCGCATGGCTGCGCGAGGCGGATTACCGGCCGCGCATCAACAGCGAAGTGCGCGATTACGGTGCCGGCCTTCCCGGCGGTCCGGACAACCACGACACCATCGGCATCCTGGCCCTGGACGGCGACGGCCGCCTGGCGGGCGCCTGCACCACCAGCGGCATGGCCTGGAAGCTGCACGGGCGCGTGGGCGACAGCCCGATCATCGGCGCCGGCCTGTACGTGGACGGCGACGTGGGGGCGGCCACGTCCACCGGCGTGGGCGAGGAGGTGATCCGCAACGCCGGCAGCTTCCTCGTGGTGGAGCTGATGCGCCAGGGGCGGTCGCCGTACGAGGCGTGCCGCGAGGCCGTGCAGCGCGTCATCGCCAAGCGTCCCCGCGCGGCCCGGAACCTGCAGGTGGCCTTCCTGGCCATGAACCGGGCCGGCGACGTGGGTGCCTTCGCCATCCAGAAAGGCTTTTCCTATGCCGTGTGCGACGCGCGCGACCAGCGTGCCCTGATTTCCGCGCAAAGCGTGTACGGCGCATGAGCGGCCGGCTCCTGGAGGTGGCCGCCAACTCGGTGGCCTCGGCCCGTGCGGCGCAGGCCGGCGGTGCCGGGCGCGTGGAGTTGTGCGCGGCCCTTGAAGTGGGCGGTATCACGCCATCGCACGGCATGATCGCGTTGGCGCGCGAGTGCCTGGACATCGCGGTCTACGTGCTGGTCCGGCCGCGTGCGGGCGACTTCGTGTATGTGGAGGCGGAGATCGAGACCATGCGCCGGGATATCGAGGCCTGCGCCGCCCTGGGGTGCGACGGCGTGGTCATCGGTGCGCTGGATGCCCGCGGCGCGGTGGACACGCCGACCTGCCGCGCGCTGCTGGAGTGCGTGGGCGGCATGGGAGCCACTTTTCACCGTGCCTTCGATCTCGCCGTCGACCAGCCGGCCGCCCTGGAAGCCGTCGCGGCCCTGGGCTGCGAGCGGGTGCTGACCTCGGGCGGGCAACCCGACGCCCTGCGCGGCGCGGCGCGCATCCGTGAATTGGTGACGCAGGCCCGTGGACGCCTGGTAGTGATGCCCGGCGCCGGCATCCACAGCGGCAACATCCTCGACGTGGCGCGCCTTGCCGGCGCCCGCGAATTCCACGCCTCGGCCAGGCGCGCTCTTCCCAGCCGCTCCGCCGTCGCGACCCCGTTTACCGACATGGCCGCCGGCGAGACACGTAGCGACCGGGAGGCGGTGCAGGCCATGGTGGCGGCCTTGCAGGCGGAGTGAGCGCGTCCGGCCGGTCTGCCGGAAAGTTTCAAATGCCTGGGGAAGCGGCCCAGGGCCGCGACCGGCCAGGGGTTTCCACGGCACTCGTTGCGGTGCTCCCGCCTATTCCCTCACCACCGCATACTCCCGTGCGTCCTCGCGCCACACGGGGGCGTCGGCGATGGCCGGCAGCACCTCTTCCGGCGTGGCCACGCGCTGCCACATGGCGGCATGTTCCGGGTTCATGAAGCGCTCGGCAATGACCTGCGCCATGAAGGTGTCCAGCGGCTGGTAGAAGCCCCGGGTGTCCAGCAGCACGATGGGGTTGAGGTAGAGGCCGAGGCGCTTCAGCGTGATCGCCTCGAACAGTTCTTCCAGGGTGCCGCAGCCGCCGGGCAGGGCAATCACGGCATCCGATCCGGTCAGCAGCTTGTGCTTGCGCTCGCGCATGTCGCCGACCAGTTCCAGGTGGGTCAGGCCCGGGTGCCCCCACTCCAGGTCGGCCATGAAGCGTGGCAGGATGCCGATCACCTCGCCGCCCTTTGACAGTGCGCCGTCGGCTACCGCGCCCATGGAGCCTGCCGAGCCGCCACCGTAGACGAGGGTGTGGCCGGCTTCGGCCAGCAGCTCGCCCATGTGGAAGGCGGCTTCGCGGTAGGCGGAATCGGACTGGTTGCTGGACGCGCAGTAGACACAGATGCGCATGAGGAACTCCCTTGACGTGATCGCGGGGAATTATCCGGCTTTTTGCGTCGTTCCGCAGGCGCATGCCGTTGTCCCGGGCTGGGTAGCGGCGCAACCGGCTCGCGGGGCGGCAAAAAAAACCGGCCACACGCTGCCGTGTGGCCGGGGTGCAGGGGAAAAGGCGGGCGTCAGCCGGTCACGGTGACCTGGCCCGGCAGCGCCACCATGTCGCGGTCGGCCATGTTGCCGTCGCCACCCTGGGCGATGTGGAACAGCCGCTCGGCACTGCCGTAGTCGCTGCCGCCGAGGTTGCGGGCCAGGGCCAGGGCGAAGTCCTGGGTGCCGATGGAGTTGCCGTCGTAGTCCTGGACCAGGGCCCTGAGCTTGAAATCCATGCCCTGGGAGGCTTCCAGCGTGTTTTCCGCGTACGACTGCAGCTGGCTCATCTCTTCCTGGGTATAGGTGATGGTCACGGTCTGGCCGGGCTTGACCGGTCCGTCCTGGGCGTTTTCCACGCTGCCGGTCTGGGCGGCGTTGATGAACTGCGCGGTGTTTCCGTCGGTCTTGATGGTGTAGCTGTAGGTGCGTTCGCCGACGATTTCGTTGCCGTCGGCATCGAACTTCTGGCTTATCGTCAGGGGCACGTTGCCGCTGTACTGCAGGTCCACGGTGCGCGTCATGGTGCCGTCGGGTTCGGTGACCACCACCGAGCTGCCCGTGTTCTTGGCACCGTTGATGCCGAATTCGACGGGACCGAGCTTGGCGTCGATCTTGGTCTGCGAGGAGTAGTCCAGCTTTTCGATGGTCTTGACGTTGGAGATGCCCTCGCCGTTGTCCTCGGGCAGCGTGCCGTTGGTGACGAAGTTGTTGTAGGCGGTACGGCCGGCCTCGGTGGACAGGTCGAATTCGGCCGACTGCAGGGTCGCGCTGCCGAGGTGGTCGGCGCGGCCCAGCATGGCGCTGGCCACGCCGAAGTCCACGCCCACGCCGTTGTAGGCATCGATGGCCTCGGTGGGTCCGGCCGTGACGCGCACCGTGTGTTCGCCGGTCTTTTCCACGGCGACGCTGGTGCCCGACGCTTCCGTGTGGGTGTACTTGTTGGCCAGGTTCTTGAACGTGGCCGAGAACTCGTTGGTGGTGTAGTTCGAGCCGTCGATCTTCACGCTGGTGCCGGTGGGCATGGAGTCGGGGTCGAACGGGTTGACGGCCGACAGGTCGGCCTGGTTGGCGGCCTCTTCGGGCATCGACACCTCGTAGGAGGACTTGATGCCTTCGGTGTGCCCGACCTCGATGCCGGCCTGCTTGCTCTTGACGCCGCCCTTCAGCGAAATCGACACGTCCGTGGACGCGGTGTAGGTGGTGGTGCCGTTTTCGGTTTTTTCGCCCGTCACCACGGTGGCGTCGGCATTCACGCCGAAGCTGACGCCGTAGCCCTTGGCGTTGGTTACTTCGTGACTGAAGCCGGTCCCGGCCGACAGCGACACCGTGCCGGCGTCGGGATCCACGCCGACACTGGCCGAAGTGGTGGTACCGGAGGTGGTCTTGTTGCCGTCGGCGTCGGTCGTGGTACTGGTGTTTTTGCTCGTCGCGGTGCCCTTGCCCGTCACCGAGGAGCCTCCGTCGCCGCCGCCATGCTGGCCGCTGCCCGGAATGGTCAGGCGCATGCCGGCCTGCAACAGTACCGGCGGATGAATCTGCGGGTTGGCGTCGTACAGCGCCTGCGTGGAGACGCCGTAATGGTCGGCGACGCTCTGCAGCGTTTCGCCCGCTGCCATGACATGCTGGTTTGCGCCGGGCGGGGACTGCCAGTTCTGGAACGGGGAGGCGGGAGAAATGCCGGTAATGCTCATGTGCCACACCTTGCATGGGGGATGCAAGAAGGGTACGCGCTGGCGCGACGTGGCGATATATGGGGAAAACCCGTAGTGGGAAAACCCTGGTTGGAGCGGCGCGGCACGCCACCGTCCCGCATGCCGGCATCCGCGGCGTTCACGCCATCGCGGCCCATGGCCGCGATGCTTTGAGTCCCGAGTTCCGGCTTTTTTACCGCTTCATGGAGTTGAAGAACTCGTCGTTGGTCTTGGTGTTCTTCATCTTGTCGAGCATGAACTCGATCGCGGCCAGCTCGTCCATCGGATGCAGCAGCTTGCGCAGGATCCAGATCTTCTGCAGCAGGTCCGGCGGGATCAAGAGGTCCTCGCGGCGGGTGCCGGAGCGGTTGATGTCGATGGCCGGGTACACGCGCTTCTCGGAGATGCGGCGGTTCAGGTGCACTTCCATGTTGCCGGTGCCCTTGAACTCCTCGTAGATCACCTCGTCCATCTTCGA
>CAZMXV010000022.1:0-23603 GCA_964570295.1 uncultured Rhodanobacteraceae bacterium
GAAACGCTGGCCGCTGTTGACGTTCCAGGCGTGGATCTGCTCGTACTCGCGGATGCCGGAGGCCTCGAGAAGGTCGCCGTCGATGGCGATGGAGCCTTCGTAGTGAAGCTCGGCGTGGGTCACCGTGGCACGGTGGATCTTGGCTTTGAGCATGTTCAGGTGCATGACGTGACTCGTGGGGATGCGAGGCAAAGGCCCATTATAGCGCGCGCCCGTGGTCCGGCGTTTCAGCCGAACGGCAGGTTGTCGATGAGTCGCGTCGTGCCAAGCCTCGCCGCCGCCAGCGCCACCAGCCCTTCGCGCTCGTCGGACGTCGGCTCGGTCAGGTCGGACGCACGCCGGATGACCACGTAATCGGGCACGAAACCGGCCCGTTCCAGGCGCGCGCGCGCGGCCCGCTCGATGGCGACCCGGGCATGCCCCTGCAGGTGCAGCTCACGCATCTGGTGCAGGGTGCGATAGAGCTGCGGCGCCGCCTGACGCTCAGCGGGCGAGAGATACTGGTTGCGCGAACTCAGGGCCAGGCCGTCGGCATCGCGTCGGATCGGCGCCCCCAGCACGGCGACCGGCAGCGACAGGTCCGTGACCATGCGCTCGATGACGCGCCACTGCTGGAAATCCTTCTGCCCGAACACGGCCACGTCCGGTTGCACCAGGTGGAACAACCGCGACACCACCGTGCACACGCCGTCGAAGTGCCCCGGCCGGTGCGCCCCCTCCAGCACGCCGGTAATCTCCGGCACGTGCACCCGGACAGCGCGCTCCGGGCCGAACGGGTACATCACCTCCACCCGCGGCGCGAACAGCAGGTCGCACTCGTGCTCGGCCAGCACCCGCTGGTCTTCGGCGAGGGTGCGGGGATAGCGTTCGAAATCCTCGTCCGGGCCGAACTGGGTGGGGTTGACGAACACGCTGGCCACCACGCGCTCGCAACGCGCCCGCGCCAGTTTCACCAGGGCCAGGTGCCCGGCGTGCAGGTTGCCCATGGTCGGCACCAGGCCCACGGAACGGCCTTCGCCGCGCCAGGTGCGGACGATGGCGCGCAGACGTGCGGCATCGTTGACGGTCTGCATTACTGGAACGTGTGTTCGGCATCGGGGAAACGGCCCGCGCGAACATCGTCGACGTAGGCCGCGACGGCCTCGGCGACCGAGCCGCGCCCGGAGAGGAAATCCTTGCTGAAGCGCGGGCGCTTGCCCGGGGTGATGCCCAGCATGTCGTGGACGACCAGCACCTGGCCGTCGCAATCCGGCCCCGCGCCGATGCCGATCACCGGAATGTCCAGTTCACGCGTGATGCGCGCGGCCAGTTCTCCTGGCACGCACTCGAGCACCAGCATGTCGGCACCGGCGGCCGCGACGGCACGGGCGTCGGCCACCATGCGCTCGGCGGCCGCCGCTTCGCGTCCCTGCAGCCGGTAGCCGCCGAGGCGGTGCACCGACTGCGGTGTCAGGCCGAGATGCGCGCACACCGGGATGTTGCGTTCGACCAGGGCCGTGATGATGTCGCAGACGTGTCCTGCCCCCTCGATCTTGACCATCGCCGCGCCGCCCTCGGAGAGCAGCCGCGCGGCAGCTTCCATCGCGTGCGGCACGTCGCGGTCGCTCATGAATGGCAGGTCCGCCACCAGCAGCGTGGTGGCCAGACCGCGCGCCACGGCACGGCAGTGGTACACCACGTCGTCCAGCGTGACCGGCAGGGTGCTGTCGTGTCCCTGCACCACCATGCCCAGCGAATCGCCGACCAGGGCCACGTCCACTCCCGCCCTCTCAAGCTGGGCGGCAAGGCTGGCATCGTAGGCGGTCAACATGGCGATGCGCTCCCCCTGCGCCTTCATGCGGCGCAAGGCGGGAACGGTGACCGGCTTGCGGTCGGAAGCCTGAACGTACACGGGAGCCTCTCTCAACGAACGTGCGAAGGGCGGCATGATAACCGGCCCGGGCGGGCTGTCACCCGCCCTTGCCCAGCGGCATTATAGACGAGGCACGGGCCGTGCCCGGACAGGCCACTCACGCCGCCTGATGCTTCTGCACCCGCACCACTTCGGGTTCACGCAGAAAATTGCCCTGCACGAAATCCACGCCGCACGTGAACAGGATCGAGGTGCTGGCGGCATCCTCCACCCACTCGGCCACGGTGAGCTTGCCCAGTTCGCGCGCCTTGCCGCAGATCTCGGCGATCCGGGCGCGGTTGTCCTCGTGCTGCGGCAACTCGGCCATGAAGTTGCGGTCGATCTTCAGGTAATCGGCATCGACATGCTTGAGCAGCTGGAACGAGTTCAACCCGGAGCCGAACTGCTCCAACGCGAATTTCACGCCGAGCGGCTTCAGCTGCCCGACCAGCGACTGCACCGGCTTCAGGTTCGTGAGCACACGGCTCTCGGGGGCTTCAAGGATCAGCGAGCCCGCCGGGATGTCATGCGAGGCAAGCTGCTCCTTCAGCCAGGGCACGAGGGTCGGATCAATGATGGACTGCGCCTCGATCTTGACGAAAATGCGCGGTGGCGCCCCATGGCCGCCGTGACGGGCCAGCATGCCGATCACCTGGCCGATCACCCAGCGGTCGATGCCCGGCATCAGGCCGTTGCGCTCGGCCACCGGCAGGAAATAGCCCGGCGCCACTTCGCCGTTGGGGCCGTTCATGCGCAACAGGATTTCGAAGTGGTCGCCCTCGGCATCCTGCAGGCTCATGATCTGCTGGCGGTACAGCATGAAGCCGTCGTTCTGCAGGGCATCCTGGACCAGCTCCAGCCATTGTCGGTCCCGCTCGGCCGCGGCCTTGTCGTGGGCCGCCGGATCGTGGATCTGGCTGGCGCCGGTGCCGCGGTTCTGCGCGCTGCGCAGGGCTTCGTCGGCCTGCTCCAGCAACAGCTGCGTATTGGCGTTCTTTTCCCCCAGCAGGCTGCCGCCGATGCCGAGCGTCAACGTGAGCGAATGGGTGCCGGCCTCGAACACCCCGTCGGAAGCAAGCTTCAGCAGTCCGGCCACGCGCTCGCGCACCTGCGCGTCGTCGTGGCCCTCGAGCAGGATGCCCAGGGTGTGCTCGCCCATGCGCCCGGCCGTGGCACGCTCATCCAGGCTCTCGACCACGCGCGAGGCGACGGCGGCCATGAGGTTGTCGGTATTGGCCAGGCCGATGGCCCCGACCACCGATTTCCAGTTGTCCGGCTCGACCAGCAGCAGCGCCTGGCCACCTTCGCCGTCGGCGGCGGTGGCCACGGCGGCGTCGATCAATGCCAGCATGTGTGCGCGGTGGAACAACCCCGTGGCCGGATCGCGCAGCAATTGCTCCTTGAGTTTTTCGTCCACCACCTGGCGGCGGAACACGATTTGCAGGCAGGCCTCTCCCTCGAAGGTGGCCTGGGAAAACTCCATGCTGGCATCGAAGGTGGTGCCGTCGGCACGCACCGCCTTCAGCTCCACGCGCGGCGGCGGCTTGTCGCCGCGGGCCAGGCTCTTCAGCAGCGCCTTGAATTCGGTGGCATCGTCCGGAGCGACCATGTCCAGCAGGGTCAACCCCTGGATATCCTCGAAGTCCTCGTAGCCGAAGATGTCCAGATAGGCCTGGTTGGCGCGCACATGCACGCCTTCGTGCACGTATGCGATGGGGTCGCGTGAGGAAGCCAGCAGCGCGTCGCAACGACGCTCGGATTCGCGCAGCGTGGTCTTGAGCCGACGCACCGCGCGGCGCGTGCCCAGGGCGTCGAATTCGCGCCGCACCACCTGGATCAGCTGCTCGGGGTTGGAGCGCAGGCCCAGCCCATGCACGCCCTTGTGGAACAGGTCGCCGACCACTTCGTCGTTCATGTGCGGCACCACGGCCACCAGGGCGAAATCACGCCCCCCGGCCTCCAGTTGCCGTACCACGTCGGATACCGTCAACTGCCGCGCCGCCGGGTTCACCACCACCAGGTCGAACGCGTGGGCGGCACACGCCGCCTCCAGCTCGTCCGGGTTGATGGCGCGCACCGGGCGCACCGCGATGCCGTGGTTGCGCAGCAGGCTGATGGTCTGCTCGGCATCCTCGACGGCATCCTCGACGAACAGGATCTTGATGACGTTGTCTTGCTTCATGCACGTGCCCGTGTAACGCCCCCGCGGTGGACGGATGCGGGTGGCGGCATCCGCCACCGTTGTAACGCATGTGGCCGCACAATGCCATGTACGGACATGCCGGCTGTCGACCATTTCACGCAATGCGCCGCGTCGGCACCCCGGCTCACAGGGGCCGCTTGGCCTCGTCCCCGGCCACCTCGCGCACCAGGCGCGGCACCAGGTAGCCCGGCAGACGCGCACGCACGCCGGCGACGAGTTGGCGCGCGCGCGCGTCCTCGACTTCGAAATGCGCCGCTCCCTGCACACGGTCGAGCTGGTGCAGGTAATAGGGCACCACGCCGCACTCGAACAGGCGCTCGGACAGGTCCGCCAGCGCCCCGACGTCGTCGTTGACGCCGCGCAACAGCACCGACTGGTTGAAAAGCATCGCTCCCGCCGCACGCAGCCGTGCCATGGCGTCAGCCACCGCGGCATCCAGTTCGTTGCCGTGGTTGGCGTGGATCACCACCACCTTCTGTTGCGGCAGGGAGGCAAGCCACGCGCACAGCTCGTCGTCCACGCGCTCGGGCAGGACCACCGGCAACCGCGAATGGATACGCAGGCGGCGCAGGTGCCCGATGCCGGCCATGCCCCGCGACAATTCGGCCAGCTTGGCCGTGGACAGCGACAGCGGATCGCCACCGGACAGGATCAGTTCGCCGACGTCCTCGTGCCCGCGCAGATAGTCCAGCGCCTCGCGCCATTTCGCCGCCGCGGCGATCTCCTCGCCGTAGGGAAAGTGGCGCCGGAAGCAGTAGCGGCAGTTGACCGCACAGGCGCCGCTGGCAATCAGCAGGGCGCGGCCGTGGTACTTGTGCAGCACGCCATGCGCGCTGCGCGCGTCCATGTCGCCCACGGCATCCAGGTCGAAACCCGGCACCACCTCGGTTTCGGCCATCTGCGGCAGCACCTGCAGCAACAGGGGGTCACGCGCGTCGCCATGCCGCATGCGGCCCACGAAGCCGCGCGGCACGCGCAGGGCGAAGCCCGCGTCCCCTTCCGGCAGACGCCCGGCCAGGTGCGACAGGCCAAGCATGGCAAGCAGTTCATGCCCGTCGGTGACGGCATCGCGCCATGCCTGGCGCCAGTCGACAGGCTGCGCAGAAGGTGAGGTTGCAGTTATCATGGCCCATTCCGAAACCGGTGGAAAACGCCGGTAGCCATCCATTGTAGCCGCGACCCGTGCGGCTTTTGTTCCGGAGTAACCGCATGGCCAGCTATGGACTGAACGACGTCAAGGCAGGCGTCAAGATCCTTGTCGATGGCGATCCCTACGCCATCATCGACGCCGATTTCATCAAGCCCGGCAAGGGACAGGCGTTCACGCGCATCCGCATCCGCAACCTCCTCAACGGCCGCACCACCGAAAAGACGCTGAAGTCCAGCGATTCCTTCGAGGGCGCCGACGTGATGGACACCGACATGCAGTACCTGTACTCGGACGGCGAGTTCTGGCACTTCATGCAGCCGGACACGTTCGAGCAGCACCAGGCCGACGCCGCAGCCATGGGCGATGCCGCACAGTGGCTGAAGGGCGAGGAAGAGTGCGTGGTGACGCTGTGGAACGGCCGTCCCATCGCCGTGCTGCCGCCCAACTTCGTGGAACTGAAGATCACCGAGACCGACCCCGGGGTACGCGGTGACACGTCCGGCGGCGGCGGCAAGCCGGCCACGCTGGAAACCGGCGCCGTGGTGCGCGTGCCGCTGTTCGTCGGCCAGGACGAGGTGATCAAGGTCGACACCCGCAGCGGCGAATACGTCAGCCGCGTGAAGTGACCGTGCAGGGGCGAGGAACGAAAGGCGGGTAGCAAGGACGCAGGCATCCGGCTTTTGCTTCTTGCGCCCTGCCACCCGTCCCTCCGCCACTCGTCCCTGGAGCCAAGATGCCCTCAACGCCGCAACCTGTCGACCAACTGATCGAGGCCCGCTGGGTCATCCCGGTGGAGCCCGATGCCACCGTACTGGAAAACCATGCCGTCGCCGTCAGCGGCGACCGCATCGTGGCCGTGCTGCCGACGGCTGAAGCCCGGGCCGCATACGAGGCGGCGGAAACCGTCGCCCTGCCCGAGCACGCCCTGATCCCCGGGCTGGTCAACGCGCACACGCACAACCCCATGACGCTGCTGCGCGGCGTGGCCGACGACCTGCCCCTGATGACCTGGCTGGAAAAACACATCTGGCCGATCGAGGGCAGCGTGATGGGGCCCGACTTCATCCGCGACGGCACCGAACTGGCGGTGGCCGAGATGCTGCGCGGCGGCACCACCTGCGCCAACGAAAACTACTTTTTTCCGGACGTCATCGCCGCCACCTACAAGCACCTGGGCTTCCGTGCCTGCGTGGGGCTGCCGGTGATCCGCTTTCCCACGGCGTGGGCACGCACCCAGGACGAATACTTCGACCGCGCCCTGGCCGTGCATGACGAACTGCGGCACGAGCCGCTGCTGGCCACGGCCTTCGCCCCGCACGCGCCCTACACCGTGTCCGACGAGAGCTTCGAGCGCATCCGCCTGCTCTCCGACCAGCTCGACATCCCGGTGCACCTGCACCTGCTGGAGACCGCGGGCGAGGTCGAGGACAGCAAGCGCGAACACGGCCTGAGTCCGATCCAGCGCCTGCAACGTCTGGGCCTGGTCAACGATCATCTCATCGCCGTGCACATGACTGCTGTCAGCGACGCCGGCATCGCGACCTGCGCGGAAAACGGCGTGTCGGTGGTGCACTGCCCGGAATCCAACCTGAAACTGGCCTCGGGCTTCTGTCCGGTCGACCGCATCCACCGCGCCGGCATCAACGTGGCCATCGGCACCGACGGCTGCGCTTCCAACAACGACCTGGACATGTTCGGCGAGATGCGTACCGCCGCCCTGCTGGCCAAGGCCGTGGCCGGCCGTGCCGACGCCTTCGGCGCCAGTGCCGCGTTGCGCGCCGCCACCCTCGGCGGCGCCCGTGCCATGGGCCTGGGCGAGCGCATCGGCTCCATCGAGCCGGGCAAGCAGGCCGACCTGGCCGCCGTACGCATGACGGGACTGGAAACCCTGCCCCTGTACGACGTGGTCTCGCAACTGGTCTACGTGGCCGGCCGCCACCTGGTGAGCGATACCTGGGTTGCCGGCCGGCGCCTGCTGGCCGACCGACGCCTCGTCCACATCGACGTCGAGGCCCTGGAAACGAAGACCCGCGCCTGGCGCGAACGCATCGCCGCCATCGGTTGACACGCACCGGACCCGCGACCGCACTTGCGGATATCATGGTCCCGTCACATCCCAGCCGGACACACGCCGCATGCCAACCGCCAACGTCAGCCCCCGCGAAATCGCCCGCTTCGAGGAACTGGCCTCGCGCTGGTGGGACCCCGACGGCGAATCGCGCCCGCTGCACGACCTCAACCCGGTGCGTACCGCCTACGTCGCCACGCGCGTCGAACTGCACGGCGCGCGCGTGGCCGACGTCGGCTGCGGCGGCGGCCTGCTCAGTGAATCCCTGGCCCGCGCCGGCGCCGACGTGGTGGGCATCGACATGGGCGAGGCGGTGATCGACGTGGCCCGCCTGCACCTGCACGAATCCGGGCTCGCGGTGGACTACCGCGTGCAGTCCTCGGCCGAGCTGGCCACCGCCGAGCCGGCCGCCTTCGATGCCGTGTGCTGCATGGAGCTCATCGAACATGTACCCGACCCCGCTGCCCTGGTGGCCGACCTGGTCGCCATGCTGAAGCCCGGTGGACAACTGTTCCTGTCCACGCTCAACCGGACGCCGGCCGCTTTCGGCGCCGCGATCCTGGGCGCCGAATACCTGATCCGGCTGCTGCCGCGCGGCACCCATCATTACCGGCAGTTCATCAAGCCCTCGGAGCTGGCACGCCTGCTGCGCCACGAGGGGGCGGCACTGGCCGACATCCGTGGCATCGCCTACAACCCGCTCACGCGCACGGCGCGCCTGGCCGACAACACCGCCATCAACTACCTTCTCAGCGCACGCAAACCGGCATGAAGCTGCCCCACCCTCCCTCCGGCGTGCTGTTCGACCTGGACGGCACCCTGCTCGACAGCGCCCCCGGCCTGTACGCGGCTCTCGAGGCCTGCGCCCGCGAGCTCGACCTGGCCATTCCGCCCTATGCCGCAATCCGCGAGGTCGTCTCGCGCGGCGCCGGTGCCGTGCTGAAAACCGCATGGCCCGGCACCGACGCCGCCGAACTGGCCGAACGCTCGCCGCGCTTCCTTGAGCTGTACGCCGAAGTCATGGCCGAAAAATCCGATCCCTTTCCCGGGGTGGACGAGCTGCTGGACGCCCTGGACGACAACGGCATCCCCTGGGGCATCGTCACCAACAAGGCCGGTTACCTGGCCCTCCCCTTGCTGGAGCAGATCGGCCTGCTTCCGCGCGCCGCCAGCGTCGTGGCCGGCGATACCCTCGCCGTGCGCAAACCCGATCCCGAGCCGGTCCTGCATGCCTGTCGCGAAGCCGGCATCGCGCCGGCACGGGCCGTGTTCGTGGGCGACGACCCGCGCGACGTACTGGCCGGCCGCGACGCCGGCCTCCACACCGTGGCCGCGGCCTGGGGCTACCTCGACGGCAGCGACCCGGACACCTGGGGTGCCGATACCGTGCTGTCCACTCCCGAACAACTGGTCCGACTGCTCGGACTGCCCCTGCCGGCATGAACGACCCGGTCCTCGCAAGCCACATCGACAAATGGCTGGCCGCGCATCCCGCGCAGCGGCTCAGCCTGCCTTTCGTCGCGCCGGAGCGCCGCGACCTGTACCTGGCCATGGCCGCGCTGGAGCAGGAGCTGGTCGGCGCCGCCTACGGCATCAGCGAACCCCAGGTGGCCGTCACCAAGCTCAACTGGTGGGCCGAGGAACTGGGCGGTGCGGTCGCCGGCGGCGGACGTCATCCGCTGGTACAGGCGCTGTTCGCGGACGAGAACGTGCGCCGCATCGACGCCGGCCTGTGGCTGGCGCCGGTCATGGCCGCGCTGGAACAGATGGGTACCGCCACCGCCCCGGATTTCCCGGCACAACTCGCCACCGCCGAGGCCTTCCACGGCGCCCTGGCCACCCTGGAAACCCGGGTCTGGTTCGGCCCCGATGCCGACCCCGCACGCGCCGCGCGCGTCGCCGCCCTGGATCACTTGCTGCAAACCCTCACCCGGCTGCGCGAAAGCGCCAGCGACGAGCGCCTGCCGCTGCCGATGTCGCGCCTGGCCCGACACGGCCTGGACCGTGAAGGCCTCACCGAGGACGGCGGCGGGCGTCGCCAGGCCATCCACGCCCAGATCGACGACCTGCTGCAAAGCTGGGAGGATGCACGCCGGCTGCCCGGCCCCCTCGGCACCTTCCGCGGCCTTGACGACCGCCTGGGGCGACACTGGCTGCGCAAGGCCCGACGGGCCGCGGAGCCCCTGGCGCGGCTGCGCCGCGTACAGGCGCGCCAAACCGGCTTCGGCACCCTGCACAAGGCCTGGTCGGCCGCACGCGCCAGTCGTGCCGCACGTCTGCGCACCGGCATTGATTAGTGCCGGCGACGCCCCCACATCGACACGGATTGCAACACTCCGGAAACACCATGCCCACCGACAACAACACCGCACGCGACCTGCCCGACGTGGCCCACCAGGCACAGCCGCACCTGGACGGCATGCTGGACTGGGTGGGCATGAACAACATCCAGGTTCCCGTGCAGGTTGCCGGCGAAGACGGCCTGCCCCAGCGCGTCGGTGCCCGCGTCGATGCCCACGTCAGCCTTGACCGCAGCGACGCGCGCGGCATCCACATGTCGCGCCTGTACCTGATGGTGGAAAAGGCCCTGGGCAGCGAAACCCTCACCCCCTGCCTGCTGCGCAAGCTGCTGCGCGACTTTCTGGCCTCCCACGCCGACCTGTCGCGCCAGGCCCGCATCCGCATCCGCTTCGAGCACCTGGTGCGGCGCGCGGCGCTGAAAACCGACAACAGCGGCTGGCGGGCCTATCCCGTCCGCATCGAAGCCGTCATGAACGGATCGGACTTCCAGCTCGAGCTGGCCACGGAGGTGGTGTACTCCTCCACCTGCCCCGCCTCGGCGGCACTTTCCCGGCAGCTGATCCAGCACCAGTTCGAACGCGATTTCGCTCCCGGCCACGACCTGGACCGCCAGGCCGTGCTGGCCTGGCTGGGCAGTGAACAGGGCATCGTCGCCACCCCGCACGCCCAACGCAGCATCGCCCGCCTCCGGGTGCGGCCCGAACCGTCCTTCGGTTTCGACACCACGGCCCTCATCGACCGCGTGGAGGCCGCGCTGGGCACGCCCGTGCAGACCGCCGTGAAACGCGAGGACGAACAGGCCTTCGCCCTGGCCAACGGCGGCAATCTGCTGTTCTGCGAAGATGCCGCGCGGCGCATCCAGCGCGCCCTGCAGGCCGACGAATCCATTGCCGACTTCGCGGTGCGCGTCAGCCACGAGGAAAGCCTGCATCCGCACGACGCCGTCGCCTATGCCAGCAAGGGCATCCCCGGCGGCTACGACGCGTCATCCCTGTTCGACTGACAGCCCCGGCCGCCAGCCCCTTGCAAAAGAGCCCTGGAAGACCGCTTTTTCGGGCACTCCACGGCCTCGCGGGACAGCGGGCGGCAAACCACGGGCATCGGAACTGAAATCCTCTCCCGGCTTTCCCTCCCCGAGCCGGCAACCGGCTGATTGCCGGCGGCCCCGCCGAAGCGCGCGACCCGGGCCCCGCGCCATCGCAGCCTCCCCGCCAAAAGGCTCCGAGCGCGGATTCCAAACTCCACGCACGACAAAGCCGCGCGGGCAAAACCGCGCGGCTTTGTCGACCTCGAGGAGGCTTTATTCGGCGGTGTCGGCGGCCGGCGCAGGCGCCGGAGCCTCGGCCTTTTCGACGTTGGCCTTGGCCTTCGCGGCTTTCGCCTTGCCGGCCTTCTTGGCGGCCTTGGCTTCGGCGGCGGCGGCGATGTCTTCCTTGATGCGGGCGGCCTTGCCTTCCAGACCACGCAGGTAATACAGCTTGGCGCCGCGGACCTTGCCCTTGCGCTTCACCTTCACCGAGTCGATGGTCGGGCTGTGGCTCTGGAACACGCGCTCCACGCCGGTGCCGTGCGAAATCTTGCGCACGGTGAAGGCCGAATGCAGACCGCGGCTGCGCTTGGCGATGACGACGCCCTCGAACGCCTGCACGCGCTCACGGCTGCCTTCCTTCACCTTCACGTTGACCACGATCGTGTCGCCCGGGCCAAAGTCCGGCAGCTGGCGGGTCATCTGCTCGGTCTCGAACTGTTCAATGATCTTGTTCATGGCACACCACCAATTTTTTCGGTCCTGGGGCCCGGATGGCCTCAAGTTCGTTGGGCCGCGACATGCTCGCGGCGGAATTCGTCCAGCAGCATGCGGGATTCATCATCCAGCACGCATTGCGCCAGCAGGTCGGGTCGCCTGAGCCAGGTTCGTCCCAGCGACTGCTTCCGGCGCCAGCGGCGGATCGCCGCGTGATCACCCGAAAGCAGCACCTGCGGTACCGTCCCCAGCGCATCCTCGACCGGGCGCGTGTAATGGGGGCAGTCCAGCAGGCCGTCGGAAAACGAATCCTGCTCGGCCGACTGCGCGTCGTTCAACGCGCCGTCCTGCAAGCGACCGACAGCATCGATCACGACTGCCGCGGCCAGTTCGCCACCGGACAACACGTAATCGCCGATGGAAAGTTCCTCGTCGACTTCGTGCGCCAGCAGGCGCTCGTCCACTCCCTCGTACCTTCCGCAGAGCAGGGTCAGGCGCGGCATCGCTGCCAGCTTCCTGGTTCTGTCCTGCGTCAGCCTGGCTCCCTGCGGGCTGAGGTAGACCACATGCGCCGGCTCCTCCGACGCCTGCCGTGCAGCGGCCAGCGTGGCGCGCAACGGCTCGATCATCATCACCATGCCGGGGCCGCCGCCAAACGGGCGCGCATCCACGGTACGGTAATTGTCGCGGGCGAAATCACGCGGGTTCCAGGTTTCCACCTGGAGCAGACCACGCTGCCGCGCCCTGCCCACCACGCCGACATCGGCGCAGCGGGCGATGAATTCGGGAAACAGCGTAACGACGTCGATGCGCATGGTTCCCTCTCTGTCGCTGGCGACCGCGGCCGCCGTAAATCAGAAGTCCGGGTCCCAGTCGACGACGATGCGCCCGGCCTCCATGTCCACTTCCCTGACGTATCGCTCCATCACGAACGGCAGCAGATGCTCCTTTTTGCCGCCACGTACCACGAGCACGTCGTTGGCACCGGTGGCGACCAGATGGCTGACCCGGCCCAGCGGCACGCCCTCGACGGTGACCACTTCCAGGCTTTCCAGATCGGCCCAGTAGTACGCACCCTCACCCGGTGGCGGAAGCTGGTCGCGGTCGACCAGGATGTCGGTACCGACCAGTGCCGCGGCCCGGTCCCGGTCATCCACTCCCGGCAGCGAGGCCACCAGGCCCTTGCCCTGCTTCCTGCCGCGCACTTCGTCCACCGTGTCCATTTCGCCCGGCGCTGATGCAAGCTGCCAGGGCTGGTAGTCGAAGATGCGTTCGCGCGGCTCGGTCCAGGATTCCAGCTTGACCTCGCCACGCACGCCAAAGACCCCGACGATGCGCCCCACGGGGACGCGCCGACCGGATCCGGCCATGCTCAGGCGGCCTTTTCCTGCGACTCGTCCTGCTGCTTGGCGGCTTCCTTCAGCAGCGCGCGCACCTTGTCGCTCATCTGCGCGCCCTTGGCCACCCAGGCGTTGGTCTTTTCCACGTCCAGCAGCAGGCGCTTGTCGGCACCGGAAGCCACCGGATTGTAGTAACCCAGACGCTCGATGTTGCGGCCATCACGACGGCTGCGCTGATCGGCCACCACGATGTGATAGAACGGACGGCCCTTGGCGCCGCCACGAGCCAGACGAATTCGAACCATAATCTTGAGACTCCGATTTGCCGTGGATACGGCACAGCACGCGCATGCGTGCACAGGGAACGGGGTATTTTAACGGAAATGCCGGAAAAAGGAAGGGGCAGGCACCTGCCTTTCCACATGTCCGGGGACATGCGGCCGGAGCCACAGGCGCCGGCACCCCGGCACCATGCAAATGGCGGAGCCGCATTCTACATGCTTCCCGGTCTCCGTGCCCACCCTGCCGCCGCCACGCGCGCCGGCGGTCCACCGTAGTCAGCGCCGGCGGACCGGGCCGTCCTCGCCATGGTCGGTGCGGGCGTCACCCGTCGCGCGCTCCGCCATGTCCCGCTGCACGGCATGCAGTGCGTCATTGCCCGGCGGGGGCACCGAACCCGAACCGGGCGCCTGGCGTGGCGATGATCCGTCTCCGCCGTCCCGCGCCGGGCCGGGCATGCCCGGCCACGACTTGACGTGCAGGTCGCGCTGCGGGAACGGCAGCTCCAGACCATGCCTTTCCAGCGCGTCATGGAGCGCCCAGTTGTAGGCGGCGATGACGCCGCGGTAGCGCCTGGCGGCACCGGCATTGAGCCACAGCACCAGCGCGAACTCCATGGCCGATTCGCCAAACCCGGTCAGCCAGACCTGCGGCTGGCGCGCCGGGTTGTCGCTCAGGGTGAACGGCACCCCGGCGGCCGCCTCCAGTGCCGCCTTGCGCGCGAGCGCCTTGTCGGTCCCGTAGGGCACGCGGAAGGGAATGTGCGCCCGCCGCGACACGTCACGCCAGGTCAGGTTCACCACGTTGTCGGTGATGAAGCGGGAATTGGGAATCAGGTAGTCGATATTGTCGTTGGTGGTGATGCGGGTGGCTCGGATGTGGATGTCGCGTACCACGCCGTGCAGCCCGTTGGGCATCTCCACGAAGTCTCCAATCGTAAGGCTGCGGTCGAACAGGATGACCAACCCGGAGATGAAATTGGAGAAAATCGCCTGCAGCCCGAACCCCAGGCCCACACCCAGCGCGCCGGCAAACAGCGCGAATTTGCTGAACGGCACGCCGGCCACCGACAGCGCGACCAGGGCCCCGACCACCAGCACGGTGTAGTGCACCACCCGCGCAAGCGTGTACAGCGTCGGCTGGCTGGAGGGATAACGGTTGCCGTAACGTCTTAGGCCGTGGCGCAGGAGCCATGAGGCCACCACCGCCACGACCAGCACGATGATGCCCAGGATCAGCGAACCCACCGTCACCGAAATGCCGCCGACCCGGATGCCGAGGTCCAGCACCCGGCCCACCGGCCCGTGCGACGCGGCGTGGACGGCCAGCCAGGCGGAACGGGCCGCACGATCCAGGAAGATGGCGGACATGGAGATCAACACCGCCTGCCGGTCCGGGCCGCGTCACGCGGCATCCCCTGCTTTCCCGCAGCCACTGCCTCGGTCATGAAGGCGCCCCGGCATCAATGAACACGGCACCGAGTATCGTGGATTTGCGGGCAGGCGTCACCCGCCCGAAACCAGGCCGCGCGGCCGCGCGGGAACGACCGTTCAGCGCATCGGCGGCATGCCGCCACCGCCCATGCCGCGCATGGCGCCACGCATCTGGCGCATCAGTCCCTTGCTGCCACCCTTGCCCAGTTTGGACATCATCTTGGACATCTGCTTGTACTGCTTGAGCAGGCGGTTGACGTCGGCGGGCTGGGTGCCGGAACCACGTGCCACGCGGGCGCGACGCGAGCCGTTGAGCAGGTCCGGGTGGCGGCGCTCCTTCCGGGTCATCGAGTTGATGATGGCCACCATGCGGTTGATTTCCTTGTCGTTGACCCGGGACTTGACGGTGTCGGGCAGGTTGGAAACGCCCGGCAGCTTCTCCATCAGGCCGGCCAGACCCCCCATCTTGGTCATCTGCTCCAGCTGGTCGCGCATGTCGTTGAGGTCGAAGCGCTTGCCCTTGACCACCTTGCGTGCCAGCTTCTGCGCCTTTTCCTGGTCGACCTTGCGCTCGACCTCCTCGACCAGGCTGAGCACGTCGCCCATGCCGAGGATGCGCTGGGCCACGCGATCGGGGTGGAACGGCTCCAGGGCATCGGTTTTTTCGCCGGCGCCGAGAAACTTGATGGGCTTGCCGGTGACATGCCGCACCGACAGCGCGGCACCGCCGCGCGCGTCGCCGTCGGTCTTGGTCAGTACCACGCCGGTGAGCGGCAGCGCCTCGGCAAAGGCCTTGGCGGTGTTGGCGGCGTCCTGGCCGGTCATGGAGTCGACCGTGAACAGGGTTTCGGCCGGATCCAGCGCATCGTGCAGCGCCTTGATCTCGGCCATCATCGCCTCGTCCACATGCAGGCGGCCGGCGGTATCGACGATCAGCACGTCGACCATTTCGCGACGCGCGGCATCCGCGGCGTCACGGGCGATGTCCACCGGATCGGTGCCGGTCTTCGAAGGAAAGAACGCCGCTCCGACCTGGCCGGCCAGGGTCTGCAACTGGTCGATGGCGGCCGGACGGTACACGTCGCAGCTGACCACCATGACCTTCTTCTTCTCGCGCTCCTTCAGGAAGCGGGCCAGCTTGGCCACGGTGGTGGTCTTGCCGGCACCCTGGAGGCCGGCCATCAGCACGACGGCCGGCGGCTTCACGGCCAGCTCGAGGGCGGCATTGGTGCTGCCCATCACCGCCGTCAACTCGTCGCTGACCACTTTCACCAGCGCCTGGCCCGGGGTCAGGCTCTTCAATACCTCCTGGCCCACGGCACGCGCCTTCACGCGCTCGATCAGGGCCTGCACCACCGGCAGCGCGACGTCGGCCTCCAGCAGCGCGATGCGCACCTCGCGCAGCGATTCGCTGATGTTCTCCTCGGTCAGGCGGCCACGGCCGCGCAGGCGGGTGACGGTATCGGAGAGGCGTTGGCTGAGTGAATCGAACATGGATGGGGTTCGTCGAGGATGAAACGCCTCATTATAACGAACCCGGCCGCGAGTCTCTCAGCGGGCCCGGATCCAGGCGGCGATGTCGTCGACCACGTCGGGACTGACGTGTCCCGCCTGCTGGTAATCGTCCGGCGTGCCGGCGCCGGGCATGAACAGGTGGAACAGCCCCGGATAGAGGCGGAAGGTGACATCGGAATGACCGGCCAGCGCCTTTTTCCAGCGCGCGAAATCCTTTTCCGGCGACACCTGGTAGTCCTTGCCGCCCTGCAGGATCAGCATGGGCAGGCGCAGGCCCCGGGCCACCTCGACCTGGTGGTATGCATGCAGGCTCAACCAAAAGCTTTGCGGCGCGTGGAAGAAATCGCCCTGCGGCGGCCGCGCCGGGTCGGCATCCGCCAGCAGCCGGCGCTCGGCGTCGATGGCCTTTTCCCGCTCGGCCACGTCGGCAGCGGACAGGCGGCCCGCGGCACCCAGTACGCGGAACTGGTCGGCCATCACGTCCAGCATCGGCCTGGCCGGCGCCGCCATCATGACGATACCGGCCAGGCGCCCCGACCGTTTCGCGATGCGCGGCGCCAGCATCGCGCCCTGGCTGAGCCCCAGCACGAACAGGCGGCCGGCATCGACGTGCGCCCGTGCGGCCAGCACCTGCAGCGCGCTCAGCGCGTCATCGGTTTCATCATCGTCCACGGTGATCGGCTTGCCCTTCATCTGCATGCCGTAGACATGCGCGCGCTTGTCGAAACGCAGGGTCGCGATACCCTGCTTCGCCAGGCCGATGGCCATGTCGCGGAACGGCTTGTTGGGACCGACGGTCTCATCCATGTCGCCGGGACCGGAGCCGGCTACCATCACCACCGCCGGGAACGGGCCGTCGCCTTCGGGCCGGGTCAGCATGCCCGGCAACGGACCCAGCGGCGAAGGCACGTCCAGGGAGGTCGACATTACGCCCGGCACACGGTCCGCCGGCGCCGGCAACATCGAGGCCGGCACGAACCGGAAACCGGTGATCTGGCCGTCGCCGTTGCAGGCCACCATGCCGGCCAGCTTGCCGCCGGCAAATTCCAGCGGCGCCACCAGGACGTCCTGGCCGTTCACCGTGCGCGCCTGCAACTCGCCAAGGCCCTGAAAGGCTCCGCTCCCGGCTTCCATTTGCTTCCACACGGCACGCATGGCGTCCGCTGTCGTCTGGTCGGCGATGGCCGGAGCAAAATGCCGGTTTACCTGTTCATACCTGCCCTGCGTGAATGCCGTGAGCGCCGCCTGCGCACGGGCACGACACTGCGCGTCCGGCGGTGCCGCCCGGACCCGCCCCGGGACCAGGGATGCGCATGCCCACGGCACCAGCCATGCCGCGAACCACACCATCATCCGCATCTTCATGCTTCTCCTCCCTTCGACTCTTGCCCTTCCAGGCGCCGATAAATGACGAATGAATAACCTGCGGGAATGCCGGCCGCGATCACGACGGCTGCCATGACCGCCCATGTCGCGGCACCGACCAGGGCCCCGGCGATCAACACCAGGCCGGCAAGCATGAACGCCTAGCCGCCAAGGCGATGGGTACGCTCCCACACCGCGTCGCTGGCCAGGGTCCATGGTGTACGAATGCCAACGAAAAAATTCTTGCGCAGTTTGCCCATGTAGTTGCCCAGCACCATGAACAGCACGCCCACCGCCAGCATCACGACCAGCGGCACCGGTACGGCGTAGCCGGCGCCGGCCAGCAGCACGGTCACGCCGATGACCAGCACGAACGCCTGGATCACCAGCATGACGAAGACATACACGCGCCCAAAAGGCGTGATGGCGAACCGGCGTGGCGAAACCAGTGGCAGGACCACCATCAGGATGGCCAGGCCGAGAATCATCAGGACCGGCATCGCCGCGCCCCAGAACCGCGGCATGTAGCCGTCCACCTGGCCGTGCGCGTTCCAGTGGCTCGGCACGGCGGCCGGCAGATGCGGATACAGCCATGCCGCCACGCCCGCGGCGACGAGGATGAAGATGGCCGACACCATCAGGCTGCGCGTGAATTTCATGATTTGTCCCCCAGGTTCGGGAAAAAGTCCATCAGCATCCGTGCCAGGTCTTCGAAAACGGTGCTGTTGAGCGAGTACACGATGTGCTGGCCGCGCCGCTCGGTGCGCACCAGGTCGGCACGCTTCAGCACGGAAAAATGGTGCGACAGCGACGCCGGGGTGATGTCGAAACCGGCACCGATTTCGCCGGCCGTCAGGGAACCGCTCTGCAGACGCTTCAGGATCGCGCGCCGGGTCGGGTCGGCCATGGCCTTGAATACTTCCTGCTGTTTCATCCGGTTCCACATGGACTGTTGATGATTAGATTATTAGACAGTCATCTAAATAATGCAAGCCGACGGTCCCCACCCTGCCTGTCCCGATGAGAACCATTCCTGTCCGTGCGCTTCCTGTGCCACACTTGCGCCACCATGCTGATGACCACTCTTGCCATCATCGCCATCGTGCTCTACATGGGTGCCGCCGCCCTCCTGGCCGCCCCCATCACCGGCTGCCCCCACACACCGCGACGCATGGGACTGGTGGCGGCAACTCTCGGCGTGCTGACCCATGCCGCCATCCTTTTCGGCATGCATGGCGGCCGCGTGGATCTGCATTTCTTCGCCGCGCTGTCGCTGGTGGCCGCGGCGGTGGCCGCCCTGACCCTGGTCGTCAACCTGTGGCGCCCGGTGGCGGGGCTGGGCGTGGTCGTGTTTCCGCTGGCGGCTGTGCTGCTGGCCCTGGATGCCTTCGTGGCACCGCCAACCACGCCGCATCCGCTGGACTGGCAGATCACGCTGCACGTGGCCATCGCCCTGCTTGCCTACAGCGTGCTGTCCATCGCGGCGGTGCTGGCCATCCTGCTGGCCTTCCAGGAACGCGCGCTGCGCAGCCACCGGCCGATACGACTGGTACGCGCCCTGCCGCCGCTGACGCAGACCGAAGCACTGCTGTTCCGTCTCATCGGCACCGGTTTCGTGCTGCTCACGCTGACCCTGCTCTCGGGAGCGTTGTTCGTGCACAACATCCTGGGGCAGCACCTGGCGCACATCATCGTGTTGAGCGTGATCGCGTGGCTGATCTTCGGCACCCTGCTCTGGGGCCGCTGGCGCCATGGCTGGCGCGGTACCCGCGCGGTCAACCTGACGCTGGTGGGCATGGCCGTACTGGCGCTGGGCTTCTTCGGCTCCAAGTTCGTGCTGGAACTGATCCTGCAGCGGGCCTGACGCCCTCCGTGGCCACGGGCCACTTCCACGGAACCTCGAAAGGCCCCGCCGTCCATGGCCGTTTGCGCAGGCAGCCGACCACGCCGCCGGGGCTCTTTTCCCGCGAGGCGTCGCGGGCGGTGAAAGCCCGCTTCTACAGCCCTTGCGCCGCCTGTGCCACGGCGCGGAACAGGGCCCGGCCCTTGCTCATGGTTTCCTCCCACTCGGCGGCGGGGTCGGAATCATGCACGATGCCGGCACCGGCCTGCACGTGCAGCCGGCCGCCATGGATGACGGCGGTGCGGATGGCGATGGCGGTGTCGGCATCGCCCCACCAGCCGATCCAGCCGATGGCGCCGGCATAGATGTTGCGCTTGTGCGGCTCCAGTTCCTGGATGATTTCCAGCGCGCGCACCTTGGGCGCGCCGGAAAGGGTGCCGGCGGGAAAGGTCGCCTTCAACACGTCCATGTAGCCGAGGCCCTGACGCACCTTGCCACGCACTTCCGACACCAGGTGCATCACGTGTGAATAACGCTCGACCACGAACGACTCGCGCACCTCGACGCTGCCGGTCTTGCTGACGCGGCCCACATCGTTGCGTCCCAGGTCGATCAGCATCACGTGCTCGGCACGCTCCTTGGGATCGGCCAGAAGCTCCGCCTCCAGGGCCTTGTCCTCGGCTTCGGTGGCGCCGCGCCGGCGCGTGCCGGCCAGCGGACGCACAATCACCTCGCCATCCTTCAGCCGCGCCAGGATCTCCGGCGACGAGCCCACGATCTGGGTATCCCCGAGATCCACGAAGTACATGTACGGCGAGGGGTTGAGCGAGCGCAATGCCCGGTACACATCCACCGGCCGGGCGTGGAACGGCACCGACAGGCGCTGCGAAGGCACCACCTGGAAGATGTCGCCGGCGCGGATGTATTCCTTGGCCCGCTCGACCATGGCCTCGAACTCGGGACGTGTGAACGAGGACTTGAAGTCGCCTTCGTCCAGCGGCTCGGGGTGCAGGGTTTCCGGATAGGCCGCGCCGGCATGGCGCAGGCGGAACACCAGCTCGTCCAGACGCCGGCAGGCCCGCGTCCACGCCTGCGGCTCGGCCGGGTCCGCGTGCACGATGAGGTACAGCCGGCCCTTGAGGTTGTCGAACACCGCCACTTCCTCGGCCAGCATCAGCAGCGCGTCGGGCGTGCCCAGTTCGTCCGGACGGTCCTGCCGTGCCAGGCGCGGCTCGATCCAGCCGATGGCCTCGAACCCGAAGTAGCCCACCAGGCCACCGGTGAACGCGGGCAGGTCCGGCAGCTTCGGCACTTCGTAGTGGCGGCGCAGGGCCTCCACCTCGGCCAGCGGGTCGTCCACCTCGCGCGACGCGACGACTTCCCCGTACTCCTCGGTTTCCAGGATGTTGCCGCGCCACTTGAACACGCGCCGCGCCGGCAGGCCGATGATGGAGTAGCGACCGCGGCTCTCGCCGCCCTCGGCCGACTCGAACAGGAAGGTATAGGCACCGTCGGCCAGCTTCAGGTACACCGACAGCGGCGTGTCCAGATCCGACAGCACCTCGCGCACCACCGGAATGCGGGTGTAGCCGTCGGCGGCCAGGCGGTCGAATTGCTCGCGTGATATCACGTCTCAAGGCGCCAGGGAGAAAACCGCGAAGATAGCAGCCCGCCCGCGCACGAAACAGTGATGGCGGAGCATATGCTGATGAAGCCGCCTCATCCGCCGGCAATGGCGCGGCGCATGGCTTCGATCTCGACAGCGTAGTCGGAAGCGCCGAAGATGGCCGAGCCGGCCACGAAGGTGTCGGCGCCGGCGGCGGCGATCTCGCCGATATTGCCGGCCTTGACGCCCCCGTCGACCTCCAGGCGCACGTCGCGGCCGCTGGCGTCGATGATCTCGCGCGCGCGCCGCAGCTTGTCCAGCGCCGAAGGGATGAAGCCCTGTCCGCCGAAGCCGGGGTTGACCGACATCACCAGCACCAGGTCCAGATTGTCCAGTTCGTATTCCAGGTACGACAGCGGCGTGGCCGGGTTGAACACCAGGCCGGCCTGGCAGCCGTGCGCGCGGATCAGCTGGATGGTGCGGTCCACATGCCGTGTGGCCTCGGGGTGGAAACTGATCAGCGTGGCCCCGGCCTCGGCGAACGCCGGCACGATGGCGTCCACCGGCTCGATCATCAGGTGCACGTCCACGGGTGCCGTGATGCCGTAGTTGCGCAATGCCTTGAGCACCATCGGCCCCATGGTCAGGTTGGGCACATAGTGGTTGTCCATCACGTCGAAATGTACCCAGTCGCCGCCCGCTTCCAGCACGGCGGCCGTGTCCTCGCCCAGGCGTGCGAAGTCGGCGGAAAGAATGGACGGGGCGATGACGGGAGTTTGTCTGGCCATGGGAAAGGCTCCTGGTCGGCTGGGTTCATCGTAGCGCGGGACGCGGCGGACCGCCCCGCGGGGCACGTGGCGTCACTTGAAGCCGCGCTCGGCCTTGATGCGCTCGTAGGCGGCATTGATTTCGCCGGCGCGCTCCTCGGCACGACGGCGCAGGTCCTCGGGCAGGTCGCCCAGGCGGTCCGGGTGATGCTCGGAGATCAGCTTGCGGTAAGCCCGCTTGACGGCGCGGTCGTCGACATCGCGCGACACGCCCAGGATGGTGTAGGGATCGGGCCCGGTCGGCGCGCGGCGCGGCGGCGTGTAGCCGCTGCCGCCCGGCTGCCAGCCCGGACGGTGCCCGGCACCCGCGCGGGCGCCGCCGGGGGTCCACGCGTAGCCTTTCATGGCCATCAACGCCATCAGTTCCATCTCGCTGATGCGCAGGTTCGCCGCCAGGCGGCGCAGCAGGGCGAACTTGGCCTCGCTGGGCCCTTCGGCCAGCACCGTCTCCATGACCACGTCCACGATGGTCACGGCATGGTCGCGGCGTCCGGCCGTCCATTGCCGCAGCCGTGCCATCGCGGTGTCGATGTCGAAATCCGGCTGTTTGCCCTGGTTGAAGCCCTCGATGGCCACCCGGCGCTGCTCGGTACCCAGACCCATGCGCGTCATCAGGCGTTCGGCGATGGCGATTTCCGATTCGCTGACCCGGCCATCGGCCTTGGCCACCGCACCCAATACCGCGAACAGCGGCGCCACGAAATCGCCCGCGGGCGGCGTGCGCCGTTGCGGGCGGGCGGCGGAAAACACCCAGCCGATGATGCCGCCGACCAGCGCGCCCAGGGGGTTGTGCAGCAAAAGGAAGCCGATGACGGCTCCGATGATGGCACTCATCATGGCGCCGTCCCTCCATCGGCGCGGCGGCGGCAGGCCGGCTGCGCGGCGTACCAGCGCGCCACCTGCTCGACCTGTTCGCGGCTGAGCGGACCCAGTGCGGCGCGCATGGCCGGCACCTTGCGTCGGCCGTCACGGTACTGCTCGATGGCATCCAGCAGGTAGTCCAGGCGCTGGCCGGCCAGGTTCGGCACGCCCGGGGCCACGGCAATGCCGCGTTCGCCATGGCAGGCCGCGCACAGGCCCAGCCGCGACGGACGTTCCGGCACGCCGGCTCCCGCGGGGGGCGCGGCCATGGCCGGCAGTGCCAGCAAGCAGGCCGTGAAAACGGACAGCAAATGGAGTTTCATCATGGATCCGGGCCGGAAAACGGGCCAATTCTAGCAGCGCCTCCCGTGCGCTCCCCATGTCGGGAGTTACAATCGGCATCCTGTCCACCATACCCGGGAACCGCCCGTGACCACCCGCCTCGAACGTGCCGAGCTGCCCGGCATGGAAGCCAGCTACCGCGGCAAGGTCCGCGACGTCTTCGCCCTGTCCGGTGAGCGCCTGCTGATCGTCGCCTCCGACCGGCTGTCCGCCTTCGACGTGATCCTGCCCGACCCGATTCCCGGCAAGGGCGAGATGCTGACCCGGATCTCCAACTTCTGGTTCGGCAAGACCGCGCACCTCATGCCCAACCATCTCACCGGCACGCCGGTGGCCGACGTGCTGCCGGAAGGCGTCGATCCGCGGCTGTACGAGAAACGCTCGGTGGTCGCGCGGCGCCTGAAGCCGGTGCCGGTCGAAGCCATTGCGCGCGGCTACCTGATCGGCTCGGGCTGGAAGGACTATCAGGCCAGCGGCGCGCTGTGCGGCATCACCCTGCCCGCCGGCCTGCACCAGGCCGAACAGCTGGCCGAGCCCATCTTCACGCCCTCGACCAAGGCGGCTGCCGGCGACCACGACGAAAACATCGGCTTCGACCGGATGGTGGCCACCATCGGCGGCGAACTGGCCGAACAGGTTCGCGAGGCCACCCTGGCCATCTACCGCTTTGCGGCGGCGCATGCCGCCGAGCGCGGCATCCTCATCGCCGACACCAAGCTGGAATTCGGCACCGACGAGGACGGCCGGCTGTACGTCATGGACGAAATGCTGACCCCGGACTCCTCGCGCTTCTGGCCCGCCGACGACTACCAGGTCGGCATCAGCCCGCCCAGCT
>CAZMXV010000023.1:0-23405 GCA_964570295.1 uncultured Rhodanobacteraceae bacterium
ATTCGATCACCTCGCCGCGCATCAGGAACTTGGCGAATGCCGCGCTGCTGGCGAACCCCAGGATCGCGATGACCAGCGCGGCCTCCACGTACAGCATGCTGCCGGTGCGGATGCCGATACCGAGCAGCAGCAGCGTGGCGTTGGCGTACAGGGCATCGAGGGCGGCCACGCGGTCCTGCGCGCGCGGCCCACGCACCAGGCGCACGATGGCCAGGCCCATGGCCAGCAGCAGCAGCACCAGGGCCAGCCCGACCAGAATGGCGGCAGCGGCATGCATCACCGGAAGATCTCCAGCAGCGGGGGTTCGTAGCGTTGCTTGATGTTGTGCACCAGTACGGCTTCCGAGGCCGTGTCCAGGATGTGGATGAGCAGCCGGTGACGGCGCGAGTCGTGGCTGACCCAGATGGTGCCCGGCGTGGCGGTGACGATGGTGGCCAGCATGGCCAGCGCGGGGGGATGGGTGAGCTTCAGCGGAATGGCGACGAACCCCGATGCGTGCGGACGCCGCATCACGATCAGGCGGGCCACGGCCCAGTTGGACGCCACGATGTCGACAAACACCCGCATGCCCAGCGCCAGCAGCAGGCCGGCCCGGCGCAGGTGCACGGCGGGCGGCTCCAGCCGCGCCCACAGGCGCGACAGCAGCCACGCCAGCACCAGGCCGACCAGAACCGTTCCCGGTGTCAGGCTTTGCCGCAGCACCAGCCATGCCGCCAGGATCGACGCGGCCATCAGGGGATGGGGCAGCCAGCGCCTCATGGCCGGACTCCTTCTGCCGCCGCCGGGAGGACGGCCTGGATGTACTGCTGCGGCGTGTGCACCTGCCGCGCCGTGGCGGCGAGATACCGCCATGGGGCCGACGCGGCCACGGTCAGCACCAGGCAGATGGCCAGCAGCGCGAGCACCGACGCCGTTTCGGCGGCACGCACGCGCGGAAACACGCGCTCCGGGTCGGCCCAGAAGATCTGGATACCGGCGCGGCACATGGCGATGATGGTTCCCACGCCGGCGAAGATCACCAGGGCGAACAGCACCACGGCGGCCGGACCACCGGACAACATCGGTGCCAGCATCGCGAACTTGGCCAGAAAGCCGGACAACGGCGGCAGCCCCGAAAGCAGCAGCGCACAGCCCAGGAAGCATGCGGCCAGGATCACCAGCGGGGCCGGCTTCACCACGCGGCTTTCGTCCTCGGCGGCATACAGCGCGTCGCCGACGGGATCGTACGGTTCGAGCTGTCCGGTGCCCTCGGGTTCGTCCGTCGGCACGACCAGCCCCGTCAGCAGGAAGAAGGCGGCGATGCCGAGCACCGACACCACCAGATAGGCCAGCGCGCCCGCGGTCACCGCCGCCTGCTGCAGGGCCACGGCTCCCAGCAACGTGCCCGAGGACACCAGCACGGCGTAGCCGGCCAGTTTGCCCAGTTCGCGCGCACCCAGCATGCCCACCGTGCCCACGACCAGCGTGACCATGCCCGCCACCAGCAGCCATTGGCTGCCGAAATGCGCGGAAGCGGGGCCGGCGCCGGTGCCGAACAGCAGCAGGCCCAGTCGCAGCAGCACGTAGATGCCGAGCTTGGTCATGATGGCGAACATCGCGGCCACCGGCGGCGTGGCCGCCGAATAGGTGCGCGGCAGCCAGAACCCCAGCGGCCAGACCGCCGTCTTGACCAGGAACGCCATGCCCAGCAGGGCCGCGCCGCCGTGCAGCAGGGCACGGGTGTCGTCGGGCAGGGTGGGGATTTTGCGCGCCAGCATGGCCATGTTGAGCGTGCCGGTGACGCCGAAGATCAGGCTCACGCCGAGCAGGAACAGCATCGACGCGGCCAGGTTGATGGCGATGTAGTGCAGGCCTGCGCTGGTGCGGCGGGCCCCCGAGCCATGCAGCGCCAACCCGTAGGACGCCGCCAGCAGCACCTCGAAGAACACGAACAGGTTGAACAGGTCGCCGGTGAGGAAGGCCCCGTTGAGGCCCAGCAGCAACAGCTGCATCAGCGGCTGGAAATGCACTCCCATGTATTGCCAGCGCCCCAGCGCGTAGGGCATCACCGCCAGTGCCAGCACCGATGTCAGCAGCAGCATCAGCGCCGACAGGCGGTCCACCACCAGCACGATGGCGAAGCGGGTCGGCCAGTTGCCGAGGTTGTAGACGAAGGTCCGGCCTGCCGCGTCGGAACCCGAGGCCGCCCATGCCAGCCAGCCGGCCACCAGCACCAGCAGCAGGCACGAAAGCATGCCCAGCACGGGGGCCAGATGGCGTCGCCGGGCTCCCGCCAGCAGTTGCAGCGCGGCCGTGGCCAGCGGTATCAGGATGGGAGCGATGACCAGTTGCCCGATCATGGCGAACCGTCCTCGCCGTCGACGTGGTCGTTGCCGGTCAGCCCGCGCGAGGCCAGCAGCACCACCAGGAACAGCGCCGTGGTGGCGAAGCCGATGACGATCGCGGTCAGGACCAGCGCCTGCGGCAGCGGGTCGGTGTAGTGCGCGATGTCGGTCAGTCCGTCGTGCAGTACCGGATCGGCGCCGGTACGCAGGCCGCCGATGGAGAAAATGAACAGGTTCACCGCGTAGCTGATCAGGGTCAGCCCGATGATGACCTGGAAGGTGCGCGGGCGCAGCAGCAGCCACACGCCGCAGCCGCCGAGCAGGCCGATGGCAAGTGCCAGGACCAGTTCCATCAGTCGATTGCCTCCTCGTCGGCGGCGGGTGACGGCGCGGGTACGGGGCGCCGCAGGGACTGGTGCGCCAGCACCACCAGAATCAGCGAACAGGCGCCGACCACCACGCAGAATACGCCGAGGTCGAATACCAGCGCACTGACCAGCGGCACGGAGCCCAGGAGCGGGAGGTCGACATGGTCGGCAAAGGAGGTGAGGAACGGGTAGCCCGCCACCATCGAGCCGGTGCCGGCAATGAGGGTCAGTACCAGGCCCATGCCCATCCAGCGCAAGGGCGCCACGCGCAGGCGCATCTCGACCCAGCGCGCGCCGCGCGCGATGTACAGCGCGATCAGGGCCACCGTGACCGTGATGCCGGCCGCGAAGCCGCCTCCCGGCAGGTCATGTCCGCGCAGGAACAGGTGCGCTCCGAACAGGGCCATGAACGGCACCGCCAGCATCACCAGGAACGCCGGAATGGCCAGGTAGTCGGCGGGAAGGCGGCTGCCCGTATCAGCCGGTGCGGCATCCCCGGGGCGCACCTGCATCGCGTGACGCTGCTGCTTGGTCGCGCCGATGCTTTCGGCGGCAGGGCGGAAGCGCCGCAGCAGCGCGAACACGGTCAGCGCCACGATGGACAGCACGGTGATTTCGCCCAGCGTGTCGAAACCGCGGAAATCGACCAGGATCACGTTCACCACGTTGCCTCCGCCTCCACCCGACAGGGCATTCTCGAGGAAGAACCGCGACACGGTATCCGAGACCGGGTGCAGCATGGCGGCGAAGGACAGGACAGCCAGCCCGGTGCCGGCACCGACCGCGATCAGCACATCGCGGCGGCGCCGGAACAGCGCGCGGCGGGTGATGCCTGTCAGTCCCTTGATGCGCTTGGGAAGCCAGCGCAGGCCCAGCAGGATCAGAATGGTGGTGACCGATTCCACCAGCAGCTGCGTGATGGCCAGGTCCGGTGCCGACAGCCACACGAACGTGATGCACACCACCAGCCCCGCGCTGCCGCTGAGAATCAGCGCTGCCATGCGGTGGAATTTGGCCTGCACGGCGGCCCCGATGGCGCAGGCCCCGCCCAGTATCCACAGCAGCGCGAAGGCCGGGTCGACCGGTGTGCCCTGCGGCGCGAAGCTGCGCGACAGGTTGCCCACCCCGGTCGCGGTGGCGATGCCGGCCGCCAGCACCAGCAGCAGCAACTGCGTCTGCAGGTGGCGGGACGGGAACACCCGCTGCAGCCATCCCGGCAGGGTGTCGGTCAGCAGCACCAGCAGATGCTCGAAGCCGCGCTTGAGGCTGAACAGCCCGAGCAGCGGCGTGCCCTCGCGGCGCATCAGGTAGCCGCGCAGCAGGACGTACAGCGTGATTCCCGCCACCATGGCGACAACGCTCATCAACAGCGGCCGGGTCAGGCCGTGCCAGATCGACAGGTTGTACACGGGCAACTGCGGCCCCAGCACCGCCAGCGCGGCGTTGTGAAGGAACGGACCGATCACGTGGGCCGGAAATATCCCCACCGCGAGGCAGGCCAGGGCCAGAAAACCGATGGGAAAGCGCATCCAGCGCGGCGGTTCCTGCGGCCGGCGCGGATAGTCGTCACGCAGGCGGCCGAAGAACGTGCTGGCCAGCAGGCGCACCGAGTAGGTCACGCTGAGCGCCGCCGCGGCCACGGCCAGTACGGCGATGGCGGCATCCAGCATCGGCCCGTGGTGCGAGCCCAGGGCCACCGCGAAAAACATTTCCTTGGACAGGAACCCGTTGAGCAGCGGGACGCCGGCCATGGCCGCGCCCGACACCAGCGCCAGCGCGGTGGTGATCGGCATCACATGGCGCAGCCCGCCCAGGCGGCGCAGGTCACGGGTGCCGGTTTCGTTGTCCACGGCGCCGGCGGCCATGAACAGCGAGGCCTTGAAGGTGGCGTGGTTGACGATGTGGAAGATGGCCGCCACCGCGCCCAGCGTGCTGCCCAGGCCCAGCAGCATCGCCACCAGGCCGAGATGGCTGATGGTCGAGTAGGCCAGGATGCCCTTGAGGTCCTGCTGGAACATCGCCGACCAGGCGCCCAGCAGCAGCGAGAGCAGGCCGGCGCTGCCCAGCAGCCAGAACCAGGCGTCGGTGCCGGCCAGCACCGGCCAGAAGCGCAGCAGCACGAACACGCCCAGCTTCACCAGCGTGGCCGAATGCAGGTAGGCCGATACCGGTGTCGGGGCCGACATGGCCTGCGGCAGCCAGAAGTGGAACGGAAACTGCGCGCTCTTGGTGAGCGCGCCCAGCAGCACCAGCACCAGCGCCGGCAGGTACAGGGCGCTGTGGCGAATGCGGTCGCCCGAAGCGAGAATCACGTCCAGGTCGTAGCTGCCCGCGACGTGTCCGATCACCAGCACGCCGGCCAGCAGGCACAGGCCGCCGCCGGCGGTGACGATGAGTGCCGTGCGTGCGGCATCGCGTGCCGACTCGCCCTGGTACCAGTAGCCGATCAGCAGGAACGAGAACAGGCCGGTCAGTTCCCAGAAGAACACCATCTGGATCACGTTGCCCGACAGCACCACCCCCAGCATCGAGCCCATGAAGGCCAGCAGCAGCGCGAAGAAGCGGACCAGCGGGTATTCCGGCGGCATGTAGTAGGCCGCATAGATGCCCACCAGCAGGCCGATGCCGCACACCAGCACCAGGAACAGCCACGAGAGGCCGTCCACGCGCAGGATGACATCCAGGCCCAGCTGCGGCATCCAGGCGAAGACATGGCGCAGGACGCCGCCGTCATTCATGGCCGGATACAGCAGCGCCGTGAGCACCAGGCAGGTGGCGGCGGTGGCTGCCATCACCCGTGTGGTGCGTCTGCGCCGACCCCTGCAACCCAACGGAATGCCGATGGCCGCCAGGAACGGCAGGCAGGCGAGGGCGAAGGTGATCCAACCGTAGGGCAAAAGTCAGCGGGTCCGTCGGAAGCGTGGTGGAACAGATCCGGCAGGGCAGGCTTGCATCCATGCATCAGGGATACCGGATACCCGGGAAGCATCGCAGGGTATGGGGCCCGGTCCGCCGTGGCACCGGCGTTCCGCATGGAGGCGGAGCGGAAACGGTGACGGGATCCAGAGGCGCCGCATGGTATCCGGAAGGGGAGCCTGCGGGGGCTTCACTCGAAGTCTACATAAACGGTTTTCTTTGTGCCAGACAAAAACTTGCGCGGCCCGTTGCCGGCTGCAACACTGGCGGCGGCCGTCACCGAGGAAGGCCCATGAGCCAAGTTGTCGCGTCCCTGCAGCCTCCCCGTTCGGTCCTGTTGGCGACGGACCTGTCCAGCCATTGCGACCGCGCGCTGGACCGGGCCGCGCAGCTCGCGCGGCAATGGCACGCCACCCTGCATGTGGTCCATGCGCTGCCTCCGGAGGCGCGACCAGTGGCCTGGTGGTCGCCCGAGGGCGGCAGGCCGCAGGATGAAGCCGAGCATGCCGCGCTGGTCGAGCGGCAGATCCGGCACGACATCCCGGGCGATCCCGACGACCTCGTGGTCCATGTCGAAGTGGGCGAGCCGGTGGACGTGATCCTGCGTGTCGCGGCGCGCGAGAAGTGCGCGTTGATCGTCGCGGGCACCAGCGGTCCCACTTTTGCCAGCCTCGTCGCCCACACCACCACCGAACAGTTGCTGCGCCGCTCGCCGCATTCGCTGCTGGTCGTCAAGGGCCGTCCGCGCGGCGCCTATCGGCGGGTGCTGGTGGGAACGGATTTCACCGGTGAATCCCGCCACGGCCTGGAAACGGCGGCAGCCTGGTTCGCCGAGGCCGACTTCACGCTGATGCACGCGCTGGACATACCCTATCGCTCCCTGTTCCTGGCCGCCGGACGCGAAAGCGAATTCGCGCGCCTGGAGCACGAGACGATGGCCTCGTTCCTGGCCGAAGCGCGCATGCCCGAAGTCGTCCGGCAACGCATCGACACCCGCATCGCCTACGGCTATCCGGAAGCCATGCTGAGCGAATACGGCATGACCCGCGAGGTCGACCTCACCGTGGTCGGTGCACTCAGGCGGGGGCTGGCGTTCCACATGCTGGTGGGCGGCAATGCCACCCGCATCGTGCAGACGGTGCCCGGAGACGTGCTGGTGGTGCACGGCAACACGTGAGGAGAAGAGGCCTTGCGTGGCCCTCGGGCGGTATGGTGTACCGTGCCGGAAACGAAGAAGGTCCGCATGATGCGGACCTTCGAAAGCAATGGTGCCCAGGAGAAGACTCGAACTTCCACGGGGTTGCCCCCACCAGCACCTGAAGCTGGCGCGTCTACCAATTCCGCCACCTGGGCCTGTCCGCGACGTTTATGTTGCGGCAGAGGCGCGTAAGATAGGCACCCTCACGGCCGTTGTCAAACTTTTTTTCCGCATGGGCACCGCACGGCCATTCCGAATCGGTCGCAGGGCCCGCCTAACCAGGGATTCACGTGTCAAGAAAACCACCATCGAACACATCGTCCGGTTCGCGCCGGAGCGCCTCCGCGACGACCCGCAAACCCAAGATCCACGACCCGTGGGCGGCGCGCGAGGCGCGGCGCTACGAACGGCCCATTCCCAGCCGCGAAGCCATCCGGGTGCTGCTGGAAAAGCATGCCGGCATGATGACCGCCGAGGCCATCGCCGCGGACCTGGGGTTGACCGAGGAGGTCGACATCGTGGCGCTGGGCAAGCGCCTGGCGGCGATGCTGCGCGACGGCCAGCTGCTGAAGAACCGCCGCGGCGGCTACGCCCCGGCCGAAAAGCTGGACCTGATTGCCGGCGTCATCCTGGCCAATGCCGACGGCTACGGCTTCCTGCGCCCGGACGAGGGCGGCGACGACCTGTACCTGTCGCCGTACGAGATGCGCAAGGTGCTGCACGGCGACCGCGTGCTGGCCAGCGTGGTCGGCGTGGACCGGCGCGGACGGCGCAAGGGTGCCATCGTGGAAGTGCTGGAGCGGCGCTCGCCGCGCCTGGTCGGCCGCGTGGTGGTCGACGGCGGCGTCACCGTGGTGGCGCCGGATGATGCGCGCATCACCCAGGACATCCTGATCCCGCCCGGCCAGGTGCATGGCGCCAGCGCCGGGCAGATCGTGGTGGCCGAAATCACCGAGCCGCCGAGCACGCAGCGCGGCCCCATCGGCGCGATCCGCGCGGTGCTGGGCGAACGCCTCACGCCGTCGCTGGTGGTGGAAATGACGATCGCCAGCCACGGCCTGCCGGACACCTGGCCGGATGCGGTCCTGCGCCAGGCCGAGGCCGTGCCGCAACAGGTCACCAAGGTCGAGAAGGCCGGCCGCAAGGACATCCGCAAGCTGCCGCTGGTCACCATCGACGGCGCCGATTCGCGCGATTTCGACGATGCCGTGTACGCCGAGAAGCGCCGCGGCGGCGGCTTCCGCCTGGTCGTGGCGATCGCCGACGTGTCGCATTACGTGAAGCCGGAAACGCCCATGGACGAGGAGGCCTTCGAGCGCGGCACGTCCACCTATTTTCCCGGCTACGTGGTGCCGATGCTGCCCGAGACGCTGTCCAACGGCATCTGCTCGCTCAATCCCGATGTCGAGCGCCTGTGCATGGTTTGCGACATGTCGATCGATGCCGGGGGCACGGTCAAGCGCTCGAAGTTCTACGCGGGCCTGATGCGCTCGCACGCGCGGCTGACCTACCAGCGCGTGTGGCAGGCCATCGGCGAACATGACGCCGATGCCCGCGACGAGCTGGCCGACGTGCTGCCGCAGCTGGAAACCCTGCACGCCCTGTACAAGGTGCTGGCCAAGGCACGCGCGGCGCGTGGCGCGATCGAATTCGACACGGCCGAGGTGAAGTTCGCGCTGGCCGCCAGCGGCGAGGTGGTGTCGATGGGTTCGCTGCCGCGCAACGATGCACACAAGCTGATCGAGGAATGCATGATTGCCGCCAACGTGCAGGCGGCCCGGTTCCTCGCGCGCAAGAAAATCCCGGCGCTGTTCCGCGTGCATGCGCCGCCGCCGGCAACCAAGTACGAGGATCTCGTGGAATTCCTCGCCGCCTACAAGCTGAAGCTGCCGCCGCTGGAAGAGGTGACGCCGGCCGACTACAACGCGCTGCTGGACAAGGTGCGCGGCAAGCCCGAGTTCGAGCTGGTGCAGTCGGTGCTGCTGCGCTCGATGTCGATGGCCGTCTATCTGCCCGAGAACCAGGGGCATTTCGGCCTGGCGCTGGACGCCTACGCGCACTTCACCTCGCCGATCCGCCGCTATCCCGACCTGCTGGTGCATCGCGCCATCCGCCATGCGCTCGACGGCGGCAAGCGCTCGGACTACCTGTACCCGCCGGCGCGCATGGCGGCCATGGCCACGCACTGCTCGCAACGCGAACGACGCGCCGAGGAAGCCGAGCGCGACGTCGACGAGCGCTACAAGTGCGCGTGGATGGAAAAGCACGTCGGCGAGGAATTCGAGGGTACGGTCACCGGTGTCACTTCCTTCGGCCTGTTCGTGGAAGTGGAGCCGTCAACGGTGTCGGGCCTGGTGCATGTCAGCCAGTTGCCCAATGACTATTACCATTTCGATCCCGTGCGCCACCAGATGCAGGGCGAGCGCACGCGCCGGATCTTCCGGCTGGGGGATACGGTCACGGTGCAGGTGCTGCGCGCCAGCATGGAGGACCGCAAGATCGACTTCCGGCTGATCGACGCGCCGTCGCGCAAGGCCGGAAAACGCAAGGCCGCTGTCGCGGCGCCTGCCGCGCATCCGGCGAAAAAGGCCGCCGCGAAAAAAGCACCGGTCCGGAAGCCGAAGCCCGGCAAGACAACTTCGAAGCGTACGCGCAAGGCGGCCGAAATGAAGGGCGGCGGCGCGCCGGCAAAGGCCGCCCGCAAAACCGCCACCCGGTCCCGGCATGCCGCAACCCGCAAATCCACCAGGAAGGGCAAGAACAAGTCATGAGCGAAACCTGGATTGTCGGCATCAACCCGGTCGAGGGCGCGCTGGCCAACGATGCCGAGCGCGTGCGCGAGTTGCGCGTGGAGCAGGGCAGCCGCAACCCGCGCGTGACGGCCCTGGCCGAGGAGGCGCGCAAGCGACGCATCGCCGTGCATGCGGTCAGGCGGTCCGAACTGGAGCGCCTGGCCGGCAAGCATGCCCGCCATCAGGGCGTGGCGGCGCGCTACGAGGCGCCGGCGTCGCTGGGCGAGGCGGATCTGCCGGGCCTGGCGGAAAAGGCCGGGGCATCCGCCCTGTTCCTGGTTCTGGACGGTGTCACCGACCCGCACAACCTCGGCGCCTGCCTGCGCAGCGCCGCCGCGGCCGGCGTCACCGCCGTGATCGTGCCGAAGGACCGTGCCGTCGGCATCACGCCCACCGTGCGCCGGGCCTCGGCGGGCGGTGCCGATCGCGTGCCGCTGGTGGAAGCGACCAATCTGGCCCGTGCCCTGCGCAGCCTGCAGGATGCCGGGGTCTGGCTGACCGGCCTGGCCGGCGAGGCCGAGCAGGCCATCCATGCCGTGGACCTCGGTGGCCCCGTCGCGCTGGTGATGGGAAGCGAGGGCGAGGGCATGCGTCGTCTTACCCGTGAAACCTGCGATTTCCTGGCCCGCATTCCGATGCCCGGCGACATGGAAAGCCTGAACGTGTCGGTGGCCGCCGGCATCGTGCTGTTCGAGGCGGTGCGTCAACGTGGCGCCGTGGATTCTTGAGCCGTCGCCGGACGGGAAGATGGACCGATGTGCGGCACAGCGTGTCGTGCGTCGGTCTTCCGTCCCGTCCGCCCGGCGTCGGCACGTGGGATGTCGTGGATTGACCTGGATGGCCCGGGGTGTGCTATAACGCGGTTTGGATCGATTCAATCAATGGCCGGCCGTGCGCGGGAGCGACAGGCAGGTCGTGGGGGAATGCATCGGTCCGGGAGTCTTGTCGACCACGCCGGGAAATCCGTCCATGCATCGATCGCCGTTGTTCGCCGTGCGCCATGTCATCCGCCAGGTGCTGGTGCCGCTGACCGGTATGCTGGCCCTGTCCATGACGGTGCCGGCGGTGGCCGCCACCTCCGTGACGGCCCTGGAGACCGAGGTCAACACGTTCATCGGCACCAGGGACGAGGGCAACACGTTTCCGGGAGCCTCGGCCCCCTTCGGCCTGATCCAGGTCAGCCCGATCGGCAGCCATTATGCGGGGTGGCAGTACGACGACAAGAAAATCCGCGGTTTCGGCCATTCTTTCGTGTCCGGTGCCGGATGCTGGGAGCAGGGCGGCCAGGTTTCGATGCTGCCGGTGACCGGCCGCATCGGCCCGGGTGGCGATTTCGATACCGCGCATGCCGACGATTTCGACCAGGAAACGTATGCTTCGGCCTACACCCACCGGGGTGAAGTGGGGCAGGCCGGCTATTACAAGGTGCATCTCACCGACCGTGGCGGCATCGACGTGGAGCTTGCCACCCGTACCCGCGCCGCGGGCGAGCGCTACACGTTTCCCGCCGGCATCCGCGAAGGGCATGTGCTGGTCAATATCGGCCAGGCCAACGCGCGCCATTCGGTAATGGGCAGCGTCATCCGCGTGGTGGGCGACCATGCTGTCGAGGGGCGCCTGGTGACCCGCAGCTTCTGCGGCGGGCACGAGTACACGACCTGGTTCCGCATCGAGTTCGACCACCCGTTCAAGGCCTTCGGCGTCTGGGGCGAGGGCGGCGGCGTGCCGGGTGCGCGCCATGGCATGCAGGGGGCGCTCAAACCCGGCGGCGCGTGGCTGACCTTCGACCTTTCCGATGGCCGCGCGGTGACCGCCGTCAGTGCCATTTCGCATGTGGATGCCGAAGGCGCGCGCGCGAACCTTCGCCGTGACGGCATGCATGACGGCACGTTGCTGGATTTCGACGACATGCGCCGACTGGCGCAACGCACCTGGCGCGACGCGCTGTCCGCCGTGAAGGTGCGCGGCGGCAGTCCCGACGACCGCGCGGTGTTGTATACCGCGCTTTACCACGCCCTGCTGCAGCCGATGACCGGCAGCGATGCCGACGGACGTTATCGTGGCTACGACGGCGCGATCCACCGCGCCGACGGCTGGACCTACTACGAATACTTTTCGCTGTGGGACACCTACCGCGCGCAGAACCAGTGGCTGGCGCTGACCCGGCCGGAGGTGGTGCGTGACATCGGTCGCAGCCTGCTGGCCATCAATGCGCAGGGCGGCTGGCTGCCACGTTGGGGGTTCGCCAATTTCGACACCAACGTGATGACCGGTGATCCGGTGACGCCGTTCATGGTCGACCTGTGGCGCTTCGGGGCCCTGGCGGGGCGTGAGGAAGCGGCATGGAAGGCCCTGCGCCGCAACGCCTTCGACATGCCGCCCCTGAACTCGCGCCACGGCGGGCGTTCCGGTAATGCGAGCTATCAGGCCCACGGGTTCGTCGCCTACGATCTCGCGTTCCCTTCCAAGGGCATGGACGTGGACCCGCGCCACGGCGGTTCGGCCACGCTGGAATATGCGCTTGCCGATTGCGCGCTGTCGCAAATGGCCGCCGCACTGGGTCACGATGCCGATGCCGCCGTGTTGCGGAGCAATGGCCGCAACTGGCGCCGCGTATGGGATCCGCGCGTGCGCGATGCCAAGACCGGGTTCACCGGTTTCCCGCGCCCGCGCGTCACCGGCGGCGACTGGTACAGCCCGGCCGACGGCCACTACAGCCCGCGCTCGCCGCACGGCTTCCACGAGGGTACCGCCTGGCAGTACCAGTGGCTGGCGCAGCAGGACATGCCGGGGCTGATGCAGGCCATGCACGGCCGCGCACGGATGCTGCGCCGGCTGGACACCTTCTTCGCCATGGACGCATTGCGGGCCGATCCCCTGCATGCCGCACGCAAGGTGTGGGTGGTCGGCCCCTACAGCTACTACAACCAGTACCGCTACAACCCCAACAACGAGCCGGACTTGCACGCCCCGTGGATATACACCCTGGCCGGCCAGCCGTGGAAGACGGCCGTCGTGGTGCGGGCCGCGCAACAGTTGTTCACCAACGCTCCCGACGGGGTAACCGGCAACGACGATCTCGGCACGATGTCCGCGTGGTACCTGTTCAGCGCCCTGGGCCTGTATCCGGCGGTGCCGGGCAGCGGGCAGTTGTTGCTGCACACGCCGCGTTTCGCCGACGTCGAACTCGCCCTCGGCCACGGGCGCACCTTGCACCTGAAGGCCCCCGGTGCCGATGGCCGCACGCTGCAATACATCCAGGAGGTCCGCTTCAATGGCGAAAGGCGGCATGCGGTGTGGCTCGACGTCGACCGCCTGCGTCGCGGCGGGACCCTGCATGTCGAACTGGGCACCCATGCGCCCGTGCACGGCTGGGGTACCAAACCGGCGGACCTGCCCGCCTCCTACTGTGCCGCACCGGAGCGCGACGATGACTGAGCCGCACGACACCGGTGCCACGCCCGGGGCCGCGGAAACGGAGGGCGGCGAGTCCCGCCGGCAGGGCGCGGACAGTCCGACGCCGCGCCCCGGCAGGCGCGCCACCGTCACCGACATCGCACGTGCGGCAGGCGTGTCGCGGGCCACGGTTTCCCTGGTGTTGCGCGGCAGCCCGCTGGTCAACGTGAAGACGCGGGCACGGGTCGAGGCCGAACTGAAGCGCCAGCGCTATGTCTACAACCGTGCCGCGGCCAACCTGCGCCGACGCACATCCACCAGCGTCGCGCTCGTCATCAACGACTTGTCCAATCCCTTCTTCGCCGAATTCGCGTCGGGCGTGGACGAGGCCCTGGGCGAACGCGGCTATGTGACGCTTCTGGGCAGCACCGGTGAATCGCCGGGGCGCCAGCAGGCGGTATTGTCCACACTGATGGAACACTCCCCCGCGGGTTTCATCCTGTCGCCCGCGGAGGGCAGCGACGCCGCGCAGTTGCGCCAAGTGCTCGGGCATGCCAGCGTGCTGCTGTTCAACCGCGACCTGGAAGGCGCCGACTGGGACTTCCTGGCCCTGGACAACCGCCAGGGCGCGTGGCTGGCCACACGCCACCTGATCGAGGAAGGGCATCGCCGCATCGGCTTTTTCGGCGGACATTCCGCCTCCAGCTCGTGCCGGCAGCGCCGTGAGGGCTACCGCCAGGCGCTGGACGAGGCCGGCCTGCGGGCCGATCCGCGCTGGCTGGTGGAAACGGCGCCGACCCGCACGGACGCGGCGGCTTCCACCGGGCTCCTGCTGGCCGTGGACGAGCCGCCCACTGCCGCCGTCTGCTACAACGACACCGTGGCATTGGGCCTGATGCTGGGATTGGCCTCACACGGCATCCGTCCCGGCCGCGATTTCGCGGTGACCGGTTTTGACGACATTTCCGAGGCCGCGGTGGCGGCACCGTCATTGACCACCTTGGCGGCCGATCCGCGCGCGCGCGGGCGCCAGGCCGCGGCCCTGCTGCTGGCACGGCAGGCCGACCCGGAGGCGCCGCCCGGGCGCACGGTGGCGCCGGTGGCCCTGCGCGTGCGCGAAAGCAGCACCGCCGGCCGCGCCGCCTGATTCGTACCTTTTCATTCCGATCCCGCCACGACGAGACATTCCCGCATGATGCCGACTTCCTCCCCCCGTCCGCCGGCGTCCGTACCGCGACCACCTGCCACACGGCACCGGGCGGCCCTGGCGGTGGCCACCACCATTTTTTTCATGTGGGGCTTCCTGACCTGCCTCAATGACATCCTGATTCCCCACCTGAAAGCCGTGTTCGAGTTGAACTACACCCGCGTGATGCTGGTGCAGTTCACCTTTTTCGGTGCCTATTTCCTGATGTCGCTGCCGGCGGGGCGGCTGGTGGCCTGGCTGGGCTACAAGCAGGGCATCGTGGCCGGGCTGGTGGTCGCCGGCGTGGGCGCGGCGGGCTTCTGGCCGGCGGCGGCCTCGCACCAGTACGGCGCGTTCCTCGCCGCGTTGTTCGTGCTGGCTACCGGCATCACCGTGCTGCAGGTGGCCGCCAATCCCTACGTGGCCCTGCTGGGCCCGGAGCGCACCAGCTCCAGCCGTCTGACCCTGGCGCAGGCGCTGAATTCGCTGGGAACGGCCATCGCCCCGCTTTTCGGCGGCCTGCTGATTCTCGGCAATACGGTCAAGAGCAGCGCCGAGGTCGCCGCATTGCCGCTGGCCGACCAGTTGGCCTACCGCAGCGGACAGGCCCATGCGGTACAGGGGCCGTACCTCGGCCTGGCGGTGGCGCTGTTCCTGCTGGCGTTGTTCGTGTTCCTGTTCCGCATGCCGTCGCTCAAGGAAAAGACCGATCATGCCGATGGTGCGCGGCACGGCTACATGGACGCGTTGCGGCACCCCCACCTTTTGTTCGGGGTGCTGGGCATCTTCTGCTACGTCGGTGCCGAGGTGTCCATCGGCAGCTTCATGGTCAACTACCTGGTGCTGCCGGACATTGGCGGGTTCACCGAGCAGCAGGCCACGCACTACGTGGCGGCGTACTGGACCATGGCCATGGTCGGACGCTTCGCCGGTTCGGCCCTGCTGGCCTATTTTTCGCCGCGGCGCCTGCTGGCCTTGTTCGCCGGCGTCAACGTGCTGCTGCTGGTGCTTACCATGTCCACGAGCGGCGCGCCGGCGCTGTACGCGATCGTGGCCACGGGGCTGTTCAACTCGATCATGTTCCCGACCATCTTCGCGCTCGGCATCGAGCGTCTGGGGCCGTTGACCAACAAGGCGTCCAGCCTGCTGATCATGGCCATCGTCGGTGGCGCGGTGGTGCCGTTGCTGCAAGGCGTGCTGGCCGACCATGTCGGTGTGCACCATTCCTTCGTGCTGCCGCTGCTGTGCTACGTCTACATCATTTTCTACGGCGTGTCGGGTTCGCGCCTGCGCGGCGTCCAGGCCCGGGAGGGCTGAACCGGCATGGGCAAGATCGTCTGTTTCGGTGAAATCCTCGTCGACATGCTGGCCCAGGCACCGGCCGCGCCGGAGGCGCCGCGGGCGTTTCTCCAGCATGCGGGCGGCGCACCTGCCAACGTCGCGGTCGCGGCGGCGCGGCTGGGTTCGCGCAGCCACTTCGTGGGCATGCTGGGGTGCGACATGTTCGGCGACTTCCTGGCCACGTGCCTGGCCGAGGCGGGCGTGGCCGTGGACGGCATCGTACGTACCGGCGCGGCCCGTACCGCGCTGGCTTTTGTTGCGCTGGACGGGCAGGGCGAACGCAGCTTCAGCTTTTACCGCCCGCCCGCCGCGGACCTGTTGTTTCGTGCCGATGATTTCCGTCCCGGCAGTTTCGAGGGGGCCGATTTCTTCCATGTCTGTTCCAACAGCCTGACCGAACCGGCCATTGCCGAGACCACCTGTGAAGGCATGCGCCGCGCGCGTGCGGCGGGCGCGGCGGTGAGCATGGACCTCAACCTGCGGCCGGCACTGTGGCCGGAGGCCACAGATCCGCTGCCGTGGCTGTGGCAGGCACTGGAGCTGGCCGACCTGGTCAAGCTTTCACGCGAGGAGCTGGATTACCTGGGAGCCGCCTCCGGTGCCGGTGGCGACACCGCAGTGCTGGCGCGCCTCCTGGCGGCACGGGCGCATTGCGTGGTCGTTACCGACGGGGCGGCTCCGGTGCGCTGGTACACCCGCACGGCCGACGGCGAGGTGGCCACCTTTCCCGTCACGCCCGTGGACACCACGGGCGCCGGCGACGCCTTCGTCGGCGGGCTCCTGCATGCCCTGGCCGGACGCGGCGCCGGCAGGGCCGGATTCGTGGGCTTCTGCGCCACGCCGGACGCGCTGCCCGGGGTGCTGCGCTTCGCCGCGGCGGTGGGTGCGCTGGCCGTCACCCGCCAGGGCGCTTTCGCGGCCATGCCGACACCGGACGCGGTCCGGGCACTGCTGCCACCTTCCCGGGAGACCTTCCATGACTGAAACCCTTCCCGATTTCCGTTCCCCCGATTTCCTGCGCGGGCACATCGCCTCCATCATGGCTTTCTACCATCCGCGCGCCATCGACCCGGCCGGCGGCTTCCACCAGTATTTCCGCGATGACGGCAGCATCTACGATGCCGGCCACCGGCACCTGGTCAGCAGCACCCGCTTCGTCTTCAACTACGCCATGGCCTGGCGCGAGTTCGGAGATGCCGCGTTCCTCGACGCCACCCGCCACGGCCTGCGTTACCTGCGCGCGGCACACCGCGACCCGGCTACCGGCGGCTATGCCTGGACGCTGCGCGACGGCAAGGTCGAGGACGCCACCAACCACTGCTACGGCATCGCCTTCGTGCTGCTGGCCTACAGCTGTGCCCTGGGTGCCGGTCTCGACGAGGTACGCGGATGGATGGATGAAACCTGGCGCCTGCTGGAGCGGCACTTCTGGGAGCCCGAAGCCGACCTGTACCGCGACGAGGCCGATCCCGGCTGGCACTTCAGCGGCTACCGCGGCCAGAACGCCAACATGCACATGTGCGAGGCCATGCTGGCCGCCTTCGAGGCCAGTGGCGAACACCGTTACCTGGAGCGTGCGCTGCTGCTGGCCGATCACATGACCCGGCGTCAGGCGGCAAAGGCCGGCGGCCTGGTCTGGGAGCACTACGACCGCGACTGGCAGCCCGACTGGGACTACAACCGCGACAATCCCCGGCACCTGTTCCGCCCCTGGGGCTTCCAGCCCGGCCACCAGACCGAGTGGGCCAAGCTGCTGCTGATCCTGGGTCGCCACGTCGAGGCCGCGTGGTTGCTGCCGACTGCCCGGCACCTGTTCGACACCGCCGTGGCCCGCAGCTGGGACGCGGAACGTGGCGGCCTTTGCTACGGCTTCGCCCCCGACGGCGGCATCTGCGACGACGACAAGTATTTCTGGGTGCAGGCCGAAACCCTGGCGGCCGCCGCACTGCTCGCCGGACGCACTGGCGAGGATACCTACTGGCAGTGGTACGACCGCATCTGGGCCTACGCATGGCGGCATCTGGTGGACCACCACCACGGCGGCTGGTACCGCATCCTGGATGCCGACAACCGCAAGTACAGCGACGAGAAAAGCCCCGCGGGCAAGACCGGCTACCACCCCATGGGCGCCTGTTACGAGGTGCTGGGCATGCTGCGCCGACGAGCCCGGGCCTGATGGCGATGCGGGAAGCCGGTGGCATGCGGGCGGGCATGGCGGGGGCGTGGGGGTGGCGCGTCGCCTGTCTGCTGGCGTGGTGCCTGCTGGCCTTCCCGGCAGGCGCCGCACCCACCACGCCGATCGTGCTGCATGCCGACTGGCGTTTCCGCCTGCTGCCCGGCGACGCGCAAGCCGTGGCGCACCCGCGCGCGGCAGTGTGGCATGCGGCCCGGGTGCCGGGCAGCGTGCACACCGACCTGCTGGCCAACGACCTGATTCCCGATCCCTATGTGGGTGCGGCCGAAGCGGGCCTGCAGTGGATCGGCCTGGCCGACTGGGAATACCGGGCACGCTTCGATGTCGATGCAGCCACGCTGGCGCGCGAGCATGCCGAACTGGTGTTCGAGGGGTTGGACACATTTGCCGAGGTCAGCCTCAACGGGCGACCGCTGCTGCATGCCGACAACAGCCACCGTATCTGGCGTGTACGTGTGGAGGGCCTGCTGCGACCGCGCGACAATGTGTTGCGGGTGGTATTCCGCTCGCCGATCCGCAAGCTGCTGCCGAAGGTCGAGGCCATGCATCCGCGCCTTGCCGGCAACTATCCGTCGCCCTGGGGGGATGTGCCCGACGGCGTGATGGTTGGCAATTTCGTGCGCAAGCCGGCCTACCATTTCGGATGGGATTGGGGCCCGCGCTACGTCACCGCGGGCGTCTGGCGCCCGGTACGCCTGGAAAGCTGGGGGCCCCGTCGTGTCACCGACCTGGCAGTGCGTACCGACGTGCTGGACGATGCACACGCGGAACTGGCGGTGTTGCTGGAGGTCGAGCAGTCCGGCGATGCCGGCACGGCGCCGGTCGACGTGACCGTGCGCGGACCGGACGGCGCGACGGTGGCGCGGTTGCGGCGGCAGGTGGCGCTGCGGCCGGGAAGCAACCGCCTCGTCCTGCCGCTGACGATCCACGACCCCCGCCGCTGGTGGCCGGCCGGCTACGGGCGGCAGGACATGTACACCGTGCAGGCCATTGTCGGTGACGGGGGCCCGGCGCTCCGTGCGCGTCGCCGCATCGGCCTGCGCCATGTCGAACTGCGTCGCGAGACCGACGCCTCGGGCGGCCAGGGCTTTGCCTTCGTGGTCAACGGGGTGCCCGTGTTCGCCAAAGGCGCCAACGTGATTCCGTTCGATGCCTTCCCGGCACGCGCGAGTCGCGGGCGCATCCGCCGCACACTGGTCGCCGCGCGCGATGCGCACATGAACATGCTGCGCGTGTGGGGCGGCGGCTATTACCCGGGCGACGACTTTTTCGACATCGCCGACGAGCTGGGCCTGATGGTGTGGCAGGACTTCATGTTCGGCGGCGGCATGCAGCCGGCCTACGATCCGGCGTTTCGTGCCAGCGTGCTGGCCGAAGCCCGCGACAACGTGCGCCGGTTGCGCAATCACCCCAGCCTGGTGCTGTGGTGCGGCAACAACGAAGAGGAAACCGCCTGGAAGGACTGGGGTCAGGGTCGCAAGCTGAAGCAGGCGGACCCGGTATTCGCGGCCAGGGTGTGGCACGGCTACGTGCAGTTGTTCGGCCGCGACCTGCGCGGCGTAGTGGCCAGGGAGGGTTTGGGCGTGCCGTACTGGTCCAGTTCGCCGTCCAACGACCTGGACGTGAAGAGCAACGACTCGCGGCGGGGTGACAAGCACTATTGGGGGGTCTGGGCCGGCAGCGAGCCGGTCGCCGCCTACCTGCGCGAGACGCCGCGCTTCATGTCCGAGTACGGATTGCAGTCGTGGCCGGTGCAGGCCACCGTCGATACCGTGGCCACCCGCGACGAGCAGCGCGTGAACGGGCCGGTCATCCGCGCGCACCAGAAGTTCATGGCCGGGGAGGGCAACCGGCGCCTGCTGCACTACATCGAAGCGGCGTACGGCGAGCCGCGTTCGTTCGCCGACTTCATCTACCTCGGCCAGGTGATGCAGGCCGAGGGCGTCGCCCTGGCCGCGCTGCATCATCGCGCGTCGCGGCCCTGGACCATGGGATCGCTGTACTGGCAGCTCAACGACGTCTGGCCGGGCGCTTCGTGGTCCAGCCTGGATTACGACGGACGCTGGAAGGCCCTGCATTTCCATGCGCGCCGTTTCTTCGCCGACGTCGCGGTGGCGGCATTGCGCGATCCGGCCGTGGGCCGCACGCGGGTGACCCTGCTCAACGACCGCCGCGAGGCGCTGGATGCCGAATGGCGGGTCCGTGTGCTCGATGTCGGCGGGCGTCTGCTGTGGCAGCGGCGGCATGCCGTGCACCTGGCGCCCGGCTCGGCCACCACGGTGGCGCGTCTGGACGATGCCGCCCTCCTGCATGGTGCCGACCCCGCACGCAGCGTGGCGGTATTCGAGCTGTTCCGGGAAGGTCGGCGGTTGTCGCGCGGGCTGGTGCACTTCGTGCCGGCGAAGGACCAGGCCCTGGCTGCCGGCCAGGTCGACGCGGACCTGCTGGCCGAGGGCGATCATTACCGCCTGCATCTCGTCGCGCGGGGGCTGGCGCGCGCGCTGTGGATTGATTTCCCCGGGCACGAGGCGCGCCTGGACGACAATGCCTTCGATCTGCTGCCCGGCGAAGCGCGGGACGTCGTCGTGCATGCTGCCGCCGACCTGCCCACGCTGCGCACCGCCCTGCGCATCCGTACCCTGGGTGACGTCCTGCACCCGGACCACCCCGCGTCGCCACCGGATGATGCTTCCGCCACGAGGATCCGATGATGTTCCGAACCCTTTGCCAGGCACCCGTGGTCGTCCTGTGTCTGCTGGCGCTTGCCGGATGCCGCGGCGGCATGCCGGCCCGTGTCGCGCCACCGCCAGCTCCCGTCTTGCCTGCCGCCGCGTCCAGCACGGATGCACCGGCACCGGTCCCGCTGGTGGATGACGCCGAGGCGGCCCGTCTGGCCGGCGCGGTGCGCGAGCAGGTGCGTCACGCCTGGCAAGGCTACATGCGCCATGCCAGGGGGCATGACGGACTCAGGCCGCTGAGCGGGCAGCCGCGTGACTGGTATCCCGAGCCGCTGCTGATGACCCCCGTCGATGCGCTGGACACCCTCATCTTGCTGGGACTGGACGAGGAGGCCGGACAGGCGCACCGGCTCATCGTCGAGCAGTTGTCGTTCGACAAGGACATCTGGGTGCAGAATTTCGAGGTGACCATCCGCCTGCTGGGCGGGCTCCTGTCCGGCTACCAGATGACGCATGACGCGCGCCTGCTGGCGCTGGCCGAGGATCTGGGGCGGCGCCTGCTGCCGGTGTTCGACAGCCCCACCGGGTTGCCGTATACCCACGTCAACCTGCACACCGGTGCGGTACGCGGAAAGATCAGCAACCCGGCCGAAACCGGTACGCTGCTGCTGGAATTCGGCACCCTGTCCAGGTTGACCGGCAATCCCGTGTACTACGCCAAGGCCAAGCGTGCCCTGGTGGCGACCTTCGAGCGGCGCTCGAAGATCGGCCTGGTGGGACTCAACATCAACGTCGAGACCGGCCGGTGGACCGACACCGACAGTGCCATTTCCGGCGGTATCGACTCCTACTACGAATACCTGCTGAAGTGCTGGAAGCTGTTCGGTGACGAGGACTGCCGACGCATGTGGAAGGCCAGCATCGGCCCGGTCAACCGCTATCTGGCCGACGAGGTGCGCGATGGCGAGCTGTGGTATGGCCATGCCGACATGCGCACCGGCAAGCGTACCGCCACCACCTACGGTGCGCTGGACGCGTTCATGCCGGCGCTGCTGGCACTCGGCGGCGACCTGGGGCGCGCCCGCCGCCTGCAGGAATCAGGATGGCGGATGTGGCGTCTGCATGGTATCGAGCCCGAGTCGCTGGACTACCGGACGATGAAGGTGACGTCCCCGGGCTACGCCCTGCGCCCGGAGATCGTCGAGTCCGCCTATTACCTGTACCACTACACCCGCGACCCGCGCTACCGCGGCATGGGCAAGGCGTTCTTCGAGGATTTCGTGCGCGCCACCCGTACCGCGTACGGTTTTGCCGCACTGAAGGACGTGCGCACCGGCGAGAAGGCGGACGTGATGGAAAGCTTCCTGCTCGCCGAAACGTTCAAGTACTACTACCTGCTGTTCGCTCCCGCCGCGGCGCTGGACTTCGACCACGTGGTCTTCAATACCGAGGCCCACCCGCTGCGCCGGACCTGGTGACGCCCCTGCGGCGGCACCGGTGGCACCGAACCACGCAGCGGCTACACTTGGCGGCACGTTTCCGGGAGTTGCGTGATGACCACCATCCAATGGCATGACTGGTGCGGCTACGTCGGCGTGCTGCTGATCCTGCTGGCGTTCTTTTTCCTGCAGGCCGAGAAACTGCGCGGCAACGGCTGGATCTACCAGTTGATGAACGTGCTCGGCGCGGTCGGCATCATGCTGTCGCTGGTGTTCGGCTCGTTCAACCTGTCGGCCTTCCTGCAGGAGCTGGCCTGGGTCCTGATCGGCATCTACGGCATCATTTCCGCACGACGCCGGCGGCGCGTGCGCGGTCAGACCGACGTGCGGCCGACGGGTGGAAGGGATGTGCATCCGTAGGTGTATGCATCCGTGGGTGCCGGTCAGCCGCCGCGGAATGGTTCATGACGCGGGGGACCCTTCCCCCGCCACGGCAGCCGTCAACCGCCCGCCGGTAGCCGCGAACCACGTGCTTTCGGCGATGTTGGTGGCATGGTCGCCGATGCGCTCGATGTTCTTGGCCATGAACAGCAGTTGCGTGCAGGCACCGATCTGGCGCGGGTCCTCCATCATGTAGGTGAGCAGCTCGCGGAACACGCTGGTATAGGCGTCGTCCAGTTCCCGGTCACCGCGCCAGACGCGGCGGGCCAGGTCGGCATCCCCGCGCGCCCAGGCATCCAGGACACCGTCGACGGCCCCGGCCGCCCGTATGCCCAGTCGTTCCAGGGCCCGCAGGAAGGCATCAGGGACGGTGGCGGGGAGCAGGGGTACGCGTCGGGCCACGCCGGTGGCGCAGTCGCCAATGCGTTCGAGGTCGCCGGCGACGCGCAAGGCCGCGAATATCCGGCGCAGGTCGCCGGCCATGGGTGCGCGCAGTGCCAGCAGGCGTACCACGTCTTCGCCGATGGCATGCTCCAGGTCGTCGATGGCGTCGTCGGCGTTGATGATGCGTCGTGCGGCATCCGCATCGCGCTGGTGCAGGGCGTCGAGCGCGTGCAGGAACTGCAGTCGGGCCATGTCGCCCATGCGGCGCAGATTGTCCGTCAGGCTGGCCAGTTCCTCGTCGTAGCTCTTGATGATGTGGTCGGCGGAGGTCATGGGAAGTGTCCGTAAAGGAGAAGGGGCGCGTTGCGGGGAGGCTTCGGGGTGGTCGTGTCCGATCCGGTGCTCTCGCGTCTGGCGTGGTCGGATGCGGATGGCCACCGGTCATTCGGCCCGGCTCATCCGAAGCGGCCGGTGATGTAGTCCTCGGTCCGTTTTTGCCGTGGTCGCGTGAACATGGTCCCGGTGTCGTCGTATTCGACCAGCTCACCCATGTACATGAAGGCGGTGCGGTCGGACACGCGCGCGGCCTGCTGCATGTTGTGGGTCACCATGACAATGGTGTAGTCGTGCTTGAGCTCTTCCACCAGTTGCTCGATACGCCCCGTGGCGATGGGGTCCAGCGCGGAAGTGGGCTCGTCCAGAAGCAGCACGTCCGGGCGCAGCGCGACCGTGCGCGCGATGCACAGGC
>CAZMXV010000024.1:0-22810 GCA_964570295.1 uncultured Rhodanobacteraceae bacterium
AGGAACCGGCGCTTGTAGCCGGCGTAGTCGGTGAGGTCGAACAGGTTGTCGTCGTTGATGCGCGGCCACAGCGCCTTGCAGGCAGCCTGGACCTCGGCGGACAGCTCGCGGTCGTCCAGGCGCAACCGGCCTTCGGGGTCGGTGGCGGCGCGGCCCCCGGCCGGGTACAGGAAGTCGTGGAACAGGCGGACCTGCTGTGCGATGGCGCTTTCCTCCAGGCCACGCTCGCGCAGCATGCGCGAGACCACGGACAGGTACAGCGGGATCACCGGAATGGCGGCGCTGGCCTGGGTGACAATGGACTTCAGCACCGCCACCCGGGCGAAATCCGCGCGCCCGGCACGCGTGCTCATGGCGCGTGCGCCCTGCTCCAGGTGGGCCTTGGCATGCCCGATGGTGCCGTGGCGGTAGATCGGCCAGGTCAGTTCGGGCCCGAGATAGCTGAAGGCCACGGTGCGGGCATCGTCGGCCAGCATGCCGGCCCCGCGCAGGGCGTCGATCCACAACATCCAGTCATCGGCGCCCATGACGGCCACGGTGTGCGCGATGTCCTGCTCGCTGGCCGGCGCCACGCTGACATGGGCCAGGCGGTCCCTGTCGGTGTCGATGGTGGTGCCTTCGAAGGCGTTCCCGACGGGGCGCAGCGCGGTGCGGACCGTCTCGCCGCTGTCCGGCAGCCGGCGCACCGGCGAGGCCAGCGAATAGATGACCAGGTCGACCGGGCCGCCGAGCTCCGAAGCGATCAGTTCGATGGCGCGCTGGCGTGTGGCATGCGCGAAGGCGTCGGCATTCAGCGACACGCTGGCGAGGCCGGCCCGGCGCGCCTCGTCTTCGAACGCGGCGGCGTTGTACCAGCCGGCACTGCCGGGCTTGCGCGCCTTTCCGGGTTTTTCCAGGAACACGCCCAGCGTGGCCGCGCCGTGGCCGAAGGCGGCCTGGATGCGCGCCGCCAGGCCGTAGCCGGTGGAGGCCCCCACCACCAGCACGCGCCGCGGACCGGCGGGGTGCGGCGCGGCCGCGCGCACGTGGGCAATCTGGTCGCGCACGTTGGCCGCGCAGCCGGCGGGGTGCGCGGTGGTGCAGATGAAGCCCCAGGTGCGTGGTTGGATGATCATCGGATCCCTCCCCTCCGAATGGTGAAGCTCCCATTCTAGGAGCCCGGGGCATGGCATGTCCTCCGGCGCCCCGCCGTCCGCGCGGGATTTCCCCTCCCGCCAACGTTGAACAAAGCCCGACCCGCAGGAAGGGCGTGCATTGCGACCGCGAATCGGCCCGTGCCATGATGCGCCGCCATGGGTACACGGGTACAAAGCGGCTGGCACCGCCGCCTGGCGACGCGGTTGCGTGCGCACTGGCGGCTGAAGACGGCCGGCATCGTGGTGTGCATCTCGGCGTTCATGTGCGTCTATTTCATCCTGCTGAACCACCCCCGGTACCCGGTCACCGAGATGCCCCTGCTGCCGCTGGACCACTGGGTGGGGTTCGTGCCCTGGGCCGTGGTGCCCTATGCCAGCCTGTGGATCTACATCGGCATCGCGCCCAGCCTGCTGCGGCTGAAGGACGAGATGCCGCGTTATGTCGCGGGCGCGGCGGCGCTGGCGGTGATCGGGTGCGGCGCCTTCTATTTCTGGCCCACCCGGGTCCCGGATTTCGCCCTGGACTGGACGCGCTGGCCGGCCGTGAACCTGCTGAAAGCCACCGACGCGGCCGGCAACGCCTGTCCGTCGCTGCATGTGGGCTTTTCCGTGCTGACGGCGATCTGGCTGCACGGGCTGTTGCGCCGGGAGGGCGCGCCCCGCTGGCTGCACGGGCTCAACGTGGGCTGGTGCCTGCTCATCGCCTGGTCGACGATGGCCACGCGCCAGCATGTGGCGCTGGACGTGGGAGCCGGCGCGTTGCTGGGCAGCGCCATCGCGCTGGCCTCCCTGTACCTCATGCCGCGACGTGGCATGGCGACGGAAAGCGTCCGGCTTTAGAATGGCTGCCGGAGACGAGGCGCGCGACAAGGCGTGCGGGGATGCATATTTGAGAGACGACAGCCTGGTCATGGCGGGCAAGCGCATGGTGCGCGCAACGGGCGGCCCGGGGGCCGTGTCGGCGCGTGCCGGGCGCCTGTGGCGCCAGTTCGGCACCGGCCTGTGTTTCGTGCTGTACGGGCTGGTGGGCTGGCTGGGCGGCCTGACGGTGCTGCCGCTGATCATGCTGTGGCCGGGTTCGAAGGCGGCGCGCGAGCGGCGCATCCGGGCCCTGGTGAGCCTGTCCTTCCGCTGGCTGCTGGCCCTGATCGCGGCGCTGCGCCTGGGCGAGGTCCGGGTCGAGGGGCGCGAGTGGCTGGAGCAGGCCGAAGGCAAGCTGCTGGTGGCCAACCATCCGATGTATCTGGACGTGGTGGCCCTGGTGGGCCTGTTGCCGCAGGCCGACTGCGTGATCAAGGGCGCGATGTGGCGCAACCGCCTGTACCGCCGCTTCGTCGCCGCCATCGGCTACATCAGCAATCGCGACGGGGCCGGGCTGGTGGACGACGGCGTGGCCGCGCTGGCGCGTGGCCGCACCCTGATCCTGTTTCCCGAAGGTACGCGTTCCACGCCGGAGGCCGCGCCGCGGTTCTGCCGTGGCGCCGCGCAGGTGGCGGTGCGCAGCGGGTGCGACATCCTGCCGGTGGTGATTCGCTGCGAGCCGCTGGCGCTGGGCCGGGGCCAGGCCTGGCACGCGGTGTCCGACCGGCCCTGGCGGCTCACGCTGCAGGTGTGTCCGCCGCAGAAGCTGGACGCCCTGGGCTGGCACGAGGACATGCCGCACGGCGTGGCGGCGCGGCATGTGAACGCGGCCCTGGAAACCTTTTTCTCGCGTCGCCTCGAAGGCCGCGGCCAGCCGGGAAGCGGAGCGGAATCGACGTGATGCAGCCCGTGAGCGGGGCACCGGGACGGGTGCGCCAGGCAGTGAAGATCGTGGTGGGAGTGGCCCTGCTGGGCTATCCCGTGGCCATCTATTACGCCCACGACCACCTCACGCCGGCCCAGCTGCTGGCCGGACTGCTGATCCTGCTGGCCGTGCGGGCGCTGGTTTCGGCCTGGGTGGTGCGGCGGCGCGTGCGCCAGCAGGGGCTGCTGGCCGCCGCCCTGGGCGCGGGCGCGGTCCTGGTGCTGGCGGTGTTCGGCGACGTGCGCATGGACTGGCTGCGCTTCTACCCGATGCTGTTCGACCTTGGCGTGGCCGCGGCCTTCTTCGGCTCGCTGTTCACGGCGCGGCCGCTGGTGGAACGCATCGCACGGGTGTTCCATCCCGACCTCCCGCCGTCGGGCGTGCGTTACACGCGGCATGTCACGCAGGCGTGGGGCACGTTGATGGTGCTGGTGGCGCTGGTGTCGCTGTACACGGCGCTGGCCGCCCCGCTGCGGACATGGTCGCTGTTCAACGGCCTGATCGTGTACGGGGTGATCGCGCTGGCCTTCGCCTGCGAGTATCTGGTGCGGCGGCGCGTGAAGCGGCACTGGGAGGCGGCATGAGGTGGCTGCCGGACGTCCGGGCCCGCCACGAGCGCGACGGGGAACTGGATCTCGAACTGTGGATTGGTGCGGACTGCCCGTGGTTCGAAGGCCATTTTCCGGGCCACCCGATCCTGCCGGGCGTGGTGCAGATCGGCTGGGCGGCCTGGTTCGCCTCGCAATGGACCGGGCACGACACGCCGCCGGCCCTGCTGGAGCGCATCAAGTTCAAGCGCCCGGTACGGCCGGAAACGCGCCTGGTGCTGCAATTGCGGCGCCGATCCGGCAAGATCGGCTTTGAATACCTGTTGCCGCTGCCGGACACGACGATGAACGTTTCCAGTGGCACTTTCGGTGAGGCGGGAGGGGTGCCGTGAACACGTTCAGTGCCTGCGCCGTGGTGCCGGTGTACAACCATCATGCCCGCCTGGAGGCGGTGATGGAAGCGCTGCGCGGGCACGGCCTGCCGGTGCTTCTCGTGGACGACGGCAGCGACGCCGCCACCCGTGCCGTGCTGGACAGGCTGGCCGTGCGCGACGGCGTCGCGTGCCTGCACCTTCCCGTCAACCGCGGCAAGGGCGCGGCGGTCCTGGCCGGCATCGCGCGTGTCGGCGCCGAAGGCCATACCCATGCCCTGCAGGTGGACGCCGACGGCCAGCACGACCTGGGCGATGTGCCGAAGCTGCTGGCCCTGGCCGCGGAGCGGCCCGGGTACCTGGTGTCCGGGCGGCCGCAGTACGATGACAGCGTGCCCGCGGTGCGCTTCTACTGCCGCTACCTCACCCATGCCATGGTCTGGCTGGAAACCCTGTCGCTGTCGCTGCGCGACAGCATGTGCGGCTTCCGCGTCTACCCCGTCGCCCCCACCCTGGCCCTGGCCCGGCGGGTGCGCATCGGGCGGCGCATGGACTTCGACACCGATGTGATGGTGCGCCTGTACTGGGCCGGCACCCCCAGCGTTTTCGTGCTGACCCGTGTGCGCTACCCGGAGGACGGCATCTCGCATTTCCGCATGGTCCGGGACAACCTGCGCATGATCTGGCTGCATGTGCGGTTGTTCGCCGGAATGCTGCCGAGGTTGCCCTGGCTGCTGACGCGCCGCCGCAGCGCCACCCGCGCCGCGCGGCCGGCCATCGACAGGCGCTGCGGCGAGCCGTGAAACGGTCGGCCGGAGGGGACGCCGGGGAGGCGGGAAGAATCCCTTCGGGCTGCGCCGCCAGTCGCAAGCTGGCATGGTATGGCCATGGTGGAAAGGGGCCGGATGGTGGGCATGGGGGTCTTGTCGATTGATGACGGTGCGGCGCGCCCGGGAGGACGTGCCGGGCCGGGAAGCGGACGCGGGCTCCGGCGTCGCCGGGGCGCCCGCGGCATGCCGCGCGGTGTCTTGGTATCGCGCCCGTGGCTGGGGTGGGCCGGCTGGCTTGCCTGTTGCCTGGGCCTCATGGCGATCGCGATGCCGGCGCGCGCGGCGCTCCTGTCGTGCACCGCGGACCACGCGTCGCTGGCGGCGGGAGCGACGGTGCTGCGGGATGCATCCGGCCGGATGGGTCCGGACGATGTCGTGCAGGCACCGGCGCGGCGTTTCCAGCCGCTCGTGCCCGACGTGGTGCTCGGGTACGACGCGGGTGCCTGGTGGCTGCGCATGGCGCTGACCCCGCGCGGCGCGGCGGCATGCACGCGCTGGCTGCAGGTGGGTCCGGCGTCGATGCAGCAGGTGGACGTGTACGTCCGGGACGGAAGCGGCTGGCGCATGCTTCGTTCCGGCGCCGGGTACCCGATGGACACATGGGCGCTGCCGGAACGCAAGCCGATGTTCCCGTTGACGCTGGTGCCCGGCACCACGACCACGGTGTTGGTGCGCGTGGTCGGCGGGGGTGCGCCGGTGGCCTTTTCGCCGCAGGCGTGGGATCCCGTGACGTACCGCAAGGCCGAGAGGGATGGCGAGCTTGCCAATGGCATGAGCTTCGGTGCCGTGTGGGTGCTGATGCTGGCCGGCCTGATCCTGGGCGGGGTCTACCGGCGTCCGGCGCTGGTCTACATGGCGTGCGGCGTGGGCTTTTATGCCGCCTATATCTTCATCCGCGGCAACTACGCGCTCCTGTACCTCTGGCCGGAATTGCCGCGGTTGAACACGTGGGCGCGCTATGTCTGCCTCGGCGTGATGCTTGCCGCCGTCAACCGGTACATCGGCGAGGTGCTGAAGGTGCACCGGCTGCCGGCCTGGTGGGGGCGCCTTTTCCTTGGCGTCCAAAGTGTCTTTCTGCTGGACGGCCTGTTCGGCATCTTCCTTGGCGAACCGGCGCTGGTGATCGCCGTGATACTGCTTCTGGACCAGGCATGCCGCATCCTGTTCGCCGCGGCCCTGGTCTCCGGATTGCGCCGCGGCATCGTGCGCTCGTGGTACCCGCCGGTGCTGGTGGCGGTGTTGCTGGTGCAGTCCCTGTTCCTCTACGCGTCCATGCTGGGCATCGTGGTGCCGAAGGCGGCGGATGGTCACGCACTGGCGACCAATATCCTGGGCGGCGGCATCTTCCTGCTCGGCACCCTCGTCAGCCAGGTGCGCAAGGGGCGCCGGCGGGAACTGCACGCGCGCGAAGCCCTGAGCCGGCAGCGGGCCGGCGAACGCGAGCGCCTGAAGCAGACGGTGGCCCTGCGCACGCGGGACCTGCGGCGTGCGCTGGATGCACGGCGCCAGTTGCTGGCGCGCATCAGCCATGACCTTCGTGCTCCGCTGGCCGGCATGCTCGACAGCGCGCGGTTGTGGCAGTCGGGTGACACGCGGCATGACCATCCGCGCATGATCGAGCGGCATGCACGGCAACAAATGGACCTGATCGACGAGCTGCTGGAATTTTCCCGCTCGGAACTTGCCGACCTGGAGCTGGAGCCGGTTCCCGGCTACCTGCATGCTTTCCTGGAAGATCTGGCGGAACAGGCGGCATGGATGTGCGAGCGCAAGGGCAACCGGTTGACCTGCCATTTTTCCGACGCCCTGCCGGCCATCGTGGTGGCGGATTTCCGCCGCGTGCGACAGGTGCTGTCCAATGTGCTGGGCAATGCCGCCAAATTCACGCGTGACGGGTGCGTCCGTTTTTCCGTGGCCGGCACCGGCGGCACGGGCGACGCCACGGCGCAACTGCGTTTCACGGTGGAGGATGACGGTATCGGCATTCCGGAGGACCAGCGCGAGCGCCTGACGATGCCGTTCACCCGCGGCGCCAATGCAGGGGATCATGACGGCAGCGGGCTGGGGCTGGCCATCGTGGTGCGGCTGCTCGACCTGATGGGGTCACGTCTGCACATCCAGCCCGCGTCCGGCGGCGGCGCCTGTCTCCATTTCACCCTGACGCTGCCGCTGGCCGACGAGTCCGCCATGGAGCCGTTTCTGGAAGATGCCGGCCAGGCCGGTATCGATGGTCATGGGCGTGTCGTGCTGGTGGTGGATGACGATCCGCAACAGCGCGAACTGCTGTGCGACCTGCTCGACGGCCATGGCTTCGATGCCCTGGCCGCCCCCGACGGCGCGGCGGCGCTGGAAATCATGCGGGGCCGCGAGGTGGACCTCGTCGTGACCGATCAGGACATGCCCGGCATGGATGGCTGGACCCTGCTGCAGCGCATGCGTGCCGTGCATCCGGAGCTGCCCGTGCTGTTGTATTCGGCGCTGCCGCCACGCCGGCCGCAGGGCGGCAACGACGGGGTCGACTTCGACGAGGCCATGCTCAAGCCGGCTGCCGGCGGCGACTTGTTGCGAAAAGTCGGGGCATTGGCAGGCCGGCTTCGCAAGGCCGACATGCCGGGTTGAGCGGGTGCGGCGGATGCCGAGGCGGTAGTCCGGCGACCCCTGCGCGCTCAAGGCGGGAGGATGCCGTGGTCAGCCCTGGACAGCAGCTGCTTGCGGACGTGGCGGATGAAGTCCTGCACGCCGGAGTCCTTGCGGGTGGACGGCGTCAACGCATACAGCGGGAGCGGCAGCGCCTCGAAAGCGTCGAAGGTGGTTTCGAGGTGTCCGCTGGCCAGTTCCCTGTGGCAGGTGTACATGGGCAGTTGCACCAGGCCCTTTCCCGCCCGGGCGGCCTTGAGAAGCGGTGCGACCAGACTGCTGGCAAGGCCCCATGCCGCGGAGGCCGGGCGGGTGCCGCGCAAGGTCCATCGCGGCGTCGGGCCGAAACCGGTGAATGCCATGCGACGGTCGGACGGGATGTCGTCCGGGTGGCGCGGGTGCCCCAGGTCCCGCAGCAGCGCCGGGTTTGCCACCACCACGAGGCGGGCGCGGCCCAGCGGGTGGGCCACGATGTCGCCGCTGTCGGGAAGGGTGTCTCCAAGATGCAACAACACGTCGGCATACTGGCGCAACAGGTTGACGGTGCCATGTTGCGAGTCGATCGAAAGGCGCATGCCGGACTGGCGCGAGGCGTACGCTGCCAGCATGTCCGAAAAGAGCGGCGACAGCGTGTCGCGCATGCCGATGCGCAGCTGACGGTGGCCGCCGTGGCGCGAATCGTGGACGGCTTCCAGCGCGGCCTGGGCGCATTCGTGCATGGCCACGGCGTGGCGGTACACCTTTTCGCCGGCGGCGGTAACCGCGAAGTGGCGTGCGTCACGGTGCAGGAGCTGCACGCCGAGGGCGTTTTCCAGCGTCTTCATGCGACGGCTCAGGAGCGAGCGGGTAGTGCCCATGTCCCGGGCCGCGGCCGAAAACCCGCCGGCATCGATGATCCGGACCAGCAGGTAGAGATTGTCCAGTTGTCGTGACAGGTCCATGATCACCCATTGGGGCGTTGATGGCGGCGCCGCGAAAGGCACGGCATCGGGACGGATTATGGGCGGTTGCCGGCCGGGCCACTTTTGCGGCAACGGACAAAACCTTTGATCTGGCGGGCATGGATTGGGCACACTGTCCGTGAACGCGGTGCAACGGATATCCGTAAGGGATGCAGCCGGAGCAATGCCGCGGTGCATGTGGCAGTGTGGGAAGCGGGAGGTCGGGATAGAAGTGAGAAGGTGCAACGAAGACGCCCACGTGCTGTTGATCGACGACATGCCCGGGACGCTGCGCTCCCTTGTCTCCCTCATGCGCGCGCAGCGCTGGCGTGTCAGCGTGGCAACGGATGGACGTCAGGGGCTCCACCGTGCGCAGGCCCTGGCGCCGGACCTGATCCTGCTGGACGTCGGCATGCCGCACCTGGACGGCTTCGCCACCTGCCGCCTGTTGAAGGAGTCGCCGCGCACGCGCCATGTTCCCATCATCTTTTTGACGTTTGCCGGTGCCGATCAGGAGCGCCTGGTCGGCTTGCGGCATGGCGGAGTGGACTACATCCTCAAGCCGGCCCTGCCCGAAGAGGTCGTGGCCCGCGTCCACATCCACCTTGAATATGCCAGACGCACCGCCGGGGGCGGCGAAGCGGACTATTTCCGGGAGCCGATGCCGTTGCTGTCGCAAGGGCAGGTCATCCTGCGCGCGGCGATCCGGCTGATCAGCCAGCACCTTGCCGACTTGCCGCCCTTGGCGGAAATCAGCCGCCAGGTGGGTACACACGACAAGAAGCTGTCCGCCATCTTCCGCCAGCACCTCGGCATGACCGTCTTCGCCTGGGTAAGGGAGGAACGCCTGCGCGTCGCACGCGAGTGGCTGGTCGGCTCGGACATGCCCGTCCACGACATTGCGGCGCAGGTCGGGTTCCAGAGTGCCGCGAATTTCTCGACCGCCTTCCGGCGCCGGGTGGGCGTCACGCCGAGCGAATACCGCAAGGGACTGCGCGATGAAGACGACACGCGTCCGCGGCCTTCCCGGCGTGAGCCGTTGTGTGGATGAGTACGCAGCGGCTGTCGGAAAACGGGGTCGCGAAAGGCAAGGCGTGGCACGGCACCGGGAACCACCCACGGGAAGCCTCGGGAGAATGGCGGCAGCGTATCGTTTGCCATGTTTTTGATACGTGATTCGTGACCATGTTCCTGCCCGTGCGTGTCGGGAAGAAAAAACGGGGTGCCCGTGGTCGTGCCGGTGCCCGCTCCAGCAAAAGCGGGCAACCTCGCAAGATCTTGATTTTGCCGCTGTCGTTGATTTTTTCCTTTTTCCCAAAGGCGCATGTGTCATGCATGGCATGACATAAGTTTCCATTTATCGATCTTCTGCTGCGAGTGCCTCTCGCCTAGGATGCGCCCCGACAGTCTTTAACCAGTTGTCGTGCAGCGGGGACAGGGGAATTGGCGGTAAAGGACAGTGCGCCCACACGATGCATCGGCCACGCGCGCTCGCTGATGCGTACGGTGGCAGGAACCCTCCGGCCGCTTTCATTTGCCCATCTCGAACATCCACCGGGACACCCCGGAGGATGTGCCGTCTGCGTGCCTGGGCCACGCGCCTGACGATTTTCGACACCCATTCGGGGACGCAAGATGAACAAGGTCTACAGCAGGATTTGGAATGCATCACTGGGCCATTTTGTCGTGGCTTCGGAATTGGCGCCGGTGCAAGGCAGGAGACATGGTGCACGAGAACGACGGTCTGCATGGGTTGGCAAACGCGCCGCACTTGCCGTGGCCATATCGCTGGCCATGATGACACTGTCAGGTTTGTCCGTTGCGGCCCAGCCGTCCACGACGGAACCGGCGGATGACAAAGCGTGCACGAGCGCGTTCTATGCCGGCAGCTTTTCCATGCTCAGGGACAACGACACGACGTGCGATGACAACCTGCTGGCATCGGCCATGACGGTATCGCAGCCCGGCACGGTCACGCCTTACTACCAGGCGGGCGGCGGCGATGACAGTGGCGGTGACAATACCGCCGTGGGTCTCGGCACGGAGGCGGGATTCTGGGGCAGTCAGAGCGTGGCCTACGGTGTTTATGCCCAAGCCCCCGGTGACCAGTCCACGGCCCTGGGCAGCAATTCCTTTGCCCTCGGCTCAAGCAGCATCGTGCTGGGCGGGGACGATTTCGACCAGGTCGCCAACAAGTTGTATACCGCCACCATCAACGGCACGACCATGACCAAGACGGGCGGCGAGTTGTTTCAGGAGTTGACCGGAAGCAACGCCGTCAGGTCGGGCGTTTATCATTCGGCGGCAGCGGGTGACGGATCCATCGCCATCGGTGTACAGGCCATGGCCGGTGCCGAGAACGCCGGGGACACGACATTCGACATGGACCCCGAATTGAATTCGGCGTTCGATATCGCCATCGGCGCGCAGGCCAAATCCAGTGGCTTCTCTTCCGTGGCCATCGGTACGGGTGCCATCGCGACGGGTGACGCCAGTTTTGCCTTGGGCGCGGCCGCCCAGGCCGAGCACAACGACGCCCTGGCTTTCGGCTCCGGCGCGAAGGCCCTGGCCGATTCCAGCTTTGCCATGGGGCATCTGGCGCGGGCAGATGAACTCGGCACCATTGCCTTTGGTGCCGAAGCCGAAGCCGGCGCCGAGCGTACCATTGCGTTCGGTTATGGGGCCAAGGCGACCGGGGACGATGCCATGGCCTTCGGTTCCGACGCCGTCGCGGACGGTGAAAAGGCCATCGCCATCGGTCCGGGTTCGCATGCCACGGCGGCGCACGATGGCACCGAAGTGGATTTCAGCACCGTTGGTGGTTATGAGGGCAATATTGCCGGCGCCATCGGCAGTGACGCCGGCGTCGTGTCCTTCGGCCAGGATATCGTGTACCGGGCGGACGTCGGGGCTCCGGATGGCATTGCGCGCGATGCCGACGGCAAGCCCATCGTGGACGATCCGGGCGTGCAGCGGCAGTTGCAAAACGTGGCTCCGGGGCGCATCAGCGACACCAGCACCGATGCCGTCAACGGGTCGCAGCTCAACGTCACCAACCAGCAGGTCACGCAGAACACGGAGGCGCTCGACAGTCTGCATTACCTGAGCGTCAACTCATTGGAAACCGGAACTGGCAGCAACGAGGACAATGATGGGGCCACCGGCCAGAATTCGATTGCCATCGGCCCGCATGCGGCGGCCAGCCAGACACGCGACGTGGCGGTCGGAGCCGGTGCCGTGACCGGTACCGTTGTCGGTGCCACCCGCGGACAGGCGGACAACATCGCGGTGGGTGATGCACAGGCCCTCGGTGGCGGTTCGATTGCCATGGGTCAAGGTGCGAAGGCGACAGGCACGAACCTGGATGGAAACAACAATGCCGTGGCGATTGGTCCACAGGCACAAGTCAACGATTACAACAGCATGGCGCTGGGCGCCAATGCATCAACGGGGGTGGGCGCCACCTATTCCACGGCCATTGGTTCCATGGCCATGGTGGCCGACGGTGCCTACAGCGCGGTAGCCATCGGGAGCAGTGCCGCCGCGAATGCTTCGAGGTCCGTGGCCATCGGGGGGTCGCTAGCCACCAACCCGTATGATGTTGCTCTCGGGTATGGTTCGGTAACCGTGGCGCCATCCACAGGTCCGTACACCGTCAATGGTGGCACGATCGCCGGCAACGACCATGATCATGGCGTTGTCTCCGTCGGTAGCGGTAATCTCCAGCGCCAGATCCAGAACGTGGCCGCTGGTACTGTCAGTGCGGATAGTACGGATGCCGTCAACGGTTCGCAGCTGTACGCGGTAGGCAGCTCGCTCAACAGTCTCGGTGACAGCGTGGCCTCGGCATTGGGTGGATCGAGCACCTATGACAGCAACACCGGTACTGTCACGACCAGTCTCGACGTGGACGGAACCACCTACACTGATGTCGACAGTGCCCTGAATGCAATAAACACGACGGCAGCCACAGGCTGGAACGTGGCCGACGCCGATGGCAACAGCAACAACATCGGCCCCGACGGCACGGTGACTTTTAGCGGTGACGGCAACATCGACGTCACCGAGTCGGGTGTTGACGATGCTGGCCAGGTGGCGGTGACGCTGAATCGCGACCTCGACCTGGACAGTGTGACCACTGGCAACACGGTGATCAACACCGACGGGCTGACCATCACTGGCGGCCCGTCGATCACCACCGTCGGTATCGATGCGGCGGACACCAGAGTGACCAACGTGGCCGATGCCACGGATGCGGGTGATGCGGTGAACTTGGGCCAGATGACCAGCGCGGCCGCGGCCGCGGCCAGCGAAGTCAAGGCCGGTACCAACGTGGCCAGCGTGGACCAGACCACGGCGGCCGACGGCCACGCCGTGTACACGGTGAACGCTGACGGCGCGGCCGTGGTGGCCGGTGACGGCGTGGACGTGACATCCGCGGCCGGCGCCGACAACGTCACCGATTACACGGTGGGCCTGAACCAGGCGACCAAGGACAGCCTGGCCGATGCCGACAGTGCCATGCAGAGCGTGGAAACACAGGTCGACGGCACCACGGTCAAGACACTGACCAAGAGCGACAACACCGCGAACTTCGTCAGCGGCAAGAACATCCAGCTGAGCGACGACGGTGCGGGCGGTATCGAGGTGGCCACCACCGATGATCTGGAGGTCGCCAGTGTGACGGCCGGCAACACCATCATCGACAACAGCGGTCTGACCATAACCGGTGGCCCGTCGATCACTACCGGTGGCATCGATGCGGCGGGCACCAGGATAACCAACGTGGCCGACGGCACCGATCCTACCGATGCAATCAACAAGAGCCAGCTGGATGCCGTGAACGATGCGGCGACGGCAGGCTGGAATGTGGCCGACGCCGATGGCAACAGCAACAACATCGGTCCCGACGGCACAGTGACCTTTAGCGGTGACGGCAACATCGACGTCACCGAGTCGGGTGTTGACAATGCTGGCCAGGTGGCGGTGACGCTGAATCGCGACCTCGACCTGGACAGTGTGACCACCGGGGATTCGACCCTGGACACGACCGGTCTGACCGTCAACGATACGGCGTCAGGCACCCTGACCAGCATCGGTTCCGGTGCCATTGCCCTGGCCGACAACAGTGGCGACATCACCACGATCGACACGACCAGCATCGTGGTGGGTGGTGCCCACGGCGTTACGCTGGACGGCGATGCCGGCACCATCGGCGGGCTGGCCAATACCACCTTTGATCCGGACAGCATCACCTCCGGCCAGGCGGCCACGGAAGACCAGCTCAAGCAGGTGAGCGACGTGGCCAGCGCGGGCTGGAACGTGGGCGCCAATGGCACTGCCACGCCAGGCCAGGTGAAGCCGGGCGACAGCGTGGACTTCAGCAACACCGACCACAACATCAAGATCGCGCAGACCGACAACGGCACGGACCACGGGTTGACCTTCGACCTGGCCGACGACCTGGACGTGACCAGCGTGACCACCGGCAACACCGTCATGAACGGCAGTGGCCTGACGGTGGATGACGGTACCGGCCGCACGCATTACGGCGCCGGCGGCGTGGTGATTGCCGGTGGCCCCGCCATTACCGTGGCCGGCGTGGATGCCGGCAACCTCCCCGTGGTCAACGTGGCCGATGGCGTGGACGTCCATGATGCGGTGAATGTCGGTCAGCTCGATGCGGCAACCGACGGCCTGAAGACGGCCGGCATGAACTTCGCCGGCAACCAGGGGGCGGACGTGCACCGCGACCTGGGCCAGACCCTGGCCATCCAGGGCGGGGCCACCACGGCGGGCAGCTATGACGCGGGCAACATCAGGACGGTGACCGACCCGGCCACGGGCGCGATCCAGATCCAGATCGCCGATTCGCCGAAGTTCGGCAACGTCACCATCAACGTCGACGGCAGCGGCCGCATTACCGGCGTGTCGCGCGGTGTCGAGGCGACGGACGCGGTCAACATGGAGCAGCTGGAGGAGGTCGCCAAGGTGGCCGGCGCGGGCTGGAACGTGAGCGCCCAGGGCGCCCATGCCAGCCACGTGAAGCCGGGCGACACGGTGGACTTCAACAACAGCGACGACAACATCGTCGTCAGCAAGGCCGCCGACAGCCACGACGTCACTTTCGACCTGGCCGACGACATCACGGTCGACAGCATCAGCCTTGGCAGCGACATCCGCCTGGACGACATGGGCCTGGTGATCGTGGGCGGCCCCAGCATCACGGTCAACGGCATCGATGCCGGCGGTCTCAGGATCACCAACGTGGCCGCCGGCACCGACCCCACCGATGCGGTCAATGTGTCGCAACTCGACGCGGTGGCCGACAATGTGCAGAAGCTGGCCGACAACGCCGTGCAGTACGACGGTGACGACAAGGGCCAGATCACGCTTGGCGGCACGACCTCGACCGACGGCGGCAAGACCGGCGGCACCACGATCACCAACGTGCATCGCGGCGAGGTGTCGGCCGACAGTACCGATGCCGTCAACGGATCGCAGCTCTACGAAACCAACCAGAAGGTGGCCGACAACAGCCAGAGCATCCGTGACCTGGAGAAGGGCCAGGGCGGCTACTTCCAGGTCAACGACAGCGACGGCAAGGGCAAGCCGCAGGCCACCGGCACGAACGCCACGGCGGGTGGTGCCGGCGCGGTGGCCTCGGCGGCCGACAGCACGGCCCTCGGCTCGGGCGCGCAGGCCGACGGCGACAACAGCGTGGCCCTGGGTGCCGGCTCCGTGGCCGAGCGCGACAACGTGGTGTCGGTGGGCTCGGCGGCCCAGGCGCGCCAGGTCACGCACGTGGCCGCGGGCACCGAAGACACCGACGCGGTGAACGTGGCGCAGCTCAACAAGGGCATGGAAAAGGTCACCAACTGGGCACGCAGCTACACCGACCAGCGTTTCCAGACCATCAACCAGGACCTCAACCGCCTCGGTCGCCGCGCCAACGCGGGCATCGCCTCGGCGGTCGCCATGGCCAGCCTGCCGCAGGCCTACGACCCGAACCAGAGCGCGGCCTCGGTGTCGCTGGGCAACTACCACGGCGAGACCGCCATCGCGGTGGGCCTTTCGACGATCACCGACAGCGGCCGTTACGTGTTCAAACTCAATGCCTCGTCCAATACCCGTGGCGACAGCAGCGTGGGCGTGGGCGCCGCCATCGTGTGGTAACGCGGCGCAACGAAACGAAGGGCCCCCGGACGCCGGGTCCGGCGGGCCACGAGACGTCGCGGTGGCGGCATCCATCTGATTCGAGGAACAGGCACATGCATCAACCGACTCCTTCCCTGGCCAGGTCCCTGGTTGCCGCCCTGATGGTGCTGGGGCTTGCCGGCTGCGGCAACATCAGCAAGAACATCGCGCGCGACGGCTCCCATGCGGAGCAACTGGCGTGGCCGGCGCCGGACAGCACCACGCCCCTGCACGACGGCGGTACCTCGCCGACGCTGGAAAGCCTGCGCAGGATCAGCGCCGGCATGGAAAAACAGCAGATAGCGAACCTCATCGGCTACCCCCATTTCAGCGAAGGCGCCTGGGGCGTGCGTGAGTGGGACTACCTGTTCCACCTGCCCGCGGCGGACGGTGAAATCCGGTGCCAGTACAAGATCCTGTTCGACGAGGACACACTGGCGCGCAGCTTCTACTGGAAGCCGGCCGCCTGCGTGGACCTGCTGAAGGAGCCGGCCGCGGCCGCCCCCGTGTCGTTCACGCTGTCCGCCGATGCCCTGTTCGAATTCGACAGTGACCGGCTGGGTGCCGAGGGCAAGGGGGCGCTGGACGATCTGGCCGGCAAAATCGAGGCGCAGCGGGAAAGGATCGCTTCGATCCGCATCATCGGTTACACCGACCCGTTGGGCAGCAAGGGTTACAACGGCCTGTTGTCGCAGCAGCGGGCCCATGCCGTCATGCGCTATCTGGCAGGCAAGGGCGTTCTGGCGGGCCTGATGACCGCCACGGGCCTGGGCGAGAGCCACCCCGTGAAAACCGGGTGCGACGTCGACGCGACGCATGCCGAACGGGTCGCCTGCCTGGCACCCAACCGTCGGGTCGAGGTGCAGGTGTTCGGTACGAAGTAAGGTTGCTGCCGCGGCGGCGGGACCCGGGAACCGGGAGGCTGCCGGTCATCGTGGCTCACATCGTGGATGCCAGGGATGAGGGGTGGCCGGCCTGCGGTGCGGGCGTGGATGGTGCGCTGGATTGGCGGGAGAATGGGTGCGGGTAGCGGGAGCGCGGGTCCGAGGATCCCGGCCCGGGCCGGGATGGCGGGACTGAAGTTCCTCCCGCAGGCATTCTGCGGTCGCGGCCTGCCCGAAACCGAAGGACGGATGATTGCCGCGAAGCACCCCGAGGCAGGGACCCCGAGCCCCGACTTCCGATTCCCGCACCCATGAACGGCCTCCTCCAGAAGCGCCGCCTTTGTGAAGCGGTCCATGGCCGCGTCGATGCGTACCAATACCGGAGCTTCTGTTGGATGCCGGGTGCCCGGCCCCCCGTGGAAGGGCTTCAGTCCCGGCGGCTCCGGGTGCGCCGGGGTGGCCGCTGAACCCCGGCAACCACGGCTGAAGCGGTCCCATGGCGGTGCCGCGGATCGGAAGGGGGGCGAATATCGCCACGCCCCCGTGGACAGGATCAGCTACGATTGGCCGCGAATGCACGTACCGGGGCCCGCCCGGTGGTGGGCATGGTCGGATGGCTTGAAAGGGCTTTTATGAAATACCTGCGTCAATGGATCGGCATCTTCCTGCTGGCGGTGATCGCCTCGGCTCCCGCCGTCGCTGCCGCCCCCGACGCCTTTGCCGCCGATTTCGTGCAGACGCGCACGCTGCCCGGCTTCGACAAGCCGCTGGTCAGCCATGGCCGGATGCGTTACAGCGCCGGAGGCGGGTTCCACTGGGAGATCAGCAAGCCCTACCACTACGTGTTCGACATGCGTGACGGCCAGGCGCGCGAGGAACTGCCGGACGGCACCCGGCGCGTGCTGGAGCCGGACCAGACGCCGTGGCTGAAGGCCGTCGAGCGCCTGTTCGTGGGCGCCCTGTCGGGTGACCGCGGGCATCTGGAGCGGTATTTCTCGGTCACCGTCGAGGTGCTGGACGAGGGGCGTCAGGTGACTCTGGTGCCCCGGCCCGGCGCCATGGCCAAGGTCATCAAGCGCATCGAGGTCACCGAGGCGGCGCCCGGCCGTCCGCGGCACCTGGTGATCGACGAGGTGTCGGGGGCGCGCATGGACGTCCGCTTCACGCCGGACGGCGCGGATACCGGGTCGTAGATGCGCGTGGGGGGGCTGTTCCGCTGGGCCGTGTGGGCGATGTCGCTGGGCCTCCTGTGTGCGCTGGCGGTCGGGCGCATGGATCCGGCGGGGCCGGTGGAAACCAACATCCTGGCCCTGCTGCCGGACCACGACGACGGCGCGGCGCTGGACAAGGCCGTCGAGCGCAGCCGTGATGCCTTCAGCCAGCAGTTGCTGGCACTGGTGAGCGGACCCGACGATGCGGCCACGCGTCGTGCCGCCGAGGCCGCGCGCGAGGCGCTGATCGGGGCCGGCCTGGAGGCGTCGGATACCGGCGGCCAGGTGAACGGGGCGCTGGCGCTTTTCCGCCACCATCCGTTCGTGCTGCTGACTCCGGCACAGCGCCGGCGCTTCGAGCGCGAGGGGCCGCGCGCGCTGGCTACCGACGTGGCGGTGTCGTTGGCCAGCCCCGCCGGCATGGTCAACCTGGGCGACGACCCGGGCGGATACGTCAGCCGTTTCGTGTCCAGTCTGCCGCGCCCGTATCCCGATTTCATGCCGGACGGAGCGATGCTGTCGGCCGAACGCGACGGCCGGCGGATCTTCCTGCTGCGTCTGAGTGCCGGCGCCGAGGCTTTCGGCACGCGTGATTCCGAACAGGCCGCGGCGGCCGTGAAAACCGCGGCCGCCGCGGTGGCCGGGGCCTGCGCCGCCTGCCGCTTCGAGGCCACGGGGGCGGCGCTTTTCGCCGACGCCGCGCGCCGTGGCGCCAAGCAGGAAACCACCTGGCTGACCATCACCTCCACGTTGCTGATCATGCTGCTGATCGCCTTCGTGTACCGCTCGCTGGCACCGCACGTGCTGGGTTTCCTGCAGCTGTTCGCCAGCGTGGCGGCCGCCAGTGCGGCGGTGATCGCGGTCTTCGGCACGATCAACATCCTGACCCTGGTGTTCGGGACCACGCTGCTCGGCATCGCCATCGACTATGCGTTCCTTTATTTCTCCGAGTACTGGTTCGGTACCAGCGCGCCGGCGGCAGTGATGCGCAAGATCCGCAATGGCCTCGGCGTGGGCCTGGCCACCGGCGTACTGGCGTTCGCCTTTCTGGCCCTGACCGGCTTTCCGGCATTGACCCAGATCGCGCTGTTCTCGGTAGCCGGCCTGCTGGAGGCGGCGCTGGTGGTGGTGCTGATTTTCCCCATCACCCTGACGCGGCGGCCGCGGGTGGCGGCGCACCCGGCCGTGGACTGGCCGGGGCGCTTCGTGGCGCGTGCCTGCCGGGTCTCACGCTGGCGCTGGCTGCTGCCCCTGCTGGCCCTGTTGCTGGCGATGCCCGGCTGGTTCTGGCTGAAGTCCAGTGACGACGTCCGCGAGCTGTCGCATTTTCCGCCGCGCCTGATGCAGGTGGACGGCCACATCCGCGAGACGCTGGCGCGCTTCCCCGCACCGGGTTTCTTCCTGGTCGAGGCGCCGGATCTGGAGCGGGCCTTGCAGCGCGAGGATGCCCTGTTCCGAAAGCTGGGGCGCGCGTATCCCCAGGCGGATCCGCTGGGGCTGTCGCGGTTTGTTCCCTCGACGGTTGACCAGCAGGCCAGCCTGGACGCCTGGCGCCGGCTGATGGCGGATCCGGCAGCCTTGCGCCAGGCCTTCGTCGATACCGGCCTGCCCGCGGAGCTGGCCGCGCATGTCGAGGATGGCTGGCGTGCGGCACCACGCCGGCCCCTCACGCCGGAACAGCTGTTCGCGGTGGTGCCGGACCTGCGGCGCTTCGTGATTCCGCACGAGGGCGGCGTGGCCCTGATCGCCACCGTGTTCGGCGACCACGAGGTGGCCGCGGCACGCCTGGCCGGTGCCGCCGAGGGCCTTGCGGGCGTGCGCTTCGTCGAGCCGCTGGCCCGCATGGCCGACACCTTCGCCGGCGTGCGCGTGCGTGCCATGTGGCTGGTGGTGGCCGGCTACCTGCTGATTTCGGGGCTGCTGGTGTGGCGCTACGGCTGGCGCGAAGGCCTGCGCATGCTGTACCCGCCATTGCTGGCCATGGGCATCACCCTGGGCGTGATGGGCTGGCTGGGCGAGCCGGTGAACGTGTTCGTGGTGGTGGCGTTGATCCTGATCCTGGGCCTGGGGCGCGATTACGCGGTGTTCCTGCGTGAAGTGGGTGCGCGCGAGCGCTCACCGGCACTGGCGGTGACGTTGTCGGCCATCACCACGCTGCTGTCGTTCGGGCTGCTGGCGCTGAGCCGCATCCCGGCGCTGCATGCCTTCGGGCTGGCCACCGGCATCGGCATCCTGGCCAGCTATCTGCTGGCGCCGCTATCCTTGCCTCCCACCTCCCGCCACGACGACCCATGAAGCTGCGCCTGGCCCTCCCGCTGCTGTTCCTGCTGCTTGCCGGCTGCGCCGGCCTTCCGAAGGGTCCCGGCTGCGTGAAGATCGGCCCCTACGGCGCGGCTTGCCTGCTGCCGCCGTCGGCACTTCCCGAAGTGCAGGCGCAGCATGTCGTGAGCATCGAGCACGACGGGCGAAAGGACACTTTCCTGGGCCGGCTCGGCATTGATCACGAGCAACTTCGGCTGGCCGGGGCCAGCCTGTTCGGCACGCACCTTTTCAGCATTCGCTGGGACGGCACCAGCGTGAGCATGCAGCCGCCACGCGAGGCCATGCATCCGGACCTGGTCGTGGCGATGCTGCAGGCCGCCATCGCCGATCCCGACATCCTGCGTCCGCGCCTGCACGGCATCACGCTGAGCGTGCGCCAGGTGGATGGCGGCGGCGAGGTGCGCGAGCTGCACGAGCACGGCCATCTGGTGGCGCGCGTGCAAAAGGATGCGGGTCCGCTGGCCGCGGCGCGTCTGGTCATCGAGATGCCGCCGGCGCACATGCGCCTCGTGCTTGAACCCGTGGAGCCGGACTGATGGTTTACCCGCTGCCTTCCGAACTGCTGCCGCACACCGGGCATGCCGTGCTGGTCGACGAAATCCTGGAACAGGACGATGCCGGCATCCGCGTGCGGGCATGCATCACGCCGGCGCACCCCTTTTTCGTGGCCGGACAGGGTGTTCCCGCCTGGGTCGGCATCGAGATGATGGCCCAGGCCGTGGCTACCCATGCCGGCCTGTTGGGGCGACGCGCCGGGCGCGGGCCACGTCAGGGCATGCTGCTCGGCACGCGCCGCTATCGGGCCCGGGTACCCTGGTTTGCCGAGGGCATGGCGCTGGACGTCCATGCGGCCACCGCCTTCGGCCAGGACGGGGGCATGGCCGCCTGCGACTGCCGCATCGAAGGCCGTGAAGAACTCCTGGCCGAGGCCACCATCATCATCATGGAAGGAGCTTTGCCATGAGCCGTGAACGACGCGTTCTCGTCACCGGCGCCAGCGGCGGCATCGGCGGCGCCATCGCCCGCCTGCTGGGTGCGGCGGGCTTCCGGCTGACCCTGCACTACCGCCGCAATGCGGGCCGTGCCGAGGCACTGGCCGCCGACATCCGGGCCGAAGGCGGCCACGCCGACGTCCTGGGTTTCGACATTGCCGACCGCGAGGCCGCGCGGCAGGCGCTGGAGACCGACATCGCGGCGCATGGCGCCTATTGGGGCGTGGTGCTGAACGCAGGCATCAACGCCGACAACGCCTTTCCGGCGCTGTCCGGAGAGGATTGGGACCGCGTGCTGGACACCAACCTCGGCGGCTTCTACAACGTGCTGCATCCGCTGACCATGCCGCTGGTGCGCCTGCGTGACGGCGGACGCATCGTCACCATTGCTTCCGTGGCGGGGCTGATCGGCAACCGCGGCCAGGTCAACTACAGCGCCGCCAAGGCCGGCCTGGTGGGCGCCACCAAGGCGCTGGCCGTGGAGTTGGCCAGCCGTCGCATCACCGTCAATTGTGTCGCGCCCGGTCTCATCGACACCGACATGCTGGACCAGGCGCCGGTGGAAGCGATCCTCGGGCACATCCCGCTGCGCCGCGCCGGCACCCCCGAGGAGGTGGCCGCCCTGGTGGCCTTCCTGTTCAGCGAGCCGGCCGGCTACATCACCCGCCAGGTCCTGTCCGTCAACGGCGGCCTGTGCTGACAGGCCGGGCTGTCGCCCCCCGCGTCAGGACCGCATGCCCACGCCGCGCTTCAGCAACCAGATGCCGAAGCCGCCCAGCACCACCACGAACAGCACCATCACCGCGTAGGCGACCCACAGCCGGATGTCGCTGATGCCCAGCACGCCGTAGCGGAAGGCGTTGACGGTGTACAGAATGGGATTGGCCAGCGACATCGCCTGCCAGGGCTGGCCGATGTCCTTGATGGAATAGAACACGCCGCCCAGGTAGATCAGCGGCGTCAGCACGAAGTTGGGGATGATGGCGATGTCGTCGAACTTGCGCGCGAACACGGCATTGACGAACCCGGCCAGCGCGAACACCGCCGAGGTCAGCATGGCCGTGGTCAGCATCACCAGCGGGTGGGCGATCTCCAGGTGCGTGAACAGCAGCGCGATCAGCAGCACCACCGTGCCCACGCACAGGCCGCGCACCATGGCGCCCATGATGTAGCCGCTGAGGATCACCCAGTTGGGCATCGGCGAGACCAGCATCTCTTCCACGAAATGCCCGAACTTGGCGCCGAAGAACGAGCTGGTGATGTTGCCGTAGCTGTTCATGATGATGCTCATCATCACCAGGCCCGGCACGATGTACTGCATGTAGGTGAAGCCGCCCTCGATGACGCCGATGCGGCTGCCGATGACCTTGCCGAAGATGATGAAGTACAGCGTCATCGTGATCGCCGGCGGAATCAGCGTCTGTGTCCAGATGCGCATGATGCGCACCACTTCGCGGCGCACGATGGTGCCGAGGGCGACGAGGTTGGTGCGGGAGCTCATGCGTGTGCCTCCGTGTTGCCGTCGTCGATCAGGCGCACGAAAAGTTCTTCCAGGCGGTTGGCCTTGTTGCGCATGGAGCGCACCTTGATGTCGTGGGAGGAAAGGGCGGAGAACAGCGAATTGAGATCATGCCCGCGCGACATTTCCGCCTCCAGCGTGTAGGTGTCGACGCTGCGCAGCACGACGCCCGGCACCTGCGGCAGCCGCATCGGCAATTCGCTGGTGTCGAGCACGAAGGTTTCCACGTCCAGCTGGGAAAGCAGCCGCCGCATGGACGTGTTCTCCACGATCCGGCCGTGGTTGATGATGGCGATGTTGCGGCACAGCTGTTCGGCCTCCTCCAGGTAATGGGTGGTAAGGATCACCGTGGTGCCGGCCGCGTTGATGCCGGTGACGAACTGCCACATCGAGCGGCGGATCTCGATGTCCACGCCGGCGGTGGGTTCGTCCAGGA
>CAZMXV010000025.1:0-22566 GCA_964570295.1 uncultured Rhodanobacteraceae bacterium
GCCGATTCCGCACAACGGCTGCCGTCCCCCCAAGAAGCGTCGAGTCTGAGGAGCACATCATGGCCCGTTATCGTGGAGCTACCTGCAAACTCGCCCGCCGCGAGGGAGCCGACCTGAGCCTGAAGAGCCCGGCGCGCGCGCTGGATTCCAAGTGCAAGCTGGAAACCAAGCCCGGCCAGCATGGCGCCAACCGCCGCATGCGCATGTCCGACTATGCCGTGCAGCTGCGCGAAAAGCAGAAGGTCAAGCGCATGTATGGCGTGCTGGAACGCCAGTTCCGCAACTACTACGGCAAGGCCAACGCCGCCAAGGGCAACACGGGTGAAAACCTGCTGCGCCTGCTGGAAAGCCGTCTGGACAACGTCGTCTATCGCATGGGCTTTGCCGTCACCCGCGCCCAGGCCCGGCAGATGGTGTCGCACAAGGCGGTTCTCGTGAACGGCCAGAAGGTCAACGTGCCGTCCTACCAGGTCAAGCCCGGCGACGAGATCGCGCTGACCGAGAAGGCCCGCAACCAGTTGCGCGTCAAGGAAGCGGCCGAGCTTGCCGAAAGCATGGACCTGCGTCCGCTGTGGGTGGAAGTCGACAGCGCCAAGTTCAGCGGCGTGTTCAAGGCCACTCCCGATCGTGGCGACTTGCCCGCGGACATCAACGAGAACCTCATCATCGAGCTTTACTCGAAATAATTTTCGGAGCCATCCATGGCAGTTTCCTCTACAAGTGTGTTGCAGCCGCGCGGCCTCAGCGTCGAAGAAGTGGGGGCCAACCACGCGCGCGTCGTGGTCGAGCCGCTGGAGCGCGGTTTCGGCCACACGCTGGGCAATGCGTTGCGTCGCGTGCTGCTTTCTTCCATTCCCGGTTCGGCCATCGTCGAGGTCGAGATCGACGGCGTGCTGCATGAGTACACCACCCTGGAAGGCTTGCAGGAAGACGTCATCGAGGTTCTGCTGAACCTCAAGGATGTGGCCATCCGCCAGCACAGCGGCGACGAGGCCATGCTGACCCTGTCCAAGAAGGGCAAGGGCGTGGTGACCGCCGGAGACATCACCGTCGACCACACCGTCGAGATCGTCAATCCCGAGCACGTCATCTGCCACCTGACCAAGGACATCACCCTGAACATGCGCCTGAAGGTCGGGCGTGGCCTGGGTTACCAGCCGGCCAGCGCGCGCCAGCACCCGGATGACGAGGCGCGCCCCATCGGCCGCCTGCAGCTGGATGCCTCCTTCTCCCCGATTCGCCGTGTGGCCTACGAGGTGGAAGCGGCCCGCGTCGAGCAGAACACCAACCTCGACAAGCTGGTGCTGGACATCGACACCAATGGTGCCGTCAGCGCCGAGGATGCGGTGCGCAAGGCGGCCGAGATCCTCAACGACCAGCTGAGCGTGTTCGGTGATTTTTCGCGCCGCGAGAAGGAGCCGGAAACCCCCGAGGAGAACGGCTTCGATCCGTTGCTGCTGCGTCCGATCGACGACCTGGAACTGACCGTGCGTTCGGCCAACTGCCTGAAGGCCGAAAGCATCTACTACATCGGCGATCTGGTGCAGAAGACCGAAGTCGAACTGCTGAAGACGCCGAACCTGGGCAAGAAGTCGCTCACCGAGATCAAGGACGTGCTCGGCTCGCGTGGCCTGGCCCTGGGCACCAAGCTGGAAAACTGGCCGCCGGCCGGGCTGGCACACGGGATGCAATTGGGCTGATTGTTTATGAATGCGGGATATGGCTTTGAGTTTGTGGGCTGATCCCGTGTTTGTGCGATCGTCCCTGATCGCCTTGAAGTGATGGGCAAGGCGAGAAGCGTCGCATTTCGTTCTTGCCTTGCTTTGCTCGCGGCCATCCGTGGCCGCACTTCTCGAGAAGCGTCGCTGTTGCGGGCTTTTCGATAGCGAGGACGTGTGGTTTGCGGCCTTGTTGCAGAATTCGAAATAGCGGGTAATCCGCGGATACCGGACACAAGAGCCGGTTTTCCATAACGATAAAACAGAGAGAGATTCGTCATGCGTCACATGAAATCGGGCCGCAAGTTCAACCGGACCAGCAGCCATCGCCAGGCCATGTTCCGCAACATGGCCGCCTCGCTGATCAAGCACGAGCTGATCCGTACCACGCTGCCCAAGGCCAAGGAATTGCGTCGCGTTGCCGAGCCGCTGATCACCCTGGGCAAGAATGACAGCGTCGCCAACCGCCGCCTGGCGTTTTCCCGCCTGCGTGACAAGGAAGCCGTGGGCAAGCTGTTCGTCGACCTCGGGCCGCGCTACAGCCAGCGTCCGGGCGGTTACCTGCGCATCCTGAAGTGCGGCAACCGCGTCGGCGACAACGCGCCGATGGCCTACGTGGAGCTGGTGGATCGCCCCGACGCCGCCACCGACGCCGAATAAGTCCGGCCTCCACGGCAAGCTTTCGAAGGCCCCGACCGGTGATCCGGTCGGGGCCTTCGTCGTGTACGGCATAGCCGGATGTCGGAGGCGCCATGGTGATCGCGAAGAGCCGATTTGAACCCATGGACATTGCCGCTTGCCCCCGCTGCCGGCAGCCGCTAACTTGCCATCACGTTTCCCGATGATGTTGCCCATGAATCCCTTGCGCTGGTCTTTCCGTACCGCTTTCCTCGTCGGCTTCGCGGCATGCGCCGCGCTCATCGGCTACGCCCTGTATGCCGAGGTCCACGAAGGACTGGTACCGTGCCCCCTGTGCGTGTTCCAGCGCATCGCCTTCATCCTCATGGGTCTGGTGTTCCTGGTCGGCGGTCTGCATGCTCCGGCCGGACGCGGGCGCTGGGTATATGTGACGCTGCTGGTGCTGGCCGCGGCGTGGGGCGTCGTTGCGGCCTCGCGGCAGTTGTGGCTGCAAAGCCTGCCACCGGAACTGGTGCCCAGCTGTGGCCCGGGGCTGGGCTACCTGTTCGATACCTTCAGCTGGGCCAAGGCATTGAAGCTGATCTTTACCGGTTCCGGCGAGTGCGCCGAGGTGCATTGGCGTTTCCTGGGCCTGACCATGGCCGGCTGGACGCTGATCTGGTATGTGCTGCTGAGCGCGCTGGCCGTTTTCGGCGCACGCCGTCGCCGCTAGCCGCGACGACGGTTTCGACATGCCCGCAGGCCATTTCGGCGACGCGGTAGCGCGGCGTATTGTGGTAGTTTCCGAGTCGAAAGCCGGTTTTCCGGAGCACGGGTTCCCGTTCCCCGGTACCGCCCCATTGAAAGCATGAAACACGCACGTCTGATGTCCTCCGCCGACCGTCCCCTCGAAGCCGTGAACGAGCCCGCCAACTGGGCGCCGGATTCCTGGCGCGCGCACCACGCCGCGCAGCAGCCGACCTATCCGGACCAGGCGCGGTTGCAGGCGGCGCTGCGGCAACTGGCCGGGCTGCCGCCCCTGGTGACCTCCTGGGAGGTGCTGGCGCTGAAGCGGCGCCTGGCCGAGGCGCAGGAAGGGCGCCATTTCCTGCTCCAGGGCGGCGATTGCGCGGAAAGCTTCGCGGACTGCAACAGCAACGTCATCACCAACCGGCTGAAGGTGCTGCTGCAGATGAGCCTGGTGCTGGTGCACGGTCTGAAGTTGCCGGTGGTGCGCGTGGGCCGTTTCGCCGGTCAATATGCCAAGCCGCGCTCATCCGACACCGAAACCCGCGGCGAGGTCACGCTGCCCAGCTACCGCGGCGACATCGTCAACTCCCCCGACTTCACCCCCGAGGCGCGCCATCCCGATCCGCACCGCATGGTGCAGGCGCACGCACGCTCGGCCATGACCATGAACTTCGTGCGCGGCCTCATCGACGGCGGTTTCGCCGACCTGCGGCATCCCGAATACTGGGATCTGTCCTGGGTCGAGCATTCGCCGCTGGCGGCCGACTACCGCGTCATGGTCGACGGCATCACCAATGCTCTGCGCTTCATGGAGACCCTGGCTGACGAGCCGCTGGACAGTTTCTCGCGCGTGGACTTTTTCACTTCCCACGAGGCCCTGCTGTTGCCCTACGAGCAGGCGCAGACGCGGCGCGTGCCGCGGCACTGGGGCTGGTTCAACCTGGCCACCCATTTCCCGTGGATCGGCAAGCGCACGGCGGATCTGGACGGCGCGCACGTGGAGTACTGCCGCGGCATCCGCAACCCGGTGGCGGTGAAGGTCGGTCCCGGTTTCAAGCCGGACGAACTGATGCGCCTGGTCGAGGCGCTGAATCCGCACGACGAGCCGGGCCGCCTGACCCTGGTCCACCGCATGGGCGCCACGCGGATTGCCAGCGAACTGCCGCCGTTGCTGAAGGCGGTGAAGGCCTCGGGGCGGCGCGTGCTGTGGGTGTGCGACCCCATGCACGGCAACACCGAGACCACCTCCAACGGCTACAAGACGCGCCGCTTCAGCAACATCTGCGGCGAGCTCGAGCAGGCTTTCAATATCCATGCCGAGGCCGGTACGCGCCTGGGCGGCGTACACCTGGAGTTGACCGGCGAGGATGTCACCGAATGCCTGGGCGGAGCCCGGGCGCTGTGCGAGGCCGACTTGAAGCGGGCCTACAAGACCCACGTCGATCCGCGCCTCAATTACGAGCAGTCGCTGGAACTGGCGATGCTGATCGTGCGCAAGTCCGGCGGGCGCATCGCGGCCTGAGGCATCGTTTTTTCCCGGCCCGGCGTGACCGGGCCGGCCTGCGCCGACAAGAAGGCTTTCGCAGCCTGGACATGAGGCGCTGCCGGGCATGCGCCGCACCTTCACCCCTTTCCGTGAAAACGGCCCCTGGCCGTGATGACGGGTCCGCATGGCCGGTGTTGACCGTCCGGGACTGAAACAGTACCATTTCAGTACCCTTTAACGCGCGTCTCCCGTCCCCGTCATGCTCCGCATCAGCCGACTCACCGATTACGCCACGGTCGTGATGACCTGCCTGGCCGCCAGCCCCGGGACGGTGCTGAGCACGGCGCAGATCGCCGAGTGCACGCGCCTGGAGCTGCCCACGGTGAGCAAGCTGCTGAAACAGCTGGCCCGGGCCGGGCTGGTGGAGTCGTTCCGCGGCGTCAATGGCGGTTACCGGCTGGCGCGTCCGGCGGATGCCATCAATCTGGCCGAGATCGTGGAGGCCCTGGAAGGTCCGCTGGCCATGACCGAGTGCAGCATTCCTTCCGGGCAGTGTGAACTGGAAACCCATTGCAGCGTGCGCGGCAACTGGCAGCGCATCAACCGCGCCGTGGGCAGCGCGCTGCAGGCCATGAGCCTGGCCGACATGGTCAAGCCGGCCAAACCCCATTCCCCCGCCATGCCGATGGTGCGTGGCTGAACCCCGCTTTCCTCATGAATGACATGATTCCAGAAACCAGCGAAAAGTCGTCCGTCGTGACCGAAAACGCCGAAGTGGTCGAGGCGCTGTCCAGGCGCTACGACGCCGGCTTCATCACCGACATCGAGAGCGACAGCCTGCCGCCGGGGCTCGACGAGGACATCATCCGGGCGCTTTCCGCGCTGAAGGAAGAGCCCGAATGGATGACCGAGTGGCGCCTGGAAGCCTATCGCCACTGGCTGACCATGCGCATGCCGGACTGGGCCAAGCTCAAGCTCTCGCCCATTGATTTCCAGGCCATCAGCTACTACTCGGCACCCAAGAACCGGCCCAAGTCGCTGGACGAGGTCGACCCCAAGCTGCTGGAAACCTACGACAAGCTGGGCGTGCCGCTGCACGAGCGCGCCAAGCTGGCCGGCGTGGCCGTGGACGCCGTGTTCGACTCGGTGTCGGTGGCCAACACCGCGCACAAGCAGCTGGAAGAAGCCGGCGTGATCTTCTGCTCCATGAGCCAGGCCATCAAGGAGCATCCCGAGCTGGTGCGCCAGTACATCGGCACCGTGGTGCCGCGTGGCGACAACTTCTTCGCCGCGCTCAATTCGGCGGTGTTCTCCGACGGCAGCTTCGTGTTCATCCCGCGCGGCGTGAAATGCCCGATGGAACTGTCCACCTATTTCCGCATCAACGCCGGCCACACCGGCCAGTTCGAGCGCACTCTCATCATCGCCGAAGAGGCCAGCCAGGTCTCGTACCTGGAGGGTTGCACGGCGCCGATGCGCGACGAGAACCAGCTGCATGCGGCGGTGGTCGAGCTGGTGGCGCTGGAAAAGGCCGACATCAAGTATTCCACCGTGCAGAACTGGTACCCGGGCGACGAGAACGGCGTCGGCGGCATCTACAACTTCGTCACCAAGCGCGGCGATTGCCGCGGCGACGATTCCCGGATCAGCTGGACCCAGGTCGAGACCGGCTCGGCGATCACCTGGAAATATCCGAGCTGCGTGTTGAACGGCGATCGTTCGGTAGGCGAGTTCCATTCGGTGGCGCTGACGCATCACTACCAGCAGGCCGACACCGGCACCAAGATGATCCATGTCGGCAAGGACACCCGCAGCAAGATCATTTCCAAGGGCATCAGCGCCGGAAGGAGTTCCAACAGCTACCGCGGCCTGGTCAAGGTGGAAAAGGGCGCCAGCGGCGCGCGCAACTACACCCAGTGCGACAGCCTGCTGATCGGCAAGACCTGCGGCGCGCATACCTTCCCGTACATGGAAGTGAAAAACCCCACGGCCATCGTCGAGCACGAGGCGACCACCTCCAAGATTTCCGACGACCAGTTGTTCTACTGCCGGTCGCGCGGCATCGACGAGGAAAACGCCGTGTCGATGATCGTCGACGGCTTCTGCAAGCAGGTGTTCCGCGAGCTGCCGATGGAGTTCGCCGTCGAGGCCAAGGCATTGCTGGAAGTCAGCCTGGAAGGCGCCGTGGGTTGATGTTTTTCCCTTCTCCCTCCGGGAGGAGGTGCCCGAGGGGCGGATGAGGGGCCGGTATCACCGGAGCCTGCCGGTTTGACTCGAACCCTCACCCCAACCCCTCTCCCGGCGGGAGAGGGGCTCCAAGTCAGGAACGAATATGCTGAAAATCGAAAACCTCCATGCCCGCGTCGAGGGCAAAGACATCCTCAAGGGCCTGTCGCTGGACATCCAGCCCGGCCAGGTGCATGCCATCATGGGGCCCAACGGGGCCGGCAAGTCCACCCTGGGCAACGTGCTGGCCGGACGTGACGGTTACGAGGTCACCGAGGGCAGCGTCACGTTCGAGGGCGGGGACCTGCTGGCGATGGAGCCGGAGGAGCGCGCCCGCGCCGGCGTGTTCATGGCGCTGCAGTATCCGGTGGAGATTCCCGGCGTCAACAACACCTATTTCCTGCGCACCGCGCTCAATGCGCAGCGCAAGGCGCGCGGCGAGGAAGAGCTGGATTCGCGGCGTTTCCTGCAGCTTGTGCGCGAGAAGCTGAAGGTGATGAAACTGTCCAACGACCTGTTGCAGCGCGCCGTCAACGAAGGGTTTTCCGGCGGCGAGAAGAAACGCAACGAGATCTTCCAGATGGCGCTTCTGGAGCCGAAGCTGGCGATCATGGACGAAACCGATTCGGGGCTGGACATCGACGCGCTGAAGCAGGTTGCCGAGGGCGTCAACTCGCAGCGTTCGCCACAGCGCTCGTTCCTGATGATCACCCACTACCAGCGCCTGCTCGACTACATCGAGCCGGACTTCGTGCACGTGCTGGCCGACGGCCGCATCGTGGAAAGCGGCGACAAGTCGCTGGCATTGAAGCTGGAAGAGCAGGGCTACGCCTGGTTGGGCGAGCGGGCCCGCGCACTGGGAGCCGCATGATGGCCTCGCCGTTTCTTGCCGCCGTCGCCGAACAGGCGCCGGCCACGCTGGCCGCGCTGCCCGGTGCGGGCCTGGCCTGGCTGGACGAGGCGCGGCGTGCACAGCTGGACGCCTTCCTGCGTGACGGCCTTCCCGGCCTGCGCACCGAGGCATGGAAATACACCGCGCTGCGGGCCCTCGAGCGCCATGCCTTCGCCAGCGGCGACGCGGCGGCCGCGACCCGTGCCGTGGACGAGGACATCCTGGCCCTGCCGGGTGTCGACGGGCCACGGCTGGTTTTCGTCAATGGCGTCTTCCGGGCCGACCTTTCGCGCCTGGATGATCTGCCGCAAGGCCTGGACATCCAGCCCCTGTCGCGGGCCCTGCGGGAAGATCCCGAGCCGTTGCGCTTCTTTCTCACCCGCGACTGGCAGCATCAGGCCGACGCTTTCGCACGCCTCAACGCGGCCCTCGCGGGCGACGGCATGGTGCTGCGCGTGCAGCCCGGCGCCAGCATCGAGGCCCCCGTGCATGTGGTGCACGTCGGCGCGCCGGCCGAGGCGGAGTTGGCCTGGCATGCGCGCAACGTCATCGAGGTGGGCGAGGGCGCCGCGCTGCAACTGGTGGAACAGCACGTGGCCGCTGGCGCGCACGCCCATCTGGGTACGCTGGTTTCCGACGTGGTGCTGCGCGCGGATGCGGGCCTGGACTGGGTGATGCTGCAGGATGCCGCGGCCAGGGCCACCCTGGTTCGCCGCCACGCGCTGCACCAGGATGCCCGCTCGCGGGTGCGCATTCATGCCCTGGAGCTGGGTGGCAAGCTGGCCCGCAACGACATCGAGGCGGAGCTGCGCGGCGAGGGCGCGCGGCTGGACACGCGCGGCGTGTTCCTGCCGCATGGCCGCCAGCACCTGGATACGCATCTGGACATCCGCCATGCCGCCACCGGCACCACCAGCGAATCGTTGTGGCGGGGCGTCGCCGACCAGGGCGGGCACGGCGTGTTCCACGGCCAGATCATCGTCGAACCGGGTGCCGACGGCACCGATGCCTCGCTCTACAACAAGAACCTGCTGCTGTCCGACAAGGCCGCCATCGACACCCAGCCGGTGCTGGAGATCTATGCCGACGAGGTGATGGCCAACCATGGCGCCACCGTGGGCCAGCTCGACGACCGTGCGCTGTTCTACCTGCGTTCGCGCGGCATCGACAAGGAAATGGCGCGCAACCTGCTGACGGCGGCGTTCTGCCGCGTGGCCCTGGCCACGCTGGACAACGAACCGCTGCGTGAATACCTGGACGCGAGGCTGGTCGAGGTGCTGCCCATCGACGGGGAAAACCTGTGAACGCCCGCCACGACACCGCCGTGGCGCTGGACCCCGCCCGGCTGCGTGACGATTTTCCGATCCTGGCGCGCAGCGTGCACGGCAAGCCGCTGGTGTACCTGGACAGCGCCAACACCTCGCAGAAGCCGCAGGTGGTGATCGACACCGTCAAGCACTTCTTCGAGCACTCCAACGCCAACGTGGCACGCGCCGTGCATCAGCTCGGCGACGAGGCCACCGCCGCCTACGAGGCCGCGCGCGACAAGCTGGCGGCCTTCATCGGCGCCAACTCGCGCGACGAGATCGTGTTCACCTCGGGCACCACGCAAGCCACCAACCTGGTCGCCTACAGCTGGGCGCTGCCACGGCTGAAGGCGGGCGACAGCATCCTGACCACGCAGATGGAGCACCACGCCAACATCGTTCCGTGGCAACTGGTGGGGCAGCGCAACGGCGCCTCGCTGAAGGTGGCGCCGGTGAACGACCAGGGCGAACTGGACGTGGAGGCGTTCATCGATGCCCTGACCCCGGACGTGAAACTGGCCTGCGTCACCCACGTGTCCAACGTGCTGGGCACGGTCAATCCGGTCCGGCAACTGGCGCGCGAATGCCGCAAGCGTGGCATCCCGCTGCTGGTGGACGGCTCGCAGGCCGCGCCGCATCTGCCGCTGGACGTGAAGTCCATCGGCTGCGACTTCTACGCTCTTACCGGACACAAGATGCTGGGACCGACCGGCACCGGCGCCTTGTGGGCACGCAGGGAGCACCTGGAAAGCATGCCGCCGTTTTTCGGCGGCGGCGAGATGATCCGCGAGGTGACGTTCGCGGGCACGACCTTTGCCGATCCGCCGCACAAGTTCGAGGCCGGCACGCCCAACATCGCCGGCTTCGTGGGCCTGGGTGCGGCCATCGACTATCTCGACGCGCTGGGCATGGACCGCATCGCCGTCACCGAGCACGAGCTGGGCGCCTACATGGCCGAAGCCCTGGCCGGCATCCCGGGGCTGCGCGTCTACGGGCAGGCACCGGACAAGGCCGCCGTGTTCTCGTTCCTCATCGAGGGCATCCACGCGCACGACCTGGCCACCATGCTGGACCTGGAGGGCGTGGCGGTGCGCTCCGGCCACCATTGCGCGCACCCGTTGATGCAGTTCTACGGCGTACCGGCCACGGTGCGGGCCTCGCTGGCGTTCTACAACATGCGCGAGGAGATCGACCGCTTCGTCGAGGCCATCGGACGCGTGCGCAAGCTGCTGGCCTGACCGGGCCGGCCGGCGGCGGCGTCGGCACCATGGCCACGGCGGGGATTTCCGCATCCGTGACAAAATGGCCACCATGAATGCCGTCACCGCTCCCGTTTTTCGCCATGCCGCCGCCGCCGACATCCCGGCCGTGGTGGCGCTGGTCCAGTCGGCCTATCGTGGCGATAGCAGTCGTGCGGGCTGGACCACCGAGGCCGATTTGCTGGATGGCCAGCGCATCGACCCCGAGGGCGTGGCCGAGGCCATCGCCCGCCCCGGCAGCCGTGTGCTGTTGTTCGAGCAGGACGACCGGTTGCTGGCCTGCGCGCATGTCGAGAGGCGCGGAAGCGCCGCCTATTTCGGCATGTTCGCCGTGCGTCCGGGGCTGCAGGGGCGGGGGACGGGGCGCAGGATGCTGGCCGAGGCCGAACGCATCGCGTTCCGGCACTGGCGGGTCCGGCGCATGACGATGAGCGTGATCGACGTGCGCGAGGACCTCATCGCCTGGTACGAGCGCCGGGGGTACCGGCGCACCGGGAAACATGAGCCTTTTCCCTATGGCGACGAGCGTTTTGGCATCCCGCGCCGCGACGATCTGCGGTTCGAGCTGCTGGAAAAGACATTCACGACAGGCGGGGAGCCGGAATCATGAGCGAATGGGTCGATGTGGGAACGCGCGAGGAACTGCTGCCCGGCGAATTCAAGGTGGTGTGGGACGAGGACACGCCCATCGCCGTGTACAACATCGACGGCGACCTCTACGCCATCGAAGACACCTGCACGCATGACGGCGGCGACCTGGCCGGTGGCGAGGTGCATGGTTTCGAGGTCGAATGCCCGCGTCACGGCGCGCGTTTCGACGTGCGCACCGGTGCCGTGACCCGTGCCCCGGCGGTCACCCCCATCACCTCCTTTCCGGTGAAGGAGGCGGAGGGCCGCATCTGGACCCGGGACGACCGCTTCGACTGACCGTCCGCGCATGGCGGGCGGGTATCGTTGCCTGGGGGTGCGACCGGTTGTGCGACTTGTGTTGTGACAGGCGGTTGCGGCGCGGTCCGCAGGAGCCCCTGTAGCGGGGGCCACGGACCGGGTGGAAAGCATGCGGCATGTCGGGGCAGGGGTTGAACCGGCAATTATTGCGAATCATTCTCATTACATTTACTATCCAACACTGCCATGGCCGACCGACCCCGGCGGCCGTCAAGACACATGCATGCCCCGCCCCGTGCCGCGCGCGCGACGCGGGGCAACCGTATCGACACAGGTTGGACCATGAACGCTGCGGCAAACGTGCCGATGCAAGACAAGCCCTCGCGCCGCGGCTTCTGGCTGAAGCATCTTGCGCGCTGGCACTGGATCAGTTCCGCCCTGAGCCTGGTCGGCATGCTGGCGTTCGCGATTACCGGCTTTACCCTCAACCATGCCGGGGCCATCGAAGCTTCTCCCCGGGTGATCCACCACGAGGCCGTGTTGCCGGCGCCCTTGATGCAGGCGCTGGCGCGTGAAAGGCCCGCCTCGGGAGAGGCGCCGCTGCCGTCCACGGTACGCGCGTGGCTGCGCGACCAGTGGCAGGTGGGCGTGGGTGATGCCACGGCGCAATGGTCGTCGGACGAGGTGTACCTGTCGCTGCCCCGCCCCGGCGGGGACGCATGGCTGGCCGTCGACCTGGCAGCCGGCACGCTGGAGTACGAGCGTACCGACCGTGGCTGGATCGCGTGGCTCAACGACTTGCACAAGGGGCGCAATACCGGTCCCTGGTGGAGCTGGTTCATCGACGTGTTCGCGCTGGCCTGCGTGGTGTTCTGCATCACCGGTTTCCTGCTCCTGAACATGCACGCGAAAAATCGCCCCGCGACCTGGCCGGTGGTGGGGTTGGGTGTAGTGATTCCGTTGCTGCTGGCCCTGCTTTTCATTCACTGACGAGGTTGAATCCATGCGCCTGATCCTGGCCCTTCTGCTGTGCCTCGGCTGTACCGCCCCCGCGCTGGCCGCGGACATGAATCTGACCGTGGAGATCCCGCGCCTCAAGGCGGCCGAGTACCACCGGCCCTATGTCGCCGTCTGGATCGAGGGCGAGGGCCACGAAGTGGCCGCGCAACTGGCTGTCTGGTATGACCTGAAAAACCGCAAGGAGGACGGCGCCAAGTGGTTGAAGGATCTGCGCCAGTGGTGGCGCCGCGGCGGCCGCGGGCTCGACATGCCGATCGACGGCGTTACCGGCGCCACCCGCCCCGTCGGGCAGCACAAGCTGCACTTCACTGCAGGCCAGCCACCGCTCGGCGACCTCGCACCGGGTGCCTACACCCTGGTCGTGGAAGCGGCCCGCGAAGTGGGCGGGCGCGAGGTGGTGCGCATTCCCTTCGACTGGCCGGCCAAGACCAGCGAGCATCTCCAAGCTGCCGGCGAACGCGAACTGGGCCGCATCAACCTGGACATCAACCCCTGACCCTTTCCAAGGAGACTTGTCATGAAACGTTCACTGAAGTGGTTCGCCCCGGCCCTCGCCGTGGCCCTGGCCCTGGCCCTGCCGCTTGTCGCGCAGGCACACAAGTTCTGGCTGCTGCCTTCGCAGACGGTGCTTTCCGGTGGCCAGGACAACTGGATCACCGTGGATGCCGCGGTGTCCAACGACCTTTTCTACTTCAACCATCATGCCCTGGGTCTGGACAATCTGCGCATCATCGCGCCGGACGGTAGCGAGGTCGCGGCCGAAAACAAGCACACCGCGAAATGGCGCAGCACCTTCGACGTGCACCTGACGAAGGAAGGCACCTACAAGCTGGCCGTGGTCAGTGACGGCCTGTTCGCCAGCTACGAGCTCGACGGCAAACGCAAGCGCTGGCGCGGCGATGCCGGGGCCCTGGACGAGATTCCGGAGGCGGCGAAAAACGTGGAAGTGACGCAGTCCGCGCGTCGCCTGGAAAGCTTCGTCACCGTGGGCGAACCCACGCGCGAGGTGCTGGCACCGACCGGCAAGGGCCTGGAGCTTGATCCCGAGACCCATCCCAATGACCTGTATGCCACCGAAAGCGCCACGTTCCGCCTGCTGCTGGACGGCAAGCCGGTTTCCGGTGTCGAGGTGACGGTGATTCCCGGCGGTACCCGCTATCGCAACGCCCAGGAGGCCATCAAGACCACCACGGCCGATGACGGCAGCTTCAGCATCACCTGGCCGCGTGCCGGCATGTACTGGATGAGCGCCAGCTACAGCGACAAGAAGGCCACCATCAAACCCGCCACCGAGCGCCGCCTGGGCTACGTGGCCACGTTCGAAGTACTGCCGCTGTAAATCTGCCGGTGGATGTCGTGACGCGCCCCGTGCCCCTGCTGCTGCATGCCCTGGCCTGGCTGGCACTTGCCCTGGCGGGTGTTGGCCGGGCGCATGCCGCCGACGGGCCGTGGGTGCTGCACGGCGACACCATGGGCACCACCTGGACAGTGAAGCTGGCGGCGTCGCCGGGCCTGGAGCGTCATGTGGTCGAACGTGGCATCCAGGCACGGCTGGACCGGGTCGATGCGCAGATGAGCACCTGGAAGCCGGACTCGGATCTCAGCCGGTTCAACCGCGCGCCGGCCGGTACCTGCCGCAAGCTTCCCGAGCCCTTCTTCCGCGTGCTCGAACATGCCATGGAGGTGGCCCGCGACAGTGGCGGAGCCTACGATCCCACGGTGGGACCGTTGGTCGAGTTGTGGGGCTTCGGACCCCAACAGCGGCCCCACCGGCCGCCCTCGGCCGCCGCCATCGCCGCCGCGCGGCGGCACGTGGGCTGGCAGCGCATCCGCCTGGATGCCGTCCGCCGCGAGGCATGCCAGCCGGGCGGCGTGCACCTGGACCTTTCCGCGGTCGCCAAGGGCTTTGGCGTGGACGAGGTGGCACGATGGCTGATGCAGCACGATATCGAGCATTTCCTGGTCGAAGTGGGTGGCGAGCTGCGGGCGCACGGCCGCAAGCCGGACGGCAGTCCCTGGCGCGTGGCGGTGGAGCGGCCGGGTGCCGCCGCCGGACGGGTACAGCGGCGTGACCAGGTGGGCCATGTCATGGCCCTGCACGACCAGGCCATTGCCACGTCGGGCGACTATCGCCACTACTTCGAGGATGCCGAACGTTACTACTCGCACCACATCGACCCGCGCACCGGCCGGCCGGTGGCGCATCGCGTGGCATCAGTGACGGTGGTGGCCGACACCGCCATGGAGGCCGATCCCCTGGGGACCACACTGAGCGTGCTGGGGCCGGACGAGGGCATGGCTTTCGCGCGCGAACGGGGTCTGGCGGTATTGATGATCGTGCATGGCGGGCACGGTCTGGAAGAACGCATGACGCCGGCATTCAAGGCCCTGCTGCAACCATGAGTACACGTTTTACGCGACCGACCCGGGCGGCATGGGCCCAGGGTGTGCTGCTGTCCGCCCTGGCCGTGCTCGTCGCCGCTCTCCTGGCCTGGCACATGCCGCTGACCGGCTGGCAGGCACCCGCTCCCGCGCAGGCCTGGACGGCCGCGGGCGTCGTCGCGGCCTGGCTGCTGACCTGTCTGTGGCCGATGTACCGCCGGCACCGGCAGGCACGCGCGGCGGGACGGGTGGCCGCGCGGATGCATCAGGCGGCCGCGGGCGGGGCGGACGAGGCCGGGACACCCACGATGCCGTGGCTGGTCGCCTGCGCCAGCCAGACCGGCGTCGCCGAAGAACTGAGCGACCACACCGCGGCCACCCTGGCCCAGGCCGGCATACCGGTCGAACGCGTGGAACTGGGCGCGCTGGATGCCGGGAGCCTGGCGCGCGCCGGGCATGTCCTGTTCGTGGTCAGCACCACCGGCGACGGGGATGCCCCCGATCCGGCGGCGGCATTCGCCGCCCGCGTCATGACGGCACCGGCCGACCTGGACCGGCTGCGTTACGGCCTGCTGGCCCTGGGCGACAGCGACTACGACGATTTCTGCGGCTTCGGCCACACGCTGGACCGGTGGTTGCGCGCGCAGGGGGCGACCACCCTGTTCGACCTGATCGAGGTCGACGACGAGGACCCGGACGCGCTGCGGCGCTGGCAGCATCACCTGGGAGTGCTCAGCGGCGCCGGCGACATGCCCGACTGGGAACCGCCGCGCTACCGTCCTTGGCGCCTGCTGGAGCGTCGCGAGCTCAATCCGGGCAGCGTCGGCGGCCCCTGCTTCCATCTCGCCCTGCAACCGGAAGCGGCGGCGGAACTTGCATGGCAAGCTGGCGACATCGCCGAGATCGGCCCGTGCCATGCCCGCGAAACGGTCGCGGCCTTCCTGCAGGACACGGGGCTGGATGGCACCCGCAGAGTGGATGCCGGACGCGGCATGGAGCCGCTGGCCGACGTGCTGGCACGTTCCCGCCTGCCGGACCGGTCGGCTTCCAGGGGCGTGGACGCGGCCATCCTGGCGGCGTCGCTGGAACCCCTGCCACACCGCGAATACTCCATCGCCTCGCTGCCGGCCGATGGCGCGCTGCACCTGCTGGTCCGGTACATGCAGCATGCGGACGGCCGCCCGGGGCTGGGCAGCGGCTGGCTGACCCGGCATGCGCCGGAGGGCGCGCCTGTCGACCTGCGCATCCGGACCAACGCCAACTTCCATCCTCCCCGCGACGACCGCCCGCTGGTGCTGGTCGGCAACGGCACCGGCCTGGCCGGCCTGCGCGCCCTGCTGAAGGCGCGCCTGGCGGCGGGGCACCACGACAACTGGCTGCTTTTCGGGGAGCGTCAGGCGGCACGCGATTTTTTCTACCGGGACGAGATCGAGACATGGCACCGTGAAGGCCGCCTGTCGCGCCTGGACCTGGCCTTTTCGCGTGACCAGGAAGCGCGCATGTACGTGCAGCATTTGCTGGCGGCGCATGCCGATACCCTGCGCCGGCGCATTGCCGACGGCGCCTCCCTGTATGTCTGCGGCAGCCTGGCCATGGGGCATGCCGTGGACGAGGTGCTGGCGCGCATCCTGGGCGCCGGGACGCTGGAGCGCCTGGCCGTCGACGGCCGCTATCGCCGCGACGTCTACTGAACCCGTTTCCCCTGCACGCGGCAGAACACGCGGTCGACGGGTGTCGCCGCGGGGCGGCGCCCAGGGTGACTTGTGGCGCTTGCCGGTGCTGCGTGTACGATGCACGCTGGGTCCGATGCCGGCAGGGTGGCGCAAGAGGCGTGCGTCCGCGGTGTCCGCAACGACGAGGAGAGGTCCATGAGAAGGCTTTCCATCCACCCGTGGCTGGCCGTTCTGGGGTGCCTGCCCCTGCTGGCCATGGCCAGGCAGGTCGACGTGCCCGCCGCCGCGTCGGTGCCGCCGCCGGCGACCTCCGCGCCGGCCGTGGCCGCCAGTGCCCCGATACCCTTCGCTTCCCCGCATGCGGCCAACATCCGCGAGGCCAGTGCGCCGGATGCCTGGGGCGGGCCCCGCAGCGACACCGATGCCACGCTGTCCGATCGCGTGACCCGGTACACCATCGAAGCCACCCTCGACCCGGAGGCGCATACCGTCGACGCACGCCAGCGCATGACCTGGCGCAACCGCAGCAACCGGCCCGTGGACAAGGTGTACCTGCACCTCTATCTCAATGCCTTCGAGGGGCCGGGCAGCACGTTTTTCACCGAACGCCGCATGTTTTCGGGCAGCGGCCGTTCGCGTGGCGCGGCCGAGCTGGAAAAGGGCGAGTGGGGCTACATCGACCTCCAGCAGGTCAGGCAGGGTGGGCAGGACGTGCCCTGGCGCTACGTGCATCCCGACAACGGCCCGGAAACCGACCATACCGTGGTCGAGCTGGACCTGCCGCGGGCGGTGCCGGCCGGGGCCACACTGACCCTGGACATGGCCTTCCACGACAAGCTGCCGCGGGTGGTGGAGCGCACCGGCTGGTTCGGCAAGTTCCATCTGGTGGCGCAATGGTTTCCCAAGATCGGCGTGCTGGAACTGCCCGGCGAGCGCGGAGCCGACGAGGTGCGCTGGAACGTGCATGAGTTCCACTACCACAGCGAGTTCTATGCCGACTACGGCAGCTACGACGTCAAGCTGACCGTTCCCAAGGGTTATACGGTGGGCGCGGTCGGCCGCGAGCAGGGCAAGCCGGTGGAGCACGAGGGCATGGTCACCCACCATTTCGTGCAGGATGACGTGGAGGACTTCGCCTGGGTCGCGGCGCCGGGCTACAAGGTGCTCGACACCACCTGGAAGGGGCCGGGCAGCCCGGAAGTGGCGGTAAGGGTCATCTATCCGCCCGAGTACGAGGCCAGCGCGAAACCGGTGCAGAAGGCCACCCTCGATTCGCTCACCTATTTTTCGAAGACACTGGGCCCCTACCCGTACCGCACCGTGACCGCCGTGGTGCCTCCCTACAACGCCGGCGAAGCCGGCGGCATGGAATATCCCACGTTCTTCACCGCGGAAGGCTACGACGAGGTCACTCCCGGCACCATCAGCCAGTTCATGATCGATTTCGTGACCATCCACGAGTTCGGCCACGGCTACTTCATGGGTATCCTGGGCTCCAACGAGTTCGAGGAGCCCTACCTCGACGAGGGCATGAACGAATACTGGGACCAGCGCATGCTCACCGACCGCGGGCAGCGCATCCACCTGACGACGCCGCTGCTGCGGTGGCTGGGTATCGACCCGGCCATCGACCCGTTCACCATGGAGCGCCTGGGCGGCGTACTGGGCGTGGATTTTCCGGCCGATCCGCTGGACGCCAATGCCTGGGACCGCATGTCCAACACGAGCTATGGCTCGGTGTACTCGCGCTCGGCCTCGGCCATGCACACGCTGGAGAACCTGGTCGGGCGCGAAGCCATGGGTCGCGCCATGAAGCTCTACTACCAGCGCTGGAAGTTCCGTCATCCCAGCGCGGCGGACCTGCGCGACGCCCTGGCCGAGGGCACCGGCAGGCCGGATCTGGTCGAGCGCCTGTTCGCATCGCAGGTGTACGGCACCGCGCGCGTGGACAACATGGTGGTCGGCATCGACAACATCGAGCAGGTGCCGCGCGCCGGCACCGTGGTGAAGGACGGCAAGCGCACCACGCTGACCGGCGAGGAAGTCGACAAGCGTATCGAGGCGGCCCGTGAGGCCTGGAAGAAGAAGCATCCCGATGCCGACGCCGATGCCGGCGGTCCCTGGCCGTGGCATGCCACGGTGACGGTGCGGCGCACCGGTGCCGCGGTGCCGACCACCCTCAAGGTGACCTTTGCCGATGGTTCCACCGACACCGTGCCGTGGGATGGCGCGGACGTCTGGAAACGTTTCACCTGGGACCGGCCGAGCCGGATCGTGGCCGCCGAACTTGATCCCGATCGGCTCAATTATCTCGACGTCGACAAGCTCAACGACAGTCGCGCGGTAAAGGCCGACCGTTCCGCCTCGCGTCGCTGGACCGCCGACTTCGCGGCATTTTTCGAAACCCTCTGCACTTTCCTGGTGACGCTATGACGAAGAACAAGAAACGCGTGGGGTGGGGCGCTTTTCCGGCGGCGCTCTGGTCGGCATTGCAATGGAAACTGCTGTTGCTGTGGGTGGTGTGCATGGCCCTTCCCACCGCCATCGCGGCCCTTCCGCTGGGACGGGCGCTGGGCCATCTGCTCGACCACTCCGTGCACGCCGGAGCACTGGCCGCCCGTTTCGACGGGTTGCTGATGGGCGACGCCCTGATGTCGGTCTTCAAGCACGGCGCGGCACTCGGGGCCAGCCGCAGCACGGCGCTGCTCGTCACCCTGTTGTTGTCGCCGTTCCTGACCGGCATGGTGGTCACGGCCGTGCGCGGCGCGCGCCACCCGGGACTGGGGCAACTGATGCACGGTGGTCTGGCGCAGTACTGGCGCATGCTGCGGCTGATGCTGTGGGGGCTGATTCCCTTCGCCATTGCGGCGGGTGCCGGTGCCGCCCTGTTCCACGCGGCCTCGACCCATGCCGCGGGCGCGGTACTGCAGTCCGAGGCCGACCGCGGCTATCTCGGCGCCAAGATCGTCCTGGGCGTGCTGCTGGTGCTGGCCCACGCCATCATGGAGTCCGCGCGGGCACAGGTGGCGGCGGACGAGGGCCTGCGTTCGGCCACGCGCGCGTTCGGGCGGGGCATCGCCATGCTGGTACGCCGTCCGCTGGCCACGCTGGGCCTGTATCTCGGCACCAGCATCATCGGCTATGTCCTGGTGGCCCTGGTCGGGATGGTGCGTATTCGTACCGTGGCCGTCGGCATGCCCGGCCTCATCCTGGCCGTGCTGTTGGCGCAGTTGATCGTGGTCATCCTGGCCTGGCAGCGTACCGCGCGCATTGATGCGCTGGCGCGTCTGGCCCGCGTGGCATCGTCGCGTCGCCACGTCGGAAACGGCTCGCTGGCGCCGGCGATCTGAGCCGGCATCCGCCGGGGCTCAGTCGTCCGGGGCCAGGCGTACCAGGGCGATCTCCCCGGCGCCCTCGATGAAAACGCGCACGTCCTCGCGGGCGTGTGCCCACAGCGCGTGGCCGGTCTCCAGTTCGCGGTGCCCGTCTTCGGCATCGACCTTGGCATGGCCGGCCAGCTGCAGGATGAACCAGCGCCCCCGGTGTGGCGGCAGGCGCATGGTGCCCGCCAGCGGGCGCGTCATGAGTTCGCCGTGGATGCCTTCGCGCAGCATCAGGTTGAGGTCGCGGCCCGGGCCGTCGGGAAGGTGGCAGTCGACCGCTCGGCCGCCGTCGAAGGCGAGCACCTGCAGGCGGCGGCCCGACAGCCGCTCGCCGTTGCCGAAGTGCAGCTCCAGGCCGCCGTCCAGCGGAGCCAGTTGCCGGCGCACGCCGGGCAGAAGGGAGAACGGACCGTCCTGTTCGATACGCGCCATCGAAATGCGCCAGCGCCAGTGCGCGGGGTCGGGGCCGGCCGCCAGTTCGGTGGTGCGTCCCTTGCCGTTGGCCCACGCCTGCTGCCGGAAATGGTCGGGGGAAACGGGATGCAGGATGGTCATGTCTTCGTGCGCCTACTGGCCGGCCGGTGGCGGGTAATAGGCGTACACGTCGGTGGGGCTGCCGAGAAAGCTCTTTTCCTCCACGCATTCCCCGCCGAGGCGCTCGGCCACGCGGCGCGCGGTGTCATTGTCGTGGCGTACCAGGCTGATCACGCGCGGCACGCGCAGGCGCTGCCAGGCGAACCCGAGGGCGGCCTCGCTGGCTTCGGTGGCATAGCCCTGGTGGCGCTGGTCGGGGCACAGCATCCAGCCCAGCTCGATGTCGGGCCAGCCTTCGGGTCGCATCAGACCCACACGGCCGATGAAGGTGCCGTCGGTGCGGTTTTCCAGCGCCCACATGCCGAAGCCCCGCAGGTGCCAGTGCCCCAGCAGCATGGCCATGGAGCGCCAGGCGTTCATGCGGTTCAGCGCATGGCCGTCGCCCACCCAGCGTGTGCACGCGGGATCGGCAAGCATGCCCGCATAGCGGTCGAAATGGCTTTCGGTGAGGGCCGTCAGGCGCAGCCGGGGGGTGTCGATTTCGGGAATGTCGGACATGGCTCACAAAAGGCATCGCCCGGAGGGCCGGGCGATGCGCAAAAGACTGCTTGAATCGGGCATTCTCCCACCGATCGGAGTTGCGATAAACCCTTGCTGGGGAAAGGGCGCTCACCTCATGGTGAGGTTGCCGCTCGACTGATCCGATGCGTGGGTGCGAATGCGGTGGCGTTATTCCTTGCCGCCCTTGCCCGGGCTGCCCGACAGTCGGATCGCGTCCCGGTTGTGTTCCAGCGTGGCCTGGCCGATGCCCTTGACGTTGGCGAGGTCGGCCACTTCCTCGAAACGCCCGTGGGCCTCGCGGTAGTCGACGATGGCCCGGGCCTTGGCCATGCCCACGCCGTCCAGCGCCTCGGCGATGGTGGCGGCGTCGGCGGTATTGATGTTGACCGGGGTTGCGGCCAGGGCGGGCAGGCTGAAGGCCAGGCTGGCGAGCAGGCCCAGGAAAGGTGCGGCTGGCTTGTGGTTCATGGTTGTCTCCCTCGTTGCGTGGATAGTGCGCGACGTGCATGACGCCGCCGTTGCAGTCTCGCGGGAGAGGCATGCCGGATCTGCCGTCCGATGCGGGCGCATGGCGTGCGCGATGGCGGTGGCAGCGTGTGCGCCGTGGCTGAGGGGCGTGTCGGAAGGTCGCCTGCACGGCTGCTAGAATGAGCGTTTCCGATTGCAAGACACGAGGCCATTCATGGACAACGCCAGGATCCAGTCCTTCGTCGAAGGCGTATGGGACGACGAGATCGTTCCGCAGCTGGTGGAATACATCAAGATTCCCAACAAGTCGCCGTTGTACGACGCCCAGTGGGTCGAGCACGGCTACATGGACCAGGCTGTCGAGCTGATGGTGAACTGGGCGCGCCCGAAGCTGGAGCAGCTGCCCGGTGCCACGCTGGAGGTGGTGCGCCTGGAAGGCCGCACACCGCTGATCTTCATCGAGGTACCCGGCCAGGTCGACGATACCGTGGTGCTCTATGGCCATCTCGACAAGCAGCCGGAAATGACCGGCTGGGACGAGGACCTGGGCCCGTGGAAGCCGGTAATCAAGGGCGACAGGCTGTACGGCCGCGGCGGCGCCGACGACGGCTACGCCATCTTCGGCTCGCTGACCTCGCTGCTGGCGCTGCATGACCAGGGTATCCCGCATGCACGCTGCGTGATCCTCATCGAGGCTTGCGAGGAATCGGGCAGTTACGACCTGCCGCATTATGTCGACCATCTGGCCGAGCGCATCGGCAGCCCGTCGCTGGTGGTGTGCCTGGACTCGGGTTGCGCCAATTACGAGCAGCTGTGGCTGACCACCTCGCTGCGCGGCATGATGGGCGGCGACCTCAAGGTGGAAGTGCTGACCGAGGGCGTGCATTCGGGGGATGCCTCCGGCGTGGTGCCGGACAGCTTCCGCGTGCTGCGTCAGCTGCTGTCGCGCCTGGAAGACCAGACCACCGGCGAGATCCTGCCGCAGGAACTGAAGGTGGAAGTGCCGGCCGAGCGCGTCGAGCAGGCCAAACAGTGCGCCGATATTCTGGGCGACGAGGTTTACAGCAAGTTTCCGTGGGTGGACGGCATGCGTCCGGCCAGCGACGACAAGGTCGACCTGATTCTCAGCCGCACCTGGCGCGCGCAGCTGGCCATCACCGGCATCGACGGTCTGCCGCCGCTGGACAACGCCGGCAACGTGCTGCGTCCGCACACCACCTGCAAGCTCAGCCTGCGTCTGCCGCCGACCCTGGACGGCGAAAAGGCGGGCGATTTCGTCAAGGAGCTGCTGGAGAAGGACCCGCCGTATGGCGCCAAGGTGACCGTGAAGCTGGAGAAGGACGGCAGCGGCTGGAACGCGCCGCCGCTGTCGCAGTGGCTGGCCGACGCCGTGTCGCAGGC
>CAZMXV010000026.1:0-16156 GCA_964570295.1 uncultured Rhodanobacteraceae bacterium
CTGCACGCCGCACGCGGGCTCCTGAGTCGCGGCAACCACATGGCGTGGAAACATGCGGACCACGCGCTTGCCCTGCGTGCCGGCGTGGGACAGCAGCACGCGGCCGCCCTGCCATGCCTGTGCCTGGAACACGGAACCACCCGGCTGCGGGTGGCGGTGGAGCACGAACACGGCACGCCGCCGGACGGCGATGCCCACTGGCGCGACTACAGCGGCGAAGCCAGGGTCCTGGCCTGGACCCTGGCCAACGAGACGCTGCAGGAAGCCCTGTCGGAATTGTTCGGCAATCCGTTGCTGGCCACCGGCTTCGAAACGGAGGGCGGTTGCAACCATCTGTGGCTGGCCTTCACCTTCAAGGATGCCGGTGGACGGGTCCTCGAGGGCTGGCTCGGCATCGGCACGGCCGAGGCGCGACGCCTGGCGGAACACGAAGCATGGCAGCACGACCCGGAGCGCCTGCCGCTGCTCGGCGACACCGAAGTCCTGGGTCTGGAACTGTGGCTCCCGGGCCCCCTGCTGTCCACCGCGGAACGTTCGGAAATCGCCGGCGGCGACGTGCTGCTGCTGGACCATGGCACCGGCATGGTGGCGCAGGTCCGGCCCACCCGGGAAACGCGCGACACCGTGCTGGGACTGCCCGACGCGTGGTCGGCCCGGCATGAGGAGGGACAGTGGCGCGTGACCGAACGCGGCCTGCTCCAGTCCGGCGACGACGCGCGGCTGCATTTCAGGCTGGCACCTTTCACCATGGCGCTGCACGAAGCGGCCCGGCTGCAGCCCGGCACCCCGCTGGTGCACGACGCCCTGCTCCCGGGCAAGGCGGTGGAGGTCATGCTGGGCCAGCGCCGCTTCGCCGCGGCCACCCTGGTCGTGCTCGGCGAACGGCTGGGCGCGCGGATTGATCACCTCGAGGGCGAGCATGGATTTCAGTAGCCTCTCACCGGCACTCATCATCGTCATCGTCGTGGCGCTGGCCATGGCGCCGTTCGTGGCCGTGATGGTGACCTCCTTCACCAAGATCGTGGTGGTACTGAGCCTGCTGCGCAACGCGCTGGGGCTGCAGCAGGTCCCGCCCAACGTGGTTCTCAACGGGCTGGCCATCATCCTGTCGATCTACGTCATGAATCCGGTCATCATGTCCACCTACGACAACGTGCACACGCGCATGGGCACGCAGGCGGAGGGGCCGATGACCATGCAAAAGCTCGGCGAACTGGTGCAGACGGGCAAGGAGCCGCTGCGGCAGTTCCTGCTCAAGCACAGCAATGACGCCGAGCGCGGCTTCTTCCTGCAGAGCGCCAGGCGACTGCTGCCGGGCGAGCGCGGCGACAACCTCACCGCACAGGACTTCATCGTCATCGTGCCCGCATTCACCGTCAGTGAACTGACCGAAGCCTTCCAGATCGGCTTCATGCTGTTCCTGCCGTTTTTGATCATCGACCTGGTGGTGGCCAACATCCTGCTCTCGATGGGCATGATGATGCTCTCGCCCACCATGGTCTCGCTGCCGTTCAAACTGCTCCTGTTCGTGCTCCTCAGTGGTTGGGCCAAGCTGATCCACGGCCTGGTGCTGACCTACCACTGACCCGCCGACCCGATACCGGATACACGCCATGTTCGACCAGGAAATCGAGCTCGCCCGCCAGGCCCTGTGGCTGGTACTGGCCTTGTCGGCCCCGCCGATCATCTGCGCGGCCATCGCCGGCCTGTTCGTGGCCATCCTGCAGGCGGCCACCCAGATCCAGGAACAGACGTTTCCCTACGCGGTGAAGTTCGTCGCCATCGTGCTGGCCATCCTGGGCACGGCCGCCATGCTGGGCGGCACGCTCTACAACTTCGCCGACCGGCTGTTCACCCACTTCCCCGGCATGGTCCACTAGGGCACGCGCGATGCTGGTCACGCCCGTCGAGTACATCGGCCACCACATGACCGGGGTGGCGCTGACGTTGCCGCGCATCGTGGGCGCCTTCCTGGTCCTGCCGCTGATGACCTCCCGCACCATGCCGGCGCTGGTGCGCAACAGCTTCTATGTCAGCCTGGCGGTGCTGATCTACCCGATCGCCTCCACCATCCAGCCCTACAGCGCCATCACCGACCGCAGCATGTGGTTCATGGTGATGGGCAAGGAATTCTTCATCGGCCTGTCGCTGGGCTTCTGCTTCGGCATGGTGTTCTGGGCCCTGAGCGCGGCCGGCGCCGTGGTCGACAACAAGATCGGCTACGCCTTCGCGCAGGAGATGGATCCGCTTTCGGGACAGCAGACCACTCTCACCAGCGTGTTCCTGATGCAGCTCGGCATCTGGCTGTTCATGACCAGCGGCGCGTTCATCATTTTCCTGGACCTGCTGATGTCCAGCTATGTGATCTGGCCGGTGGCCAGCCTGCTGCCGCCGCTGCGCGTGGAGAGCCTGGAGTTCTTCGTCGGCCAGTTCTCCTTCTTCATGACCGCGGTGCTGATGCTGTCGGCCCCCGGCCTGGTGGTGATGTCACTGGCCGACATCTCGCTGGGCCTGATGAACCGCTACGCCCAACAACTCAACGTGTTTGCGCTGTCGCTGCCGATCAAGGCCTGGATGTCCACCTGGGTGCTGCTGCTGGCGCTGGGCGCCATGGTCGAGGTGGTGATGCGCAAGCTGGCGGAAAACCAGGGCCTGGTACGGGCGCTGGAACAGGTGTTCGGCCACGGCCACCCCTGAGCCGGCCGCGGCCGTCAACGCCCGTCGCGCGCCTCGCGAACCGACTCGGCCCAGCGCAGCAGTTCGGCCACGGCCTCGAAGAAGTCACTGGGCAGGAAGTCATCCACCTCCACGCGCTCGTACAGGCCACGCGCGAGGGTGACGTTGCGCATGATCGGTACCCCGGCCTCCTCCGCTGCCTGGCGGATCAGCGCCGCCTCGTGGTCCTCGCCCTTGGCCACGATCACCGGCAGATCGTCCTCGTCCATGTCGAAACGGATGGCGATGGCCAGGTGGGTGGGGTTGGTGACCACCACGCTGGCCCCGCGCACGCCGGCCAGGGTATTTTGCTGCGCCCATTCCTGATGCAGCTGGCGACGCTGGTTCTTGATCATGGGGTCGCCCTCGTTGTCCTTGGTTTCCTGGCGGATGTCACGCTTGCTCATGCGCATTTTCTTGGTGAACGAATAACGCTGGTAGAACGCGTCCAGCACCGAGACGAAGAAGAACACGAAGATCACGCCGGCGGCCAGCCACTTCACGGCCACCCAGTGCGCCTCGCCCATGGCCTCGGGCCCCGCGAACGGCAACTTGATGAACTGCCCGATCAACCCGAACAGCACCCAGATGAACAGGCCCACCAGCAACGAGGTCTTGGCAATGGCCTTGACCACTTCGATGAGGTTGTCCTGGGAAAACATCTTCTTGATGCCCTCCACCGGATTGAGGTGGCTGCCGTCGGGCTTGAGCTTCTTGGGCGCGAACACCGGCCCCACCTGCAGAAATTCCACGATCACGCCAACCACGAACGCCCCCAGCAGGAACGGCAGCGTCAGCCACGCGAACACTTCCACCGCGGTCACGCCCAGCCGCGGCAGGGCCACCGAAAAGGGCTGCCCCATCGAGGCCACCGCCATGTCGAAAAGCTGGAACAGGCGCGCCTTCATCATGGGCATGGCGAACATCAGCATCAGCAGCCACAGCAATACCAGGACGGTGCTGGTCAGCTCCTTGCTCTTGGGCACGTCGCCGTCCCTGCGCGCGTCGCGCAGGCGCTTCGGTGTCGGCTTCTCGGTCTTGTCGCCGCTGTCTTCGCCTTTCTTGCCGGCCATGATCCACCCGTTGCCCGTCCCGCATGGCCGCACGGACACCCCGCACGACCGTACCGCGATGCCTTCATGATAGCGCCGGACCGGGGCGCCCCCTATGGGGAAAACCCTAGATGTCCGGTGCCGGCTTTCGCCCTAGAATGGCCCCATGGATCTGACACAGACGACCTCGCAGCATGTCCTGCCCACCCGCGTCGGCGGTGCCGATGCCGGGCGCGTGGATGCGCGTGGCGACGCGGCGCGGTCCGGAGCCCTGTCCGGCAATGCGCTGCTGGGCCTGGACGTCTGGGGACAGAGCCGGGCCAGCGAGCGTTCGCTGGCGGCCCATGTCCCGGCCTCGGTGCTGGGCGCCCCGCTCGACCAGGTTGTCGACTTCATCCTCGACCCGCTGTCCTGACGCACCCTGCGCAGACGGGCATGACCTGCCCGCCCCGGGCGATTAAGCTATGTCCATGGCAACGCCCGCTCCTTCCGCCACCATCGACGCTCTGCTGGAGGCCACGCGCCGTCTGGTGACCGCCCTGCAGCACGAGTCATCCGACGAACGCCGCCTGGCCTTGGCCAAGCGCGTGGTGCGCAGGCTGGGCGACGACGCCTATCCGGTGTTCCTGAAGATCCTGCTGGTAGTCGCCGAGAGCGAAGACGCCTCGGCCAAGCAGGCGCTGGCAGACCTGCTGGCCACGGCGGCGCAGCGCATGGACCTGCCCAGCGGCCAGTTGAGCGCCTGGGGCGGCTCCGGGCATGGCAGTGCCGCCAGCCGCGGTCGCCTGCTGGGCCCCATCGAATACCTGACCACCTGGTATTGCCAGCAGACCCCGCGCCCGATGCTGGAAGAACCCCTGTACGCCGATGCGCTGGGCAAGCTGCTGGGGCTGTTCAACCTGAATCCGCGGCTGCGCAAGCTGTACGCGGCCAAGCTGGCGGCCGACGCCAGCAACGAGCTGGAAGGCACCTACACCCAGGACACCCGCGACACCCTGCGCCGCATCGCGCAGCATTGGCCCGACGAGGCAACGACCCCGCAGGACGTGGTGCGCGCGGCGGTCAGCGGAGACGTCTCGACCGGGCAGATTCCCGCTGGCTGGATCGTGCACCGCCTCTGACGGACCGCCGCGACAGGGTCAACGCGGCAGGCTTTCCAGCATGCGCCGCGTGGCCTCGCCATCGCGGCGCCCCATCTCGCGTGCCGTGTCGCGCAGCCATTGCCCGGCCTGCGCCGCCCCTTCTTCACGCACGCGGCGGCGGTACTCCGGAACGATGGCATCCAGCTCCTCGCGCACCTGGTCCTGGCGTTCATCGTAGTGTCGCGCCAGCGCCGCCTCGTCGCGGTCGTCGATGGCACCGTCACCGCGCCACCGGCGCAGCATGTCCATCCAGCCGCGACGGCCGCGATCGTCTCCGTTCGCCACGCTCAGTGCTCCATCGCCGTGCGGAAACCCTCGTCATACGCCTCGGAGAACACGTGCGCGGCATCCCGGGATGCCGAGAAGGCCTCGCGGGCCAGGTCCCTGACGCCGTCCAGGAAAAGATCGACAACCTTGCCGATGATCTCGCCGGCGATGCTGCCCAGCCAGCCCCCCACGATCGCGCCCAGCGGATTGCCCGAGGCGATGCCGATGGCACGTCCCGCGAATTGCCCGATCGACTGACCGATACCTTCAAACATGTGCGTCTCCCGTCATGTCCATGGTGGATGCCGGTCCACGCCCATGGGCCGCCGGCATGTTCCATTCTCCATGTCCCGCCGCCGCGGACCATTGGGGCTTTCCCTAGGGCACGCAAAGTCTTCCGCATCCGACCCGAGATATCGACGGGCGTATCCGCAGGCGTCGACCACGGCCATGGGCCGCCCCCACAACCGGACAAAACCGCCGTTTCTGCCAATGGACTTCCCTACATGAAAGCGCCCGGATTCGGGGACCCGGGCGCTTGCGTTTCGTCCGTGCCGTCAGGCGCGGATCATGTCGCGTCGGCCTGCGGCGCCTCGAACCGCCCGTCGTCGAGGTCGAACGGCGGCGTGCACAGCAGGGTCTGCCCGGCCACCACCTTGAAGCTGGCCCGCCATGTGCCCTCGCCGGCTTTCCCGGCAGGGCTGTAGTCGCCTGCGTCGAAAGGCGCCACGCCCAGGCAGTAGCGCACCTTGGGTGGTGCCGTCAGAAGGTCGACCTCGAAACGGGCCTGGTGGCTGGCGCCCGCATCGACCCGTTGCGCCAACGGGACCGGAGGAACTGTCGGCGACGGATGGGGCAGCGGCATGGCCTTGTGGCTCAACACCAGAACGCCACCCTCCTGCTTGCGCAGCACCTGGGCCACTTCATCCTTGCCCAGCGGCCTGCGGTGCCACGCCATGGTGTCGCCACGGTCGAACACCGCCAGCGCGCCAGTACCGCTGTTGTGCAGCGTCCAGGTGAATGCCAGCTTCTGCTGTTGCCGGTCGTACCGCGCCGTCACCTCGAGGGTGGCCAGCGGCGAGGAAACCGTGGTGGTGCTGTCATGCATGGCGGAGTTTTCCGGAGCGGCCGCGACGACGGCCGCGGCAGGAAGCAATGCCAGGGCCAGGGCCACGCTGGTCAGATGCCTGAAACGATAAGTCATGTCAGCCGTGCTCCCGGGGGGATCTGGAAGGCACCGGGGCGCCCCGGCAAGGGTACCCCGGCGATACGCGCACTCACAGCGTGTAATGCAGGCGCGGATCCAGTCCCATTTCCTCACGCAGGCCGTTCTCGGTCAAGGGGAACGGGTTGTGGGTGGTGGGCGGCGTGGCCGGATCATGGTCGAAGTCGTAGGTCTCGCCGCTGTTGTCCAGGCCCACGGCCTGGCGCTCGGAGTTGGGCACGTTGCCCGAGTCCCTGGCGTCGTCGCCATAGTAGGTGCCCTGCTGGAAGGTGCCGGTGACCGCGTTGTAGGCATGCGACATCTCGTGATACAGCACGCCGACCGGCACCGGGAACTCGGGGATGCGGAACGACGTGTTGTAGGCGATCACGGCATCGTCGCCGGGGCCCGGACGGCCGTTCTGCAATTCGGTGCCGGCCCAGTTGTTGCCGCCCTCCTTGGGCATGGTGTAGCCGTTGGACTCGTTCTGCAGTTCGCGGATGGTCAGGGTGTTGCCGTTTTCGGCCGCCTTGTCGAATTCAGCCAGCATCTGCTGTCCGTACGGCGAGGAGCGCAGCATGTCGAGATCGGCATTGACGCGCTGCTGGAAACCCTCGGTACCCTCGACCGATACGCCCTTGGTACCCAGGCTGGGATCGATGACCACGTTCACTACCTTGGCGCCGGCGGCTGCGCTGACATCGTCGGCCTGTTCGGCGTAGATGGTGTCCAGGCCGCTGCCGGTGACGATGTCGCTGCCGGCACCGGCATAGACGTGGCTGGTGCCGTGGCTTTCGATGCGGTCGTCGCCGCGGCCACCGCTGAGGATGTCCTCGCCGGTGCCGCCGACGATGGCGTCGTTGCCGCGGCCGCCGCTGATGTAGTTGCCGCCGTCACCACCGTGGAGCTGGTCGTTGCCGTCACCACCATAGACGACGTTGTAGCCGGAGCCGCCATTGACCACGTCGTCGCCGTTGCCGGCCTCGACGTAGTTGCTGCCGCTGCCGGTGGTCACCTCGTCGTGGCCGTCGCCGGCGAAGATGGTGGCATTGCCGGCGCCGGTGGCGATGGTGTCGTCACCGGCGCCGCTGTCGATGATCACGTTGACCTTGACGTCCGAGGCCACGGTGATGGCGTCGTTGCCGTCGCCGGTACGGAAGGTCAGCTGCTGGCCGTCGGCCATCTCGACATCGTAGGACTGACCGTTGATGGTGACGCCCAGCGTGCCGTCGGCGTTGTTGGTGACCTGCACGTTGTCGTCGGCACGGCCGGTGGTGAACACCAGCTGGTCGTCGGACACGTACTGCTGCCCGCGCATGTTCACCAGCGTGCGCTCGCGCTCGATGGTGACGTCGCCGTCACGCTGGAACGGGTCCACCGCGATGGTCTTGCCGTCGGTGGTCTGCTTGGTGCTGCGCTCCCCGCTGTTCTGGGCGCTGCCGTCGATACGGGTGGCGTCGCCACCGTCGTTGCCAGGAAGCGGCAGCGGCGTCGGGCCCACCGGTCCGACGGCACGGCCCGAGCCCATCCGCGTCCTGGCACCTTCGGCACCGGTGGCACCGCCCTGGTAACCCCACGTCTCGGGCGTATCGCCGCCCGGCGTGCAAAATGGCAGTTGTGGCGCGGTGGCGCTGGCTACTTCCGACATGATCTTCTCCGGTCTCGTTGAAACGGTCGTATGAAACCCTACCCGCCCGTATGGATCACGTCAGGCTGGGACGGTCCCTAGCTAGGGTTTTCCCGAGGTCGGCCGGCACACGCCAGGCATCTCCGCACGTGGCGGGCATGCCCGCAAAAGCGGCATCGGGGCCTCCCGACAACCCGGTATCCGGTCATCCCGGAACATCGGCTGGATGTCGATTCGAGCACGGTCATGGGGAGCCTCCACAAGGGCACGGGACAGCCGGACCATCCCGCCGGGGAAGCGTGCCGGTGTTTTCCGGAGGCGCCCTTTCCGGCAGCGGCGATGCACCCCTAGGGTTTTCCCCAGGTTGACGCTCCACCGGGGCTTGCCAAACTCGACCCCAGGCAGGCATTCCGGTCGCCGCCGGATGCCCCGCCCTCCTTCTCCATGCCGAGGATTGCCCGCATGACCCACGACACCCGCCACGACGCCACGCGTCAAAAAGTCCTGGACTATCTGGAAGACTGCCTGAAAGACGATCCCGGCATTCCGCTGGATGCCCGCCAGGACGCCATGGCACTCATCGACGACGCCCTCAAGGATGCCGCCGCGAATCCGAAACCGGCCCGCGAGGTCCTGGCCGACTGGGAGCAGACGCGCCAGTCGCTGCAGGAGCAGATCGAGGCCCGGCAGCGCAACGGCGAGATCACCGCCACCGACGCCGCCGACCTCTATCGCGGCTACGACGAGATCACCCGCAACCTCGAGTCGATGGCCCGGGAGGAGGCCACGTCCTGAAGGTCCACCGGCGACCTAGGGTTTTCCCTACCTAGGGTACGCCCCGGTTATTTCCCGCCACTTGCGTGTCGATAATCGAAACCGTAGTACAGCTTGAAGCCGGTGGCAGAACCACCGCACCACCTTTGGGTACCACTCAATTCACACGGGAGAATCACCATGGCACACGTTGCTCCGATCCAGGTTTCATCCACCCCGCGCGGTGACGGCAGCTGGATGGCCAAGGTGGCCGAGGCGCTGGCCAAGGCCATGTCCAAGCTGATGGACCGCATGTACGACGACGCCAGCAAGATGGCGAGCGACAACAAGGAAACCGCCACCCAGGCGAAAGCCGACTTCCAGGTGGCGAGCCAGGAATACACCATGGTCGTGACCGCCATCAATTCGGCTCTCAAGACCCTGGGCGAAGCCAACACCGCGCTGGCCCGCAAGCAGTAAAAGCAAACCGCAATACGGTTGCGAAGAAGGAGGCGTCGGGCTCTGCCCGGCGCCTTCTTTGCTTGTCCCTTTCCGCGGACAGGGAATCACCGACCCACCATCAGAGAATCCGGGCACGGGCATTTCGCGATGCCACCGGAAGCGACGCCGTGCCGGGGACAAGAGAACCGGGACACCCGGCTTTGCGAAATTTTCACATCCATCATGTACTTTTCACGTCTGCACCACATTGCCCCGGGCACACTGAACGCCTGCTCCGCGGCGGAAACGGCTTCGCCCCACCCTCGACTGGGTCGCAAAATTTGCGACCAGGCAAAGGCATAGTCTGGCCTCTTCTCGATAAACGTCCAGGTGAAAGATGGCTGCCACTCAAGCAATCGCCAACGAGCCGGCCCACGGCGTCCTGAATGCCGGCGACCCCGGTATTCCGGAGCGCGTGCGGGCGCGCTTTGGCGATTACGAGAAAGCAGTGGCCACGGTCGTCCCGGTGATCGGTGTCAGTCGCGAGGAATGGTGGCTGTTCGATGCCGAGGGGCTGCTGGTGGACGTCCTGTGCTGCCAGGCATGACGCCCGCGATTTCCGCGGCACGTCCGCCCGCATGAAAAAAAGGCCCGCCAAATGGCGGGCCTTTTTCATGCGGCATGCGGCGCGGATCAGTTCTGGTCCAGGCCGCGGTACTTCAGCATCGGTCCGACCTCGGGGTCGTGACCCAGCCAGTCCCTGTACATCTTGGCCAGGTCCTCGGTATTGCCGCGCGAAAGCACCATCTTGCGGAAGCGGTCACCGTTCTCGCGGGTCAGGCCGCCGTTGTCCAGGAACCACTGGTGGGCATTGTCGGCCAGCATCTCGGTCCACAGGTAGGCGTAGTAGCCGGCCGAGTAGCCGCTGGCCCAGATGTGGTTGAAGTAGCTGGTGCGGTAACGCGGCGGCACATAGCTCAGGGCCAGGCCGTCGTCCTTGAGCGATTTGGCCTCGAACGTGTCGACGTCGGTCGGGATCTGGTCCACGCCCAGGGTATGCCAGTTCATGTCCAGGGCCGCGGCGGCGACCAGTTCGGTCATGTCGTAACCGGCGTTGAACTTGCCGGCGTCGCGCATCTTCTTGACCAGGGCCTCGGGCATCGGCTCGCCGGTCTTGTAATGCTTGGCGAAATGCTTGAACACCTTCGGATTGGAGGCCCAGTACTCGTTGAACTGCGAGGGGAACTCGACGAAGTCACGCGCGGTGCTGGTACCCGACAGGGTCGGGTATTCCTGGTCGGCGAAGAAGCCGTGCAGGGCATGGCCGAACTCGTGGAACATCGTGATCACGTCGTCCCAGGTCAGCAGGGCCGGATGGCCTTCGGCCGGCTTGGGGAAGTTGGCGACGTTGTAGATGACCGGCTTGGTGCCCAACAGCTTCGACTGGTCGACGAAGTTGCTCATCCAGGCGCCGCCGCGCTTGCTGTCACGCTTGAAGTAGTCGCAGTAGAACAGGCCCACCGGCGAACCGTCGGCGTTGCTCACCTCGAACACGCGCACGTCGTCGTGGTAGACGGGAATGTCCTTGCGCTCCTTGAAGTTCAGGCCGTACAACTCGTGCGCGGCGTAGAACACGCCGTTCTTCAGCACGTTGTCCAGCTCGAAATACGGCTTGATCTCGCTCTGGTCGATGTCGTATTTGGCCTTGCGCACCTTCTCGGCGTAGTACGACCAGTCCCACGGCTGAACATTGAAGTCCTTGCCGTCGGCCTCGATCTGCGCCTGGATGTCCTTGGCCTCGCGCTTGGCCTGGGCCACCACGGCCGGAGCCAGCTTGCCCATGAACTCCTCGACACGCTGCGGCGTCTTGGCCATCTGGTCGGTCAGCTTCCAGGCCGCCCAGTTGGGGTGGCCCAGCAACTTGGCTTCCTCGGCGCGCAGCTTGGCCAGCTTCAGGACAGTGGCGCGGGTGTCGTTGTCGTCGCCCTGCTCGGCACGTGTCCAGGATTTCTCGAACAGCGCCTTGCGGGTGTCGCGGTCGGTCAGTTCGGCCAGCGCCGGCTGCTGGGTGGTGTTCTGCAGGGTCAGCATCCACTTGCCGTCCTGCTTGCGGCCCTTGGCGGCGGCCGCCGCGGCTTCGATCTGCGCCTCGGTGAGGCCATCCAGCGCGGCCTTGTCGTCGACCACGAGGGCGGCGGCGTTGGTGGCGGCCAGCAGCTTGTCGCCAAACTGCGTGCTCAGGGTGGCGGCCTGCTTGTTGAGGTCCTTCAGCGTGGCCTTGTCGGCAGCCGAAAGATTGGCGCCGTGGTGCACGAAATTGTCGTACACGACATTGACCAGCCGTTTGGATTCCGCGTCGAGGTCAAGCTGGTCGACCTTGTCATGCACGGCCTTGAGGCGCTCGAACAGCTTCTCGTTGAGATAGATGGCGTCGGCGTGCGCGGCCAGCTCCGGAGCCACTTCGGCCTGGATCTTCTGCAGCGTCGGGTTGGTATCGGCACTGGTGAGGGCGAAGAAGACGTTGGTGACGCGGGTCAGCAGGGCGCCGGTCTTCTCCAGCGCCTTGTAGGTGTTCTCGAAGGTCGGCTGGTCCGGATTGTTGGCGATCTTGTCGACCTCGGCCAGCTGCTCCTTCATGCCCTTTTCGATGGCGGGCTTGAAGTCGCTGTCCTGGATCTTGTCGAACGGCGGAGCCTGGAACGGCAGCGTGCTGGCCGTGAAGAACGGGTTGGCATGGGCGGCTTCCGCGCCGGCGGACGAGGCCACGGCGCTGGACGAGTCGGTGGCCTGTGGCTGGTCGACCGGCTGCTGGCCGGATGGCGAACAGGCCGCCACGACGAAGCTGGCGGCGATCATGGCGGCGAGCGTGCGGGTTCGAAGCATCGCGATGTTTCCCTCAAGTGAATGGCGGCACCGGCAACGACCGGTGCCCTGCAAGGTGGCCCAACTCTACTAGGGCCCGGAAGCCCCGTCCAAGCACCATGACTTTCGGCCTACGGCCCTGGCCATGCCGTGGACTACAGGTTCGCTAGCGCACATCGCGCAGGGTCCAGTGCCGGCCCAGCAGCAGGTCCAGGCGATGACGCAACACGCGCATGGGCAGGCGCGTTTCCACTTCCAGATCCACCTTGAGATCGGCCTGGCGGGCCTGCACGCGTGCATCAGGGTCGGTTTCGGCCAGGCTCCGGTCCACCGCTTCCGGGTCGGCCTGCCGGCCTCGCCAGCGTTCGAACAGGGCCGGTGTCCGCAGCGCCTCCTGCAGGGTGTCGGCCAGGGCGCCGGGGCTCACGCCGTCAAAGGCCAGATCAGGGTCCTCGCCACGCGCGGCGGCGAGATCGTCGATGCCAAGGTAGTAATGCATGTCAGGCTCCTTCGGGGATGCTCATGTTTTCAGGGCGGCAACGGCCCGGGCGAGACGTGCCGCGGCCGCGGGGGGCGGTTCGCCATGTTCCAGCACGCCCATGCAGGGCACCGGGAGCAGGCGTTCGAGGGTTTCGATGTTGGCCTGCGCCATGGCCATGTCCGGGTCGATGCGGTTGCCGATCCAGCCCAGCAGGCGGCAGCCGTCGGCCCGAATCACCCGGGCGCTCAACAGGGCATGATTGAGACAACCCAGCCGCAATCCCACCACCAGGATCACCGGCAGGTTGAAACTTTCCGCCAGTGCCGAGGCCGGCAGCGACCAGCCCAGCGGCGCCAGCCAGCCGCCGACGCCCTCGACGACCACATGCTCATAGCGTCGCGTCAGGTCATCGAAGGCACGGCGCAGGGGAGGCATCGCGACGGGCCGACCTTCGGCCTCGGCGGCCAGATGCGGCGACACCGGGGCCGACAGCGCCACCGGGTTGACGTCGGCATAGGCGGGCACGGGGCGGCTGGCCGCCTGCAGCGCCAGCGCGTCTTCGTTGCGCAGTCCGTCGGGGGTTGCTTCCGAACCGCTCGCCACCGGTTTCATGCCGACCACCCGTCCGCCGCGCGCACGCAGGGCATGAATCAGGCTGGCCGCCACGTGGGTCTTGCCGATGCCGGTGTCGGTACCGGCGATGAAGACATGGCTCACGCGCTATTCTCCGTCCAGGCGGGCACGGGCGCGGCGGCGCGCCCGGTTGGCCACCACGCCGGTCAGGCTCAGCAGGCCGTAACTGAGGCCCGCCAGCGCCACCCAGGCAGGCGCAGGAGCCAACAGGGCCACCAGCATGGAAAAGATGCCCACCAGCGACGTGAACGCCCAGGCGTCGGCGTTGACATGCAGCTCCACGAGCTCGTCCACGGAAAAGCCCGACGCCACGCGGGTGCCGTGACGAAACAGCAGCCACACGGTGCCGCCCATGCAGGCATAGGAAAGACCGTAGCAGGCAAACAGGATCTTGAGTCCCTGCAGGCTGTTGGCCGGATCGGCAAGGGACACCGCCTGCGGTGACAGGAAACCGGCACTGAAGTTGTTGAACAGGCCGCTGAACACCAGATGCAGGGGAAACACGAAGATCAGCGCAAAGAACACCAGCAGCAGCGACAGCAGCAATCCGACCCGGTCGGTGAGGCTGAAGGTTTCCCGCCAGCGCACGTGCCCGTGCCAGAAGAAAGCCAGCTGCGCGAAACAGGCCGCGAAGGCCGGCACGTCGCGCAGCGCCTCCACCAGCCCGTCCACGCTGCGCGGCATGGTGGCGCCGCTGATCACCAACAGCGTGACCGCGAAGGCAAAGGCGGCATCGACGAAATTGTCGAGCCGGCCACTCTGGCGGTACTCCCGGCGCGAACGGACGACGGCTGGCGACGCATGGTCAGGCATGGAGCGATAATAGTGTTTTCCGCACACAGGCAACAGCATGTTCCAGAGCCGCTCCCTGCACACCCTCGACAAGGCCGAAGCCTATGCCGAACTGGCGGACCAGGCCCGCGCCTTGCTGGAAGGCGAGCGCGACCTGGTGGCCAATGCCGCCAACTTCGCCGCCCTGGTCTTCCACGCCCTGCCCGGGCTCAACTGGGCCGGCTTCTACTTTTTCGACGGCCATGAGCTGGTGGTCGGTCCGTTCCAGGGCAAGCCGGCTTGCATTCGCATCGCCATGGGCAGGGGCGTTTGCGGCCTGGCCGCCGCCTCCCGCGAGACGCAGGTGGTGGAAGACGTCAACGCGCATCCCGACCACATCTTCTGCGATTCGGCTTCGCGCTCGGAAATCGTGGTGCCCCTGGTACGCGCCGACCATTCGTTGCTGGGCGTGTGGGACGTGGACAGCCCCCGTACCCACCGTTTCGACGACGGCGACCGCGCGGGAATGGAAGCGTTGTGCCGGGTGTTCATGGAAAGTAGCTGAGGACACGGGCAGCGAGGGACGAGGGGCGAGGTCTTCCACGTCGCTACCGGTCCTTCGCCCCCAACCATCGCATCACCGCGTCGCGGGCCTCCTCGACACCCCGGCCGTCGTGCGAGGAAAACATCTGCAGGGTCGCCGGCCATGCTTCGCCGGCACACAGCTTGCGCGCGGCGTCGAGGGCGGCGGCGGCCTGCCCCCGCGACAATTTGTCCGCCTTGGTCAACAACAGGTGGCAGGGCAGCTCCACCGCCGCGCAGAAAGCCAGCATCTGGCGATCGAAAGGCTTCAGCGGGTGACGGATGTCGGCGATGAGCACCACGCCGCGCAGGCTTTCCCGCCGGCGCAGGTAGGCGTCGATCTCATGCCGCCAGTGCTCGCGCAACTTTTCAGGTACCTTGGCGTAGCCGTATCCCGGCAGATCCACCAGACGCGTCGTATCGTCCAGGTCGAACACCACCATCTGCTGTGTGCGCCCGGGCGTGCGCGACGTGCGCGCCAGCGCCTTGCGTCCCGTCAGCCTGTTGAGGGCGCTCGACTTGCCGGCGTTGGAGCGGCCGGCGAAAGCCACCTCCGCACCATGGTCCGGTGGCAGCTGGTCGACACGGTGGGCGGCAAGGACGAACCGGGCATCCTGCAGGGGATTGGAAGACATGGGTTATTCTCTCGGGGAAGCTCTGGTCGAATCGGCGCAGGCGCGCCGCGGCGGTCGTTTGACCGGTTGCAGGCCGCCGGCGATAATTTGGAGGTTTCGGCATGTCGCCGTGTACGCAGCATTCGTTTTCGGGAGACAGTGTATGAGTTTTCGGCGCGCTGTAGTTTTCGCCGCCGCGCTGGCCGCCAGTGCGGCCATGGCGCAGGACGCCACGCAACAGCCGACGTCGTCGGAATCGGCTGCCGGCAGTGCCTCCACGGCCCCCGCCACTTCGGCTCCCGCGGCGGCGGCTTCGGTAGCAGCCACTGCCGCATCGGCTCCCGCGGCTGCCGCTTCGGTAGCAGCCACCGCCGCATCGGCTCCGGCCGCGGCAACAACGGCCGCTCCCGTCGCCGCTGCCGACGACTTCGGGCCGCTGGCCGGTGACGCCGAGGCGGGCCAGGGCAAGGCCGCCGTCTGCGGCGCCTGCCACGGCATGGACGGCAACTCGTCCGACCCCCAGTACCCGAAATTGGCGGGCCAGAACGAGCACTACATCGTCGAGCAGCTCAAGAACTTCAAGAGCGGCAGCCGCAACAACCCGATCATGCTGGGCATGGCCACGCCGCTGAGCGTGCAGGACATGCACGACCTGGGCGCCTTTTTCGCCCAGCAGAAAGCCACGGCCGGCGTTGCCGACGAGGCCCTGGTCGAGGCCGGCGGAAAGCTGTATCGCAGCGGTGACGCCGAGCGCGGCATTCCCGCCTGCATGGCCTGTCACGGCCCCGACGGCCGCGGCAATCCGGGCGCCCCGTATCCGCACCTGGCCGGTCAGCACGCCGACTACCTCCAGATGGTGCTGACCGCCTGGCACGACGGCGACACCTGGGGCGACACCAAGCAGGACCAGATCATGCCGTCCATCGCCAAGAAGCTGGACGAGAAGGACATCGCCGCCGTCGCCAGCTATATCGAGGGGCTGCACACCAACACCGGCACCGACGCCAACGCC
>CAZMXV010000026.1:16256-22288 GCA_964570295.1 uncultured Rhodanobacteraceae bacterium
CGCCAACGCCTCCGAATGAGACCTGCCGCCGGCCCGCAACGCCGGCGCCACCCGCGCCCCGGGAGGGCCGTGATGATCAAACGCTTGTTCCTGTCCGCATCCTTCGCCCTCGTCCTGGGCGCCTGCGGCTCGCCGTCCAGTCCCGATGCTCCGCCCGCCACGCCGTCAGCCACGGCCGCGGACACGACCGGCACGCCGGAAACCCCGGTGCCGGCCCCGGCGACCACCCGCGCCACCGGCGACAGCGACACTGCCGGCGCGCCGGCTCCCGTGGCCAGCAGCACCACCGGCGATACCCCTGCAGCCGCCGCCACAAGCGCCGGCTCCGACAACGCCGAGGCCGAAGCGGCCCGCGCGCAAGCTGCCCGGAATTTCGTCGATGACGGCACCTGGGTCGAAGGCAAGCACTACTTCCTGATCCAGCCGGCCCAGCCCAAGGTGACCCAGACCGACAAGGTCGAAGTGGTCGAAATCTTCTCGTTCGGCTGCCCGGCCTGCAACCACGCCCACAAGATAGTCGACAAGATGCGGGCGGCGCTGCCCGCCTATGCCACCATGGCCTACCTGCCGGCCGGCTTCCGCCCGGACGAGAACTGGACCGTCTACCAGCGCGCCTGGTATGCCGCCAAGGCGCTGGGCGTGGCCGAGAAGAGCTACGACGCCATGTTCGATGCCACCTGGAAGACCGGCGAAACCGCCACCTACGACTTCGACACCGGCCGCCCCAAGCCCAAGTCGCAGTGGCCGGGCATCAAGGAGATTGCCGCCTTCTACGCCGACAAGTTCGGTATTCCGGCCGCCGACTTCACGGCCGTGGCCAACTCCTTCGCCGTCGACACCCGGATGAAACGCGCCGACGAGCTGGTGAAGAGCTATGCCGTCGCCGGCACGCCCGCCTTCGTGGTGGACGGCAAGTATCGCTTCGATTTCCGCAGTGCCGGTGGCTATACGCAGGCCATCGAACTGGCCAAGTGGCTGGCCGCCAAGGAAGCCGCCGGCAAGTGATTCCGGCGCCGGCGCTGCATGCCGCCGGCCGCCGACAACCCGAGGAGGCTTCCCATGTTCAAACGCCTTTCGATACTCCTGTGCAGCGTGTTCCTGGCCAGCGCCTGCTCGGCCGGCGATGCCGGCGACACGGCGAAGGCTCCGCGCTACACCGACGGTGACGCCTACGTCACGTTGTCCACGCCGCACCGCTATTCGGACCAGGGCAAGGTGGAAGTGGTCGAGGTGTTTTCCTACGCCTGCGTGCATTGCGCGCACTTCGCCCCGTACATGGACAAGCTGGAGGCATCCCTGCCCGAAGGCGTGGTGGTCCGCTACATTCCGGCCAATTTCAGCCGGGCCTGGGAACCGTTCGCACGCGCCTACTACGCGGCCCGCGAGCTGGGCGTCGCCAAGGCCACGCACGACGCCCTGTTCAAGGACAAGTTCATCAACAATTTCCCGCTCAACTCGCTGTCGGACCTGGCCGACTTCTACGCCCGGCACGGCGTGGACCGCGCGGCCTTCCTGAAGGCGGCCAAGTCGGACAAGACCACACGGCAAATGGCGGCCGACACGCGCCTGATCCGGCAATGGCACGTGGATGCCACGCCCACCATCGTGGTTGACGGCAAGTACCTCAGCCACCATGTCAAGAGCTACGACGAGCTGGTCGACCTTACCCGCTGGCTGGTCGAACGCGAACTCAAGGGCAAGGCCGACTGAACCATCGCCCCCACCGGTGGTCGAGATGACCATGACACTCCCCATCCCCCGCTCCCCGCGCGCACCATGAACACCCCTCCCGACCGCGCCGACGTTGCCCTGCTGCGCCTGCTCAGCTGCAACATCCTCGCCGGCGCACGCGTGCAGCGCTACCGCGAGTACTTCACGCGCAGCTGGGCGAGCGTGCTGCCCACCCGCACCAAGCTGGCCAACCTCGATCAGCTCGCCGGCATGTTCGAGCAGTTCGACGTGATCGGCCTGCAGGAGGCCGACGCCGGCAGTCTGCGCTCGGGCTTCCGCAACCAGACGCGCTACCTGGCCGAAGCCGCCGGCATGCCCTACTGGAGCTACCAGCCCAACCGTCCCATCGGGCGCCTGGCGCACACCGCCAACGGCCTGATCAGCCGTCTGGAACCGGACGAGGTGCTGGACTACCCGCTGCCGGGGCGCATCCCGGGCCGGGGCGTGCTGCTGGCCAGTTTCAACCACGGCAGCGAGACCCTGGCCGTGGCCATCGCCCACCTGTCGCTGGGCACCCAGGCACGCGCACGGCAGCTGGACTTCATCGCCGAACTGCTGGGCCACTATCCCCACGCCGTGCTGATGGGCGACCTCAACACTGGCGCCGACAGCCCCGAAATGCGCAAGCTGTTCCGGCATACCCGCCTGCAGCCGCCTCCCGAGCCGACGCCGACATTTCCCAGCTGGCGTCCGCAGCGGGCCATCGACCATATCCTCACGTCCGAAGCCATCAAGCTCGAACGCGTGTGGACGCTGGAATCCGCCTTCTCCGACCACCTGCCGCTGGCGGCCGAAATCCGCCTGCCCGAAAGTGTGCACCGGATCACCCCGGCCAAGCAGCTGTCCGCCTGAAGCGGACCTCCACGGCGTTGCCGCCCGACGCATCCCCCGCCACTTCACCTACAATCAGGCACGCAGGGGATACCACCACACGGAGCCGTTCATGCCACGCCTTCCGCGCATCGCCGTACCTGTCGCCCTGCTCATCATCGCGATCCTGCCCTGCGCGGGCCTGGCCGCCAACCGCACCTCTCCTGCCGCCATCGAGGCGCAGCGTTCGGCCTTCGGCAAGGCCTATGCGGAAGCCCGCAAGGGCGGTAATGGCTGGCGCGCGCTGGCATCGGGGCTGAAAACCTACCCGCTGTATCCATGGTTGGAAGCGGCCGCACTGGAGCATGACCTGCGCACGCTGGACACCGCCCGGGTGCGCGGCTATCTGGATCGCTATCCCGACCTCCTGCCCGCATCGGACCTGCGTAGCCGCTACCTGCGCGAACTGGCCCGACGCAAGGACTGGTCCGGTTTTCTCTCCCTGTACCGGCCCGGCATGGGCCATGCCCTGGCCTGTTATGCCCTGCAGGCACGCCTGCACCAGGGCCAGCGCCTGGACTTCAACAGGGACCTGGCCGAACTGTGGAAAAGCCCGTCGCTGCCCAACGCCTGCGATCCGGTCCAGCAGTGGGCGCAAGCACACGGTTTGCTGACCCCGGCCCGCTTGTGGGCGCGCATCGACCGTGCCGTCGCGGCCGGACGCGGCGCCACGGTTGCCTCGCTGGCCCGCTGGCTGGACGGCACCGACAGGATCCATGCCGAGCACCTGGCCCAGGCCCTGCGTGATCCACAATCGGCCGCCAGGGCGGCCGCCTCCTGGCCCGACGACGCCCGCAACCGGCAGGCCGCGACCCTGGCCATGACGAGCGTGGCGCGGCGCAACAGCCGTCTCGCCGACCAGCTGTGGCCGGAGCTGGCCGGGCACTTCCGCTTCAGCACCACGCAGACCCATGACATCCGTGCCGCCATGGCACTGTACGTGGCCACCGATTTCACCGACGATGCGCTGCACCGCCTGGCCACCCTTCCCGCGGCGGCGCAAACCGATGCCACGCGCGCGTGGCGCGTGCGCGTGGCGCTGGCCAAACAACGCTGGCAGGACGCCCTGCAGGCACTGGATGCCCTGGGCGAGGCGCAAAAACAGGAAGGCGAATGGCGTTACCTGCGGGCCCGCGTGCTGGAACAGCTGGGCCAAAAGGACGCCGCACGGAAACTGTACGCGCTGCAGGCACAACGGGCCACCTACTACGGTTTCCTGGCCGCCGACCGCGCCGGCCTTCCCTACGCCATCTGCCCGCGCAGTCTCGCCGGCGGCACGACGCAGGCACAGACCCTGTTGCAGCGTCCCGCCCTGGTCCGCGCCTTCGAGCTGTTCGAAGTGAACCTGCTGCATGACGCGCGCCGCGTCTGGAACCGCGCCCTGGCCGACGCCGACGCGAAGACCCGTCAGCAGGCCGCCTACCTGGCCTGGCAGCGTGGCTGGTACGACCGCGCCATCCGTACCTTCAGCCATGGCGACCTGATGCAGCTGTACGCACAGCGCTTTCCGCTGGCGCGGCAGGATGGCGTGGCCGCCCAGGCCACCGACGCCGGCATCGACCCGGCCTGGGCCTACGCCATCATCCGCGCCGAGAGCGCCTGGATGCCGGACGCCCGCTCCAGTGCCGACGCACGCGGCCTGATGCAGCTGCTGCCCTCCACCGCGCGCCTGGTGGCGCGCCGCCAGGGCATCGCCTTCGACGGCGACCTGTACAACCCGGTCACCAACATCGCCCTGGGCACGCATTACCTGGCCCACGTGGCCGACCGCTACAGCGGCGCGCCCTACCTCGCCACCGCGGCCTACAACGCCGGCCCCGGCCGCGTGGACCAGTGGCTTGCCGCCCGCGGCAACCTGCCGCCGGACCTGTTCGTGGCCACCATTCCCTTCCACGAGACCCGTACCTACGTGATGCGCGTGCTGGCCTACAGCGTCATCTACGACTGGCGCCTGCACGGCGACGCGGTGGCCCTGACCAGCCGCCTGCCGCATTACGGGCAGCCGTACCTGCCACCCGACGCCAGTACGCCGCGCAAGCACGTGGCCTGCCCCGCCGCCGATGCGCCCCGGGTTTCCGGGCGCTGAGGGGATCGTCGACACCCGCCCACGCCATCCTGTCCGGTGCCATGGCAAAATCGTTGCATGCGCATCTATCTGGTAGGCGGCGCCGTCCGCGACAAATACCTCGGCCGTGACGCCGCCGATCGCGACTGGGTGGTGGTCGGCGCCTCGCCCGCCGACATGGTCGCGCACGGCTACAAGCCGGTGGGCAGGGATTTTCCGGTTTTCCTGCATCCGGACACCGGCGAGGAATACGCGCTGGCGCGTACCGAGCGCAAGCAGGGCCACGGCTACCACGGTTTCGTGTTCCACACCGGCCCGGAGGTGACCCTCGAGGACGACCTCGCCCGCCGCGACCTCACCATCAATGCCATGGCCGAGGACGCGGACGGCCGCCTGGTGGACCCCTTCGGCGGGCGTGCGGACCTGGAAGCGCGCCTGCTGCGCCATGTCTCGCCCGCCTTTGCCGAGGACCCGCTGCGCGTACTGCGCGTGGCCCGCTTCGCCGCCCGCCTCGCGCCGCTGGGCTTCCATGTCGCCGACGACACCATGGCCCTGATGCGGCGCATGGTGACCGACGGCGAAGTCGACCACCTGGTGGCCGAGCGCGTCTGGCAGGAAACCCGCCGCGCCCTCGGCGAACCACGGCCGTCGGCCTTTCTGCAGACCCTGCGTGCCTGCGGTGCGCTGGCCGTGCTGCTGCCCGAGGTCGATGCCCTCTACGGCGTGCCGCAGCCCCCCGCGCACCACCCCGAGGTGGATGTCGGCATCCATGTGGAAATGGTCGTGGACATGGTCGCGCGGCTGGCGCCCGGCGACGATCTCGCCGGCTTCTGCGCGCTCGCCCACGATCTTGGCAAGGCACTGACACCACGCGCGGAGCTGCCCCGCCACCTCATGCACGAGCAGCGCGGCGTGGCGCCCCTGGAAACGCTGGCCGCGCGCCTCAAGGTGCCCGCCGAGCACCGCGCGCTGGCCATCGCCACCTGCCGCCAGCACCTCAACGCGCACCGCGCCCTGGAGCTCAGGCCGGCCACGGTGCTGAAGCTGCTGGAAAGCCTGGACGCCCTGCGCCGCCCGCAACGGCTGAACACCTTCCTTGTCGTCTGCGAGGCGGACAAGCGTGGCAGGAAAGGCCGTACCGATGATGCCTATCCGCAAGCCGGCTACCTGCGCGCGGCCCGGCACGCCGCGGCCGCCATTACCGCCGCGCCGTTCGTGGACCAGGGCCTGCGCGGCCCCGCCATCGGCGAGGCCATGCGGCGCGCCCGCATCACGGCCATCGCCGGCGTGGAAAAGCCGGCACCGGACCGCCCCACGTCCTGATCCACCGGCCACCGGACCGGTACGGTCGGGTGACTCAATGCTG
>CAZMXV010000027.1:0-22179 GCA_964570295.1 uncultured Rhodanobacteraceae bacterium
CCGTTGGAAAGGCGCACCTTTTCCTGGCCGACCGGCAAATCGGCGCGTGCCGCCAACCAGGTCGACTTGCTGTAGGCGACGATCTGCGCCGGATACACGCTGCGATGACCGATGACCAGGTAGGCGGCCATACTGGCGCCGGCGACATACAGCAGCGAATCGGCGCCGAACAGTTCCACGCCCATCAGTACCGCGGCGATCGGCGCGTTGGAAGCCGCGGCAACCACCGCCACGAAGCCCACGGCCGCGCCCAGCGCCGGTTCCAGTCCGAGCAGCGGCGCGCAGGCGCCGCCCAGCACGGCGCCGATCACGAATTGCGGCGTCACCACGCCGCCGTAGAAGCCGGAGCCCAGGGTGATGGCCACCAGCAGCGCCTTCCAGAAAAAGCCTGCCCAGGGCATGGTCGCGCCCTGCAACGCGCGGTCCATGATCGGCAGGCTGAGGCCCAGGTAGTCGGTCGGGATGACCACGATCAGTACCGCCACCAGCGCGCCGCCGATGACCGGCATCAACGGCGGCCACAGTGAAAAGCGGGTGCGCAACCGCGCGAACGCGCGCCGGGTGTGGCCCAGAAGCTCCACGAATATCCAGGCGCCGGCACCGCAGATGATGCCCACCAGCACGGTTTTCAGGAACATCAGCAGCGTGAAATCGGCGATGAACGCCAGGTGGTATTCGGGGTAGGGCACGCCCAGAAACTTGCTGACCTGAAAGGCGGTGACGCCGGCCACGATGCCGGGAAAAAGGAAGTCATGGCGGATGCGGCCGATGGCCAGCATCTCCACGCCGTAGACGGCGCCGGCGATGGGGGTGCCGAACACGCTGGCGAAACCGGCGCTGACCCCGCAGGCCAGCAGCCGTTTGCGCAGTTCCCTGTTGAGGTGAAAGACGCGACCGACACCGGCGGCGAAACTGGCGCCGATATGCGAGCATGGGCCTTCCTTGCCGGCCGAACCGCCGCAGCCGAGTGTGATCAGGGCGGCCAGCGGTTTGATCCACAGCGTGCGGAAGGGCATCTTGCCCTGCTGCTTGTTGACCGCGACGATCGGCGAATCATTGAAGCCGCTGCGGCTCAGCCGATACCCGTAGTGCAGCAGCACGCCGTTGGCCAGGCCGCCGCCGATCAGCAGCGTCGCCTGCAGCCACAGCGGCACCGCATACACGTGCCCTTCGGTGGCAAACAGGATACGCAGGAACAGGCTGCAGGCCACGCCCACCACCGCGCCGGTGACCGTCGCCAGCACCAGCCACTGCAGCACGGTCGCCAGCATGACGAGTGGTTCGGCAAGGCGGGAGCGGAACATGCGGACAACCGGGGCGGGAGGAGCGCCAGTATACGTCGCCGGCCGTGCGGGGCTGCCGGCGCGTCGTGGTCACGAACCCCTGAAAACCGGTTTTTCGTGGGAGCGGCACATGGCCGCGATCGTGCTGGCCGATACGCCGGTCGAGACCGCGGACACCCCGGAAACCGGTTTTTCGAGGCTCTTCCAGCGAATCTTCACGACTCCGGGTTTTCGAGGTGTCCTGCAGGGGCGCTGGCTGCCGTGGCAGGCATGGCCGTGGTTGCCGGTGCCGGCGTCGATGCGGCCGGCGCGGCGGCTTTCACCTTGTTCCACAGCGGCGCCAGCTTGCCTTCCAGGCGCAGGCGGGCCACGTTGCGCATGCCGGTTTCCAGTGTTTCCTGTTCCGGTGTCGGCTTCGGGCGCGGGGCGTCCGGGGCACGCGTGAGGTCGGCCAGTTTCGGGCCCAGGATGTCGGTGAGCGCGTAATAGCCGTCGTCGCGGATGCCGGCCTTGGCCAGCGCCATCCCGGGCAGCATCCACGAAGCCACGGTCCGCTGCTCGGCGGGTGCGTCGGGATGGGCCGTGTCGTAGATGATGTAGGGCACCTTTTGTACCAGGAAGCCCTTGCCGTCCTTGAAACCGGCATCCTGGAAGGCCGGGACCAGGGCCGGCAGGTGGTCACCGAAGAACACCACGATGGTGCGCCGCTCGCGTTTGTCCAGCGCGTCGATCAGGCGGCCCAGTTCCTGGTCGGCGTGGTGGATGTGGTAGAGGTAGTTCTGCAGGTGCTTGCGGTGGTCGCCGGTGATGCTGTCGGGCACCGGCATGGCATCGCGTGCCTCGAGGTCGATGTCGTAGGGCTTGTCGTAGGGGCCATGCGCCTCGATGCTGAGGCCGTAGACGAAGCGTGGCGGACCGGCGTCCTTGAGCTGGGCCAGCAGCTCGCTGGTGAAGGACTTGTCGGACAGGTACTTGCCGTCGTTGACGTGGTTTTCGGGGGCGAAATCGTCGATGGACACGAAGCGGTCGAAGCCCAGTTTCCGGAAGGCGCTGGTCCGGTTCCAGAAGGCCGGGTCGTTGCCGTGCACGGCCAGGGTCTCGTAGCCCCTGGACTTCAGCAGGCGCACGATGCCCGGGATCCGCTTCTGGTTGATCTGCAGCCACGGAAACTGGATGTCGTCGAAATAGCGCAGCGACAGTCCCGTCAACACCTCGAACCCGGTGCGGATGGTGCCGCCGCCGAAGGTGGGCACATGCATCAGCCCGGCGGTGGCGTGGCGCGACAGGCGGTGCAGGTTGGGCAGGATGGTGTCGTGTTCGTCGTAGCCTTTCAGGATGCCCGGATCGAACAGCGACTCGCTGAGGATGATGACGATGTCGGGTTTGCTGTCGGCCCCGGCGGTTTCGGCGATGGCCTGTTCGCGCCGGTGCACGGCCTGGTACTGCTCGCGCAGCAACGCCAGCGCGGCATCGACGTCGGGCTTGTCGTGCTCGCCGCCGTACTTGAGATGGAACAGCAACAGCGAACTGATCAGTCCGGTGTGGGCCGTGGTGGCCTTGGGCGACCATGGCTGCATGCCCAGCCGGCCGCTGTGGTAGACCACGTTCCAGGCCGACCATCCCGCGACCAGCGAGCCCAGGGCGACCGCCAGCACCAGCGCCACCGTGCCACGCAGCCACCAGCTGCGGCGCAGGAAGGGTCGCTCCCAACGTGCCAGCAGCACGATCACGGCGATGAAGCCGAGGATGCCGAGGTACGGCCACGGGCTGCGCGGCAGGTAGCCGGCCAGCAGTTCGACGCCGCCGCCCGCGAGCTGGCCCACCATCAGGAAATCCGCCGGCAGCAGGGGGGCGCCCAGGTTGCGCATCTTCAGGGCATTGACGACGTAGACCAGGACTTCGAGTGCCAGTGCCACCACCGCGGCCAGGCCCAGACGGCGCGTCAGCGCCAGCACGATGCCACCCACCATAAGCCCCGGCAGGGCGTTGCAGAAAAGGCGCAGCGGCGCATGCCACCACGGTGCCCAGTCGGGTGCGTGCCACAGGGCGGAAGGCACCACGCCCTTGCCGCCGTCGACGAGGCTGGTGACCAGGATGAAGGCGACGACGGTCAGAATCGGCAGGGCGATCCGGAGCGTGCGGGTACCCGATGGGGAATGAAAGGTTGGCGGCATGGAACTCGGGGTGGTGGACGGAGAGGGGCCGGCCCGGTCGTCACGCGATCCACAGGGTTCCCCGGGTGCGTCGTGCGGCACCGGACACGTGGGGCGGGTGGTGGCTGCCGGCGGCAGGCAAGGATGATCCGTCCTAATGTAGCGGCTGGAAAATGAATGCGCATCAAGCGGCGGATGACGTCGGTGACCGGACGGGGCCGTGGGTTGCCGGCGTGAGCGGCATGTCGTGGGGACATGGCCCGCGCCGGCGGCATAATGGCGGCATGATCACGTTGCCGCCTGAACTGGAATCCCTGGTCGCCTCACGTTACGCCGAGCTGGGCGAGTGTTGCCGCGAGGCCGGCATCGTCCTGCAGGACGATGCCGGCGTGGCCGAGCGCATCCGGCACACCTTGCTGGCCAGCGACTTCGCCTTCGAGGTCTGGCGCCGGCAGCCCGAATTGCTGGGCGGGCCGGGCCTGGAGCGGCTGCGCAGCAGCGACGACGCGGCCATGCGCAAGCGCCAGGTGGTTCTGGAGGATACCGACGAGGCGACCGCGATGCATCGCCTGCGCCGCTTCCGGCATGCCGAGTCGCTGCGCCTGGTGTTTCGCGACGTCAATGCGCTGGACGGCTTGAACGGCATCCTTGCCGATACCAGCGTGCTCTACGAGACCCTGCTGGAGCGGGCCCTGGCATGGTCCGAGCAGACGGTGATCGGACGCTTCGGACAGGTCCGGGATGCGCAGGGCGGGATCCAGCGGCTGGTGGTGCTGGGCTTCGGCAAACTGGGAGGCGGCGAGCTCAATTTTTCCTCCGACATCGACCTGGTGCTGGCCTATGCCGAACCGGGCACCAGCGACGGCCGCCGCGGGCTGGAGGCCGACGAATACTTCGCGCGCCTGGGCCGCCAGCTGGTGGCCCTGCTGGCCGATCCGCAGCGCAATGGCGTGGCCGCCCGCGTGGACCTGCGCCTGCGTCCGTTCGGCAGTGCCGGGCGCCTGGCACTGCCGTTCGCCGCCATGGAGCAGTACTACCAGCGCGAAGGCCGGGACTGGGAGCGCTATGCCTGGATCAAGGCGCGCCCGGTGGCCGGCGACATGGGGGCCGGCAAGCAGTTGCTGCAGCTGCTGCGTCCCTTCGTGTACCGCCGGTACCTCGACTACACGGCCTTCGCCGGGTTGCGGGACATGAAGGAGCGCATCGACGCCGAGGTGGCGCGCAAGGACCTTTCCGAAAACCTGAAACTGGGGCCGGGCGGCATCCGCGAAATCGAGTTCGTGGTGCAACTGATGCAGCTGATCCGTGGCGGCCGCGAGCCGGGCCTGCGCGTGCGCGGCCTGCTGCCGGCGCTGTCGGCCTGCGAGGCGCGCGGCTTTATGCCGGCGGCGCAGGCGGGGCGGCTGCGCGAGGCCTACCTGTTCCTGCGGCACCTGGAAAACCGCGTGCAGATGCTGCGCGACACGCAGACCCATGACGTGCCCGAGGATGCCCTGGCACGCGAGCGCATCGCACTGGGCATGGGTTACGAAGGCTGGGATGCGCTGGCGGAGGAACTGGCGGCCCATCGTGCCGCCGTGAGCGAGGAATTCGATGCCGTGCTGGTACCGCATGGTGGCCGCCATGCCCCGGCACCCAAGCCGGATGCCGCGCTGTGGAAGGCTGCCGAGGACGGCAGCCTGTCGGCCGGAGACCTCGCCGCGGCGGGATTCGACGATGCCGAGGCCCTGGGGGAAACCTTGCGCCAGCTGTGGCGTTCGCCGCAGGTGCGGGCCATGTCCGCGCGCGGCCGCGAGCGCCTGCGCCGGCTGATGCCGCAGTTGCTGGCCGCGGCCCAGGACAGCAAGGCGCCGGGCGCCTGCCTGGCGCGCCTGATCCGGCTGGTGCAGGCGGTGGCGCGGCGTTCGGCCTATCTGGCCCTGCTGGAGGAGCAGCCGGGCGCACGCCGGCGCCTGGCCGAACTGTTCGCCGCCAGCGCCTTCCTGGCCGAGCGCGTCATTGCGCAGCCGCTGCTGCTTGACGACGTGCTGGACCCGCGCATGGAACAGCTGCCGCTGAAACGCGCCGACATTGCCGAGGAGATCACCCGGGCCCTGGCGGCGCTGGATGAGCGGGACGCCGGCGGCGACCTGGAACGCCTCAACGAACTGAAGGCCAGCCTGGCTTTCCGCCTGGGTCTGGCCTTTCTGGACCGGCGGACGGATGCCGTGGCCACGGCACGGCGCCTGGCGGCCCTGGCCGAGGCGGTGGTGGGAGCGGTATTGACCCTGGCCGAGCGTGAACTGGTGGCGCGCCACGGGGCATTGCCTGGCGAGGGGCTGGGTTTCAGCGTGCTGGGCTACGGCAGCCTGGGAGGCGAAGAGCTGGGCTTCGCTTCCGATCTCGACCTGGTGTTCGTCTATGATTCGGCCCGCGCCGGCGCCGTCAGCGATGGCAGACGCCCGCTGGACGGCGTCAGCTGGTACCAGCGCCTGGCCCAGCGCGTCATGCACTGGCTGAGCGTGCAGACCCTGGCCGGCCGCCTGTACGAGGTGGACACCCGGTTGCGTCCGGACGGCTCCAAGGGCCTGCTGGTGACCAGCCTGGATGCCTTTGCCGCCTATCAGCGGGAACGGGCCTGGACCTGGGAGCACCAGGCCCTGCTGCGGGCCCGTCCGGTGGCGGGCGACATGCGCCTGGGCGAATCGCTGATGGCCATCCGCCGCGACGTGCTGGCGGTGCCGCGTGTCGCGGACGAGGTGCGCGCGGACGTGGCCGCGATGCGTCACCGCTGGCGCCGGGAGCGTGACCGTTCCGATGCCCGGTGCCTGGACCTGAAACAGGGCGCCGGGACCCTGCTGGACATCGAGTTCCTGTTGCAGGGGCAGGTGCTGACCCATGCCGCCGCCCGTCCCGGGTTGCTCGGGGTCACGTCCAGTGCGGGCCTGATCCGTCGTTGCCGCGAAGCCGGCCTGCTGGACGAGGCGCAGGCGCGGACCCTGGCCGACGCCCATGCCGTGTTGCTGGACCGGGCGCTGGCCTGCACGCTGGATGCGCGGCCCCGCGTGGTGCCGCGCGAAGAGGCGCTTGCCGCCCGTGCCGACGCCGTACTGGCCACGGCACGCCGCCTGGGCTACGGATTCGCCAGCGAGGTATGAGCCGATACGCGGCGCGGAAACTCAGTGGCAGGTGGCGGGGCGCGTGGCCAGGGTCTTCACCCCGGCCAGGACCGTCTCGCTGTCCTTGTATTCCTGATGGCAGCCGCGGCCGAAGAACTTGCGTGCCCAGTCGCCGTAACGCTCGTAGTCCGTGGGCGCGTGATCGCTGCGGGTAATGATGGCCGGATCGGCCAGGGCGGTGTCGAAATGATCGTTCGGTGTCATGACGCTACCTCCTTTGCGAACTGTTGCCGAAAGGCGTTGCCACGGCGCCGGACGTGATGATGCTTGCGGTTCAGTCGGTCCAGTCACGTTTGTGAGCGCATTTGTTAGCAACGCATAACAAAGCGTAGGCAGGCCTTCGTATCCCGCGACTGAACGGAGGGACGATCCGGCATGTCCGTTGGGGGAGGTTAACGTTCTGTTTTCCGGGGATTCATGAATCCGGGCCGGGAGGGCGGGGCCGGGCCGCCTATACGCCCAGGCGCCGCCGCAGGTGCGTGGCGATGGCGGCGGTTTCGCGCAGGGGCGGCTGGCGGGGCGGCGTGGCGGCGTCGATGTCATGCAGCAGATGGCGCTCGCGCAGGCGGGCGTGGAAGCGGGCCCGCTTGCCGCCCAGGGGCGCCGTCACCAGGGTATGCACCGGGCACCCGGTGGCGCAGGCTTCCGAAAGCATGTTCACCGAGTCCGGCGTCACCACCAGGCGGTCGGCCCAGGCCAGCACCCCGGGGTAGGGGTTGGTGCCGTCGTCCTCGCCGCCCCACTGGATGCCGGGAAGGTCGGCCAGTGCGTGGTACAGGCGCGCGTACAGCGCCGCCGGCGTGCGCCGCGACGCCAGCAGCATCACGCTGCCGCCATGTGCGCGGTGGCGCGCGGTGACGGCGGCGGCGAGGTGCCGGGCCCAGGCCGCGTCCAGCGGCACGTCGTGGCGCGGTCCCCCCAGCAGGATGCCCAGCCGGGGCGACGGCAGCGCCTCCAGATGGGCCCAGGCCCCGCGGGCGTCGTCCAGCCACGCATCGTCGATCGGATGGAGCGAGCCCAGGGGGGTGAGCACGTTGGGGCCGTTGAGGCCGTCATGTTCGGGCGCGATCACCATGTCCCAGTGGTGCGGGTCGATACGCGGGTCGAGGATCTGCACGCTGCGACAGGAAGGACCGGCCCACTGCCGCACCATGCGCGTGCACAGGCCCGCGCTGCGCCCGCAGCCGATGACCAGGCCCGGCCACGGCGGGGACAGCAGGCGCCGCGAAGCCGCCGGCCATGCCAGGCGGCCCCCCGGCAGCCGCCGGGGGGCCAGCCAGGACCAGGGTGGCCGCGGCTCCACCACCAGGCTGCGCACCGGCCAGGGCAGGTAACCGGCCAGCGCCAGGGCCTGGCGTTCGTTGCCGGCCGCCCCGTTGGTGACGACCCAGCATTCGCCGGCATCGTCCCGCCGCGTCGGCATTGAAGCGGTTTGGGGCACGCAGTGTTCTCCCGGGGCGACTCGCTGCAACGGTGAAGGCGTCATACACTGGCCAGTATGACGCATGGCGGCGGTGCGGTGGATCCCGTCCGGGCATCCTTTCCGACCATCCCGTCCCGGAACAGGCAGGTGAACCGATGATTTCGCCCGTGGAAGTGCTGGAACGACTGTTGCTGGCGGCCGTGCTCGGCGGCGTGATCGGCATCGAGCGCGAGCGCCGCGAGTGGGCTGCCGGCCTGCGCACGCACATGCTGGTCTGCCTGGGCGCGGCCCTGGCCATCATCGTTTCGGCGTTCGGATTCGGCGACGTGCTGGGCCGCGAGGGCGTGATCCTGGACCCCTCGCGCATCGCCGCGCAGGTGGTCAGCGGCATCGGTTTCCTGGGCGCGGGCACCATCCTGTTCCTGCAGCGCGAGCAGGTCATCCGCGGCCTGACCACGGCGGCGGGCCTGTGGGCGGTGGCTTCCATTGGCCTGGCCGCGGGCAGCGGCATGTACCTGGCGGCGATCCTGGCCACGGTGGTGGTGTCGCTCATCATGGCCGGGCTGAAGCCCCTGGAGCGCCGCTTTTTCAACCACCATGCCGGGCCGCCGCGCATGCTGCTGACGCTGGAGGACGAGGCCGAACTGGCGCCGGTGCGTGCGGAAGTGGCACGCCAGGGCCTGTCGCTGCGCAGCATGGTGCTGCACCACGAGGGTTCCGGCGATGACCAGCTCGAGCTGCTGTTCGAGCCGTCCGTCAGCGAGACCGACATGGCGCGCCTGGCCGACAGGCTGCGCCGGGTGTCGGGCCTGGTCTCGATTTCCTTTGGCACGGTGTCCACCACGCCGCGCCGCCATTCCTGACCGCGAGGTCGTGTTTTTCCACCCTGAGGTATTGACCATGCGTTATCTGCGTTTCGTTCTTTTCGTGCTGCTGGCCGGTGTCGTGCCGGTGGCCATCGCCGCTCCCGTCACCTACAGCATGGACCCGGGTCACACCCAGGTGCGCATGACCTGGAACCATTTCGGCTTCTCCAACCCCTCGGCGGTGATCGGTATTTCCTCGGGCACTCTGGTGTACGACCCGGAGCATCCCGAAAAGTCGTCGGTGAAAGTGGTGATGCCGTTGTCCACGCTGGACACCCACGTGCCGGCCCTGGACGATCACCTCAAGGCCGGCGACTTCTTCGATGCGGCCACGTTTCCCGAGGCCACCTTCACCAGCACGTCGGTGAAGGCCGTCGATGACAAGCATCTGCAGGTCGAAGGCAAGCTGACCGTGCACGGCGTGAGCCAGCCGGTCACGCTCGATGTCACCATCAACAAGGTGGGCACGCAGCCGATGTGGTCGGCCCCGGCCGTCGGGTTTGACGCCACGGCGACGCTGAAGCGTTCCGACTACGACGTGGCGAACTACGTGCCGAATGTCAGTGACGAGGTGCGGATCCACATCACCACCGAGGCCATCGAGTCGAAGGCGTTCAAGGCTCGCACCGAGGGGTGACGAGGCACGCGGTCCATGCCGGGACGGTCCGGCATGGACCGGCGGCGCGGACATGCCCGCAAGCCGCGGCTTGCGCTAAAATGCCGGACTTGAATCCGTTTTCCTGGAGGCATGCGCATGACGCGCTCCGACACGGCACCCGAGCTGATCACGCCCAATGCCGAACATACCTACGAAGTGACCCGCGCCGATTTGCCGCTGGGCTGCCCGATGCCAGGCATGTACCTGTGGAACTCGCATCCGCGTGTCTACCTGTCCATCGTCGAGGATGGTGGCCAGTCGCAATGCCCGTATTGCAGCGCACGCTACATCCTGCGTGACTGACAGTACCCGGGAGTCTTCCGCTCCCGGGCAACCAGCGCCGGCACGGGGATCCCGTTCCCTGCCGTCGCGGATTCCTTCCGAGGTGCGTTTCGCGTTGCCGCCGCCATGAGTCTTTCCGAGTCCACCGTGTCGTCGCACCCGGCCTCCCGTCCCTGGACGGTGGTGCAGATGGTGCCGGCATTGCATGCCGGCGGTGCCGAGCGCTCCACGCTGGAAGTGGCGCGGGCACTGGTGGAAGCCGGTCACCGTTCCGTGGTGATTTCCGCCGGCGGGCGCATGACCCGGCAACTGGAGGCGGAAGGCAGCCGGCATGTGACCCTGGACGTGGGCCGCAAGTCGCTGTCGTCCTTGGCCGTGGTGCGTCCGCTGCGGCAGTGGCTGCGCGAGATCGAGCCCGACATCGTGCATGCGCGCTCGCGCGTGCCCGCCTGGCTGGCGTACTGGGCGTTGGGCGGGATGCGACCGAAGCCGCGCTTCGTCACCACCGTGCACGGCATGAACTCTCCGGGTTACTACAGTGGCGTGATGCTGCGCGGCGAGCGCATCATCGCGGTGTCGCAGAGTGTGCGCGACTACGTGCTGGCGCATTATCCACGCGTCGATGCCGCCCGCATCCGGGTGGTGCCGCGCGGCATCGACACGCGCGTGTTCGCCTACGGCTACCGTCCCGACAGTGCCTGGACGCAGGCCTTTTTCGCCCAGTTTCCCCGACTCCAGGGGGCGCCCCTGTTGACGCTTCCGGGCCGCGGCACGCGCCTGAAGGGACACCACGACGCCATCGAGCTGCTGGCGGCACTGACGGCACGGGAAGTGGACGCGCGGCTGCTGCTGATGGGCGTCGTCGAGCCGGGCCGCGAAGCCTACGTGCGGGAACTGCAGGACCTGGTGGACCGCCACGGCCTCCAGGATCGCGTGGTGATGACGCCCACCCGCGACGACGTGCGCGACGTGTTCGCGATCTCCTCGCTCGTGCTGCAGTTGTCCAACAAGCCGGAAACCTTCGGTCGCACCGTGGTCGAGGCCCTGGCCCTGTGCCGCCCGGTGCTGGGTTATGCCCATGGCGGCGTGGGCGAGCTGCTGGCCGAACTCTATCCTGCCGGGCGCGTGCCGCCCGGCGACCTGGAAAGGCTTACCGAGCGCGCCGCCGAATTGCTGCGGTTGGCCCCCTCCATCGCGCCCCTGTCGCGTTACCGGCTCGACGACATGCAGCGCGACACCCTGGCCGTCTACGCCGAGCTTCTCTCCTGAGGCATCCCCCGGCTTCTGCCGCTTCGGATGCCCCTTGGTGGGAGCGGCCCATGGCCGCCCCCTGGCAGACTTTCGTCCCGGGCCGTGGCGGGGGCCGGCCGCCGTGATTCCGTGTCCCGTACAATCCCCCCATCATCACGGAATCCGCCCATGGCCTTCCTGAAAGCCGCCCTGCGTTCACCTCTCCTGCCCGTGTGGCTGGTGATCTTCCTGTTGCCGGTCGGGCGCATGTCCGAACTGGGCACGCTGCTGTGCCTGATCGGCACGGTGCTCCTGTTCGTGCGCGATCCGACCGCGCTGTCGGGGCATCCGGGAGCACGTTTGCTGCTGTGGCTGTGGGCCGCCTATTTCGGCGCGGCCCTGCTGTCGGCGCCGGATGCCCTGCGTCCCGGGCGCAGCTGGCTGACCGTGGCCGGCTACCTGCGTTACGTGCCGCTGGGCCTGTATCTGTGTTTTGCGGTACGCCGCCGGTCGCGGCTGGAGCAACTGCTGACGGCCACCGCCGTGGTGGTGGCCCTGTGGGCCCTGGATGCCTGGGTGCAGGCGTTGACGGGCTACAGCCTGGGCGGCCCGGCCCAGGAGGTCCGCGTGACCGGCATCTTCGGTGCCGGCAACATGAAGCTGGGGCCGGTGCTGGCCACGTTGTCGCCGCTGGTGCTGTGGGCGGCGCAGCGGCGCTGGAAGCGGATCGGCCTGATCCTGGCATTCGGTTTCATGCTGGGGCCGATCCTGCTGGCCGGTTCGCGTGCGGGATGGCTCACCTATGCGCTGGTCGGCGTGGCCTTCGCCTGGCACGAAAGCCGCGGCATCGGACGCTTCGCGTTGTGGTGCGCCTCGGCCTGCGTGGTGGCGGCACTCGCGGGCGTCCTGGCCTGGCAGTACTCACCGCGCTTCCATGCCCGCGCGGAGCAGTCGCTGCAGGCACTGGGGGGGTCCGAGGCCGACCTCAACCATGCGCTCAGCGGACGCCTGGACATCTGGGACACGGCCTGGAATGTGTACCTGGCGCATCCGGTCAACGGGGTCGGCGTGCGTGATTTTCGTTATGCCTACCCCGCCTTTGCGCCGCGCGACGACCATTTCGTGGTCGCGGAGTCCTGCGGCAAGGGCGAGGGAGCCTGCCATCCCCACCAACTGCTGCTGGAGGTGGCCACCAACACCGGTACGCTGGGACTGCTGGCGTGGCTCGCGGCCGCGGTGCTGGCCCTCGTTCGCTGGCGCGGGGTGACGGCGAAGGCACGCGACATGGCTTTTCCGGCCACGCTGGCCCTGGGCGTGGCCTTGTTCCCGCTCAACACGCACCTGGCCTTCTATTCGGCCTGGTGGGGCCTTCTGTTCTGGTGGCTTCTGGGCCTGTGGTGCGCGGCGCTCTACGTGCGCGACGACAGCGGGGAGGCGGCGTGAGCCGGGAGCCGCTTTCCGTGGTCGTGACCACACTGGACAGTGCCGACACCCTGGACGCCTGCCTCGCCAGCGTGGCCTGGGCCGAGGACATCGTGGTGCTCGATTCCGGTTCCACCGATGCCACCGCCGCCATCGCCCGGGCCCATGGCGCGCGCTTTCTCGGCCGTGTCTTCACGGACTACAGCGAACAGAAACAGGCCGCCATCGACCTGGCCCGACATGACTGGGTGCTGCTGCTGGACTCGGACGAGAAGCTGGCCGAGGGTGGCGCCGAAACCCTGGCCGCGGTCCTGGCCGGCCCGGACTGCGCCGGTTATGTGCTGTGGCGGCGCGAGTGGATTTTCTGGCGCTGGCAGTCGCCGAAGAGCCGCCTCAACCACTACGTGCGCCTGTTCGACCGCCGCCGTGCGCGCATGAACGGCCTGAAGGTGCACGAGACGGTGGCCGTGGACGGCCCGGTGCGGCCGCTGGACGTGACGATCGACCACTACGGCGAACGCGACATTGCCGGGCGCGTGGCCAAGGCCAACCTGTATTCGGGGTTGCAGGTGGAGGATCTGGAGCGCCGCGGGGTGCGGCATCCGGCCTGGCGCATGCTGTGGTATCCATGGGTGGCATTCGTGCGCTATTACGTGGTGCGCGGGCACTGGCGCGAGGGCCGCGCCGGATTCGTGGCCGCGCGGGTACATGCGTTTTATGCGTTTTTGAAGTACGCGAAGTTGTATGAGGCGCGGCGCGGCCGGATGGCGGTGGATCGGGACCCGGGGCCCCGGACCCGGGGCCCGTGAGGGATGCACATCTCGCTGCGTTTTGAAGTATGTGCCGCAGCCCGCAAAGAAGCCCGTGCCCTGCACATGGCCGTATCGTGGCCGGTTACGGGTCGCGGACCCCGGGTCCCGGACCCCGACCCCGACCCGCATTTTCGATATTGCCGGCCCCTTTCCCATACACCGGCAACGCCCCCGGCGGTCGCGTCTTGAACCGCTTGTGTACCCACAGGTACTGTTCCGGCGCTTCCCGCACCATGGCTTCGATGGCCTGGTTGACCCGGGCGGTATCGGCGCTCGCGTCGGCGGTGGGGAAGGGCGCCAGGGGGGCCTCCAGGCGCAGCACGTAGCTGTCGTCCGCGAGCCGGTGGTGGAAAAAGGGAATGACGCGTGCCTTGCCCAGCCGGGCCAGATGGTGGGTGGCGGTGATGGTGGCGGCCGGTTCCCCGAAGAACGGCACGAACACGCTGTCCTTGCTGCGCATGTCCTGGTCCGGCGCGTACCAGAGGATGCCGCCCGAGCGCAGGTATTTCACGGTGCCGCGCAGATCGTCCTTGTCGAACATGGCCTGCGCGTAGCCCAGGCGCGCGCGCAGCACCACCCATTCGAACACGTCCGAATCCATGCGCCGGTACATGCCGGCAATGGGAATGCGTTGCGAGATCAGGCGCGCACAGAGCTCCAGGTTCGAGAAGTGGCCGCCGACCAGCAGCACGCCGTGGCCGTCGGCCTGCGCCGCGCGCAGGTGTTCCAGGCCTTCGATGCGTGCCGGGATGCGTGCCACGGCCCGGTCGCCGGCCAGCCAGCCGATGGTGAACTCCATCAGCATCATGCCCATCTCGCGCATGTGCGCCTTCACCAGGCGGCGTTGCGCGGCGGCATCCTGTTCCGGAAAACACAGGGCAATGTTGCGCCTGGCGATGCCACGGCGCTTGTTGTGGACATGCGCCGCCACCGCACCCAGGAACCGGCCCAGCCGCCAGGGCCAGCGCCCCGGCAGGTGCGCGGCCAGCCACATCGCGCCCACACCCGCCCAGGCCGGCCAGTGGCGCGGCGCGAGCAGGGCGGGGCGGAAGGGTGGGCGGGGTGTTCCGGGCATCGTGGCCATTGTAGCTTTTGTTTTGCCGTCCTGAATCCTCGTTTCAACCTCCGTCCCCGCATCCGCTCCCCTATACTCGCGGTCTCCCGATCACGAAGCCGTGCCTTGCGATTTTTCTATACCCTCGTCCTGTATCTGGCCATGCCCATGCTGCTGTTGCGCCTGGTGGTGCGCGGCCTGCGCCATGGCGATTACCACCGGCGCTGGCACGAGCGCTTCGGTTTTTTCCGCACGCGTTTCCGCGACGGCAGCCTGTGGCTGCACGCGGTGTCGCTGGGCGAGGTCAATGCGGCCGAGCCGCTGATCAAGGCCATGATGCAGCGCTACCCGGGTTTGCCGATGGTGGTGACCACGGGTACTCCCACCGGCTCGGACCGCGTGCGCCAGCTGTTCGGGACCAGCGTGTTCCACGTCTATCTGCCCTTCGACCTGCCTTTCGCGGTGCGCGGCTTCCTGTCCCGGGTGAGGCCGCGCCTGGGCGTCATCGTGGAAACGGAGATCTGGCCCAACCTCTATCACACCTGCCGCAGGCGGGGGATTCCGCTGATCATCGCCAACGCGCGCCTGTCACGGCGTTCGTTGCGCGGGTATGTTCCGGTATTGCACACGTTGATGAAGTCGGCCCTGGGCTGCGTCACCCACGTGGCGGCCCAGTCGCGCCTGGATGCCGCGCGGTACCGGCTGCTGGGCGCGCGGGGCACGCGCGTCACCGTGGTCGGCAACCTGAAGTTCGACATGCCGGTCAAGGAAGGTCTGCTTGAGGAAGGCGCCGCCATGCGCCGTGCCTGGGGCGAGCAGCGGCCGGTCTGGATGATGGCCAGCACCCACGAAGGCGAGGAACTGGCCGCGCTGCAGGCCCACATGGAAGTACTCAAGCGGCTGCCGGACGCGCTCCTGTTGCTGGCGCCGCGGCATCCGGAACGCTTTCCGGTGGTGGAGCAGCTGGTGAAGTCGCAGGGCTTTGCGTTGGCCACCCGCACCGTCGACCGGTTGCCGGGCATGTCCACGCAGTGTTTCCTCATCGACGCGGTGGGCCAGCTGCTGCCGTTCTACGCGGCCTCGGACGTGGCTTTCGTGGGAGGAAGCCTGGTGGAGATCGGCGGCCACAACGTGCTCGAACCGGCCGCGCTGGGCGTGCCGGTGCTGGCCGGGCCGCACACGTTCAACTTCGAGGGCATCACCAATGCGCTGCTGAAGCAGCAGGGCGGCCTGCGCGTGCGCGCGGCGGCGGCGCTCGGCACGACGGTGCTGGAGCTTCTGCAGGATGACGCGAGACGCCGGGACATGGGCCGCCGTGCCCGCCGCACGTTCGAGCGCGAGCGCGGCACCGTGGCGCGGGTGATGGTGCTGATCGACGAGACGCTTTCGAGGGTGCCGGCTCGCGGACGCACTGCCCGCCAATGAAAAAGGCCCCGGCCGGAGCCGGGGCCTTGCGGACGCGGGGCGCTACTGCCCGGAGGCGTCCTGCGGCGCGGCGTCTTCCGCGGTGTCGTGGCCGGGTGCTGTCGGCCCGGAGGGCGCGGCGGTGCTTTCAGGAGAAACCAGCAGGGCGTTGATGGCCTTCAGGTCGTCCACGTCCAGGCTGCCGGCATCCTGCTCCAGCAACAGCTTGTTGAGGATGAACTGGTGGCGCGACTGGGAATACTGCTGGCGCGCGTTGGTGAGGGTCTGCTGGGCCAGCAGCACGTCCACGATGGTGCGCGTGCCGACCTGGAACCCGGCCTGGGTGGCGTCCAGTGCGCTGGTCGAGGAAATCACGGCCTGGCGCGAGGCCTCCACTTCGCTGATGCCGGCGATCACCGAACGGAAGTGGTTGCGCGTGTCGCGCACCACCTGGCGTTCCTGCTGTGTCAGCCCGGCCCGGGCCGCATCGCGATTGTAGATGGACTGCTTCACGTTGGCGCGGATGCTGCCGCCGGCGAAGATGGGCACGTTCAGGGTCAGCCCGATGGCGGTGTCGTTGGGGCGGCGCTGGTACGGGCCGTCCTGGTACCAGGTGGCGCTCTTGCCGTAGCTCACGTTGGCGGTGACGGTGGGCAGGCGCGCGGCACGCGCGGAGGTGACGCGATGGTCGGCGGCTTCCACGTTGTACTGCTGGGCAAGGATGTTGGGGTTGCCGTTCTTCGCCTGATCGACCCAGGTGGACAACACGTTGGGCTGCGGCGGCGACATCGGCAACTCCTCGGCCAGCACGTCGAGGTTCTGGGCCGGCTGGCCGGTGATTTGCGCCAGTGCTTCGCGGGCGTCGTCGAGGTTGTTGCGCGCGGAAATGAGCTGTGCCGTGGCCGCGTCATGCTGGGCTTTGGCGTCCTGCACGTCGGTGATCGCCGACAGGCCATTGTCGAACAGGGCCTGGGCCTGATCCAGCTGGCGTGCCAGCTGCTTCTCATAGGCCTCGGAGTTGATGACCTGGTCCTTCGCCGTGAGCACGTTGAAGTAGGCCGTGGTCACGCGCACGATCAGGTCCTGCAGGGCGGCCTGGTACTCGGCGTCGGCACTGTCGGCCAGGGAATGCGCGGTCTTGAGGTCGGCGAACTTGCCGAAATCCAGAATGGTCTGTGACAACTGCACGTTCATGTTGCGGCTGCGCACGTACCCCATGTCCGGAGCGCTCTGGATCTGGCCCGAGGCATCGGTGTACGTACCGCTGCCGCTCTTGTTCTGTTGCAGGGTCAGGCCCGCACTCAGTTGCGGAAGCAGTTGCGCGCGTGCCAGCGGCACGTTCTGGTTGTCGGCATTGCGCTGGGCGACTTGCTGCGCCAGCACGGGATCGTTGGTCAAGGCCTGCTGGTAGGCGTCGAACAGGTCTTCGCCATGGGCAAACATCGGCGCCACGGCGAGCGCCAGGGCCAGCGGCAGCAGTTTCACGGGGCGGACGTTCATGGGGACACGGGTTCCTTGTTTAAGGGGGGCACGTTACAGCGTGAAGCGGGGTGCCGGTGATGCATGCACCAGCCAGGGCAGATCGGTTTCGAACAGGCTTTCCTCGCGGAACCGGCCCTGGCCTTCGTGGTGCAGCAGCACGGCCCGCATCACCGGCGAGTGGCCGTATACCATGAAGGCGCGGCCGCCCGGCTTCAGCCAGGACAGGAAGCGTTCGGAAACACTGGGCACGGCACCCGTCACCACGACGACATCGAAGGTGCCCTTGGGTTGATAGGCGTGCACGGCCTCGCCGGTTTCCAGGGTGACGTTGCCGATGCCGGCGCCGGTCAGCACCGTTTGCGCGGCGACGGTGAATTCCTCGTGCAGGTCCACGCTGGTGACGTGGCCGGCCATGCGGGCCATGCAGGCGGCGAGGTAGCCCGAACCGGTGCCGATTTCCAGCACGCTGTCGTCGGCGGTCAGGGCCAGGGCCTGCAGCAGGCGGCCCTCGACCACGGGCTTCATCATCACTTCGCCGTGGCCCAGCGGAATCGTCATGTCGGCAAAGGCCATGTTGCGGAAAGCGGCGGGCACGAAGTCTTCGCGGCGCACGCCGGCCAGGGTGTCGAGCACGCGCGTGTCCAGGACATCCCAGGTGCGTACCTGGTTGTCGATCATGTTGCGTCGTGCCTGCTCGATGTCGGGATTCATGCGAGTTTGTCCGCTGTCGGTGGAAGGTAGCCGAAAAGCATAGGTGGTGCGGGCCGGGGCGGCAATGGACGAGGCGGCGGAACGGGCTTTTGCCCGCTTCTCCAGAGTGCCGTTTGCCATGTCGCTCCCGTAGTGCCGGAAGTCATCGCGCCACCGTGACTTGCGTCATGCGCTTTCAGGCGCTGTGGCGCAGGCGGCCGCCGCGCGGCAGCCGCTGGCCGGGCAGACGTCCCAGCTGCGTCGTGGTGGCGTGACCCATGGCGCCGTCCAGTCGTTCCAGTCGGATCATCACGTCGTCCCGCCCCTGGCTGCGGGCGGCCACGCAGGTCCAGGCCAGCCAGCGTGCGAGGCGATCGTGCTCGGAGCGGTCGAGATGACCCAGGGCGGCACGCGCGGCAAACGCCAGGCGGCGGGCATCGCGCGGCGACGACTCCAGCCAGCGCGTCACGAGGCGCTGCGCCTCGCGGTAGCCGTGGCTGAGGTTGATGTGGGGCAATGTGGGAAGGCTGGTCATGGTTTACAGTTCGCAGGCACGGTGGCTGGAAATAAATGAACTGTGGCGTATAATAAAGCAAACATCAGGTACAAGTGAAGTGGCAACCCAGACGATCCCCAAACCCCAGGGACCGGGCCGTCCCAAGGACATGGAAAAGCGCGCCGCCATTCTCGCGGCGGCCAAGCGCCTGTTTACCCGGCAAAGCTTCCGTGGCACCAGCATGGATGCCGTGGCCTCCGCCGCCGGCGTCTCCAAGCTGACCGTCTACAGCCACTTCGGTGACAAGAACAACCTGTTCCGCGAAGTCGTGCGCGAGTGGATGCAGGAGTTCCTCCCCGAAACCACCTACGAGCTGGACCCGGCGCTCGACATCCGCGGCAACCTGCTGCGCGTGGCACGCACCCATGCCCGCCTCGACTGCAGCCGCGAGGCGGTGGGCACGTTCCGCGCCATCATCAGCGATTGCCCCAAGGGCGTGCCGCGCTACGGCCCCCTGATATGGGAAGAGGGTGCGATGCGCACCCATGCCCTGCTGGAGGGGCTGCTGCATCAGGCCATGGAGGCCGGCTGGCTGGAGATCGAGGATGTGCCGCGTGCGGCGGTGCAGTTCATGGTGCTGATCCAGGGCGACATGAAAATGCGTCGCCTGTTCGGCTGCGTCGAGTGTGACGAAAGCTACGCGCAGGAACTGGAAGAAACCGCGCAGGCCGGCGTGGACATGTTTCTTCGCGCCTACCAGCCGCGCTGAGCCGTCTTTCTTCCGGAAACGGCAGGGCGAGGGGGCTCCCTCGCATCCGCCCGCGCTTCGTGTTTGAATGGACCCATCGAAGCGGGGGTGCCGCACAGGCGGCTGAGATTGACCCTTCGAACCTGATCCGGTTAATGCCGGCGTAGGGAGCTTCTGCCGCATGCCGGGAGGCGTGCGTCCGGTGCCGCCGCTTTGGTCATGCGGGAGCGAATGCGCTTCCGCGTCCCCCCGACCACTGCCACCGGACCGCCATGAACACCCAGCTTTCCCCTCTCGCGCGCAGCGCCCAGCAACTCTCCGCCACCGTGACCCGGCCGCTCGCCGGCTCCACCAAGGTGTACGTCACCGGCAGTCGCGAGGACATCCGCGTGCCGATGCGCGACATCGCCCAGGCCGACACGCCGGCCATGTTCGGCGCCAGCGGCAATCCGCCGGTCACGGTCTACGACACCTCCGGCCCGTACACCGATCCCGATTACCAGGCTGACCTGAGCACGGGTTTGCCGGCCCTGCGCACGGCCTGGATCGAGGCGCGCGGCGACACCGAGGTGCTGGACGGCCGCACGTCCGAATTCGGCCGCCGCCATGCCGAGGCGGCGTCGCTGGCCGACATCCGCTTTCCGACACTGCCGACGCCGCGTCGCGCCAGGGCCGGTGCCAATGTCACGCAGATGCACTATGCGCGGCAGGGCATCATCACGCCCGAGATGGAATACATCGCCATCCGCGAGAACCAGAAACTGGAAGCGCTGGCAGCCGCCGACCTCGCCGTGCAGCACCCCGGCCAGTCCTTCGGTGCGGCCCTGCCCAAGACCATCACGCCCGAGTTCGTGCGCGAGGAAGTCGCGCGCGGGCGCGCCATCATCCCGGCCAACATCAACCACCCCGAATCCGAGCCGATGATCATCGGCCGCAACTTTCTCACCAAGGTCAACGCCAACATCGGCAACAGCGCGGTCAGTTCCGGCATCGCCGAGGAAGTGGAAAAGATGGTCTGGGCCATCCGTTGGGGTGCCGATACCGTGATGGATCTGTCCACCGGCAAGCACATCCATGAAACCCGCGAGTGGCTGATCCGCAACGCGCCGGTGCCGATCGGTACCGTGCCCATCTACCAGGCGCTGGAAAAGGTCGGTGGCGTGGCCGAGGACCTCACCTGGGACATCTTCCGCGACACGTTGATCGAGCAGGCCGAGCAGGGCGTGGACTATTTCACCATCCACGCCGGCGTGCGCCTGCGCTACGTGCCCATGACGGCAAAGCGCGTCACCGGCATCGTCAGCCGCGGCGGGTCGATCATGGCCAAGTGGTGCCTGGCGCATCACCGCGAATCGTTCTTGTACACGCATTTCGAGGACATCTGCGCCATCATGAAGGCCTACGACGTGTCCTTCAGCCTCGGCGACGGCCTGCGCCCTGGTTCGGTGGCCGACGCCAACGACGAGGCCCAGTTCGCCGAACTGGACACCCTCGGCGAGCTGACCGACCTGGCCTGGAAGCACGACGTGCAGGTGATGATCGAAGGCCCCGGCCACGTGCCCATGCAGCTCATCAAGGAGAACATGGACCGGCAACTGGAGAAGTGCCACGAGGCGCCGTTCTACACGCTCGGGCCGCTGACCACCGACATCGCGCCCGGCTACGACCACATCACCAGCGCCATCGGCGCGGCCATGATCGGTTGGTTCGGGACCGCCATGCTCTGCTACGTCACGCCCAAGGAACACCTGGGCCTGCCCAACCGCGCGGACGTGCGCGAAGGCATCATCGCCTACAAGATCGCCGCGCATGCGGCGGATCTGGCCAAGGGCCATCCCGGCGCACAGGCGCGCGACAACGCGTTGTCCAAGGCGCGCTTCGAGTTCCGCTGGGACGACCAGTTCAACCTCGGCCTCGATCCCGAGCGGGCGCGCGAATACCACGACGAAACCATGCCGAAGGAGGCACACAAGAGCGCGCATTTCTGTTCCATGTGCGGGCCGAAATTCTGCTCCATGAAGATCACTCAGGACGTGCGCGACTACGCCGCCGAGCACGGCATGGACATCAGCGAGGCGCTGGACGAGGGCATGGCCGAAAAGGCCGGCGAGTTTCGCACCCGGGGCGCCGAGGTCTACCTCCGCCGGTAGTGTGGCTGCCCGTGTTGCACCCATCGCCGCCGGCGGATTGCCAATGGGTTTCATTCACCCGTCGGCGCCCGTCGGGGGCTATGATGGATTGACGGCGGCTTGAGGGCCGCCGACCACCACCCATCCGTGAAGGAGAGGCAATCATGGCGGCCAAGAAACCGTTTCTCACCGATATCAAGACCATCCGTGATCGCGCCCGCAAGCACATCGCCGACGGTGCCATGACACCCAGCTACAAGGCCGACCGCAAAAAGGTCATCCAGCTGCTCAACGAGGCCCTGGCCACCGAAATCGTTTGCGTGCTGCGTTACAAGTACCACTACTACATGGCCTCGGGCATCCATTCGCAGTCGGTGGCCGCGGAGTTCCTGGAGCACGCCAACGAGGAGCAGGCCCATGCCGACCGCATCGCCGAACGCATCACCCAGCTCGAGGGCGCGCCGGACCTTTCACCCGACGGGCTCAGCACGCGTGCACACGCCGAGTATGTCGAGGGCACGGATCTGGTCGACATGATCAAGGAAAACCTGGTCGCCGAACGTATCGCCATCGAGACCTACAGCGAGATCATCCGCTATCTCGGCAATGACGACCCGACCACGCGGCGCATGATGGAAGAAATCCTGGCCCAGGAAGAGGAACACGCTGAAGACATGGGTACGCTGCTCGAGGAACTGGGCAAGAAGGGTGAACCGGCGCGCCCGCGCCCCGCGCGCAAGAGTAGTGCGAAGAAGGCGACCCGGAAGACCGCCGCCAGGAAAACCACGCGCAAGAGCACGAAAAAGTCCAGCTGATTCGATCCGCATCAGGGGGCGTGCGAGCCGGTTTCCGGCAGTGCATGCCATCGCGGCCATGGGCCGCTCCCACA
>CAZMXV010000028.1:0-21995 GCA_964570295.1 uncultured Rhodanobacteraceae bacterium
GCTCGTAGCTCAACCGGATAGAGCATCGGCCTTCTAAGCCGAGGGTTGCAGGTTCGATTCCTGCCGGGCGCGCCATCCCCGGATGACGCAACAACATGGATGTGTGGACAATCGAATATTGGCGGCACGATGCAGGAGTAGTTCCGGCACATGGCAGACCGGTCTGTCTTCGGTATTCCAACTGCTGCTTCGGTCACCCGTCTCGAAAAATGTGGTGGACGTAGCTCAGCTGGTTAGAGTCCCGGATTGTGATTCCGGATGTCGTGGGTTCGAATCCCATCGTCCACCCCACCCTTTTCAAAAGGGCCGTTAGCTCAGTTGGTAGAGCAGTTGACTCTTAATCAATTGGTCGTAGGTTCGAGCCCTACACGGCCCACCATATAGAACAAAGGCTTGCGGGATTTTCAAATCCGCAAGCCTTTTTTCTTGCCCCGGGGACAGGTCGGAGCCGGGCCGAGGGCAGGTCGCCCGCCCCGGGCCTCCGGACGCCGAGCGCGGCCACATCCCGCGGAAGGGTCCGCTTGTCTTCGGCCGGGGAGAGGCGCATGGCCTTGCCGGCGCATGCCCCGGCAGGCTACGCCAGCGGTTTGGCCAGCCGCAGCAGGTCCAGGCCGAAACCGCTTTCCTCGTAGAGCCTGCGCGCACGCTCGTTGCCGGGAAACACGGCCAGCGAAATCATGTGGCAGCGGTGTTCGCGGGCCCATTGCTCGGCATGTTCGAGGAGGGCGCGGCCGATGCCCCGGCCTTCCTGGCCCTGGGCTACGGCCAGGTCGGAAATGTGGCAGTTGGTGCGCTGGTTGAAGAAGTCCTGCACCTTTTTCAGGTGCAGGAAGCCGACCGGCTTCGCGCTTTCGGCATCTTCGGCAATGAACATGAAGCTGCCCGGCGGCTGGTCGGCCAGGTGCCGGGCGATGTCTTCCCCGATACCCTTCAGGCACTCGTTGCGGCGGCGCCACGGGGGCAGGGGAAAGTCGGTGAAGCGCGGCACCAGGCCCAGGATGAAGTCGTCGTCATCCGTGTTGGCGAGGCGGATCAGGAACGTTTCGTCGCTCATCGGGGCGTCTTGCTCTGGATGAAAACCGCTTTTTACACCGATTGCCGTCTCAACGATAGGTGTGGGGTATGCCCGGCACCGCCGACAGCCAGTCGTGGCTCTCGATCTCGAAATCACGCGGCTTGTCGCTTTTATCGGGAATGGCGCTGGCCACGCCCTTCAGCGTGTAGGCCAGGCCGCCGGAGCTGCCCTTGTCGGCAATGGCCGCCAGTGCATGGCTGGCTTCTTCCGAAGGCCGGATGGTCACGTCCGTGACATCGGCCGAGAGTGCCGGGATGGCGAGCTGGAATGTCGCGTCGATGGCGGTGGCCGGCTGGTTGTCGATGGTCATGGTGATGTGCAGGGCACGAAAATCCATCGAGCCGTAACTGTTGTTGAGGATGCGCATGCGCATGTGCCATTTGCCGTCCGGCTGCACCTTCAACTGCTGCACGCTGATTGTCGGCGGATACATGCTCTTGCGCGGCGGCGAGCAGGCGGCCAGCAGCGCCAGCAGGAGGGCGGAAAGGATCCATGGCAACAGGCGTTTCATCACCGTCTCCAGAGCGGAATGGGCAACTGATTCTAGCGTGACCGGGCGCGGGCACCGACAATTCCACTGAAGCCCGCGACAAGGCATCATGAAGGCTTTCCACACGAGTTGCCACCATGCCCCGTCGCATCGCCGCCCGCCGTTCCCCCATCCATGGCAATGGCGTGTTTGCCCTGGCGCCCATCGCCAAGGGCGAGACCGTCGTCTATTACAAGGGGCGCCTGATCACGCACGAAGAAGCCGACGAGCGCTATGGCGACGGCGCGGAAACCGGGCACACCTTCCTGTTCACGCTCAACGACACGTACATCATCGACGCCAATGCCGGAGGCAACAGCGCACGCTGGATCAACCACAGCTGTGAACCCAATTGCGAAGCGCTGGTCGAAGAGGCGGGCGACGGTGATCCGCGCCATGACAAGGTGGTGATCGAGGCTTTGCGCGACATCGCCCCGGGCGAGGAGTTGACCTACAACTACGGCATCGTGCTGGAAGTGCCGCACAGCGCGCGCCTGAAGAAGCTGTGGACTTGCCGTTGCGGGTCGGCCCGGTGCACCGGCACCCTGCTGCAGCCCAAGCGCCGGCGCGCGAAATAGGCCGCGGCGCGGGTGCCGCTTGCGGTAACCTTGCAGCGTCACCCGCAGCGGACCGGCCGGACTCGACAGAGGTTTCCCAGACACTCATGCCGCATTTCTACGGCGCCGTAGGCGCACCCATCCTGGGCGGACACCAGTGGCAGCCGCATTCGAAGCGGCCGCTGGTGATCGGTGATGGGCGCGGCAGCCGCGAGGCCCTTCTGCTGCTGCAGCGGTTGCGCCGGGGCGATCCCGCTCCCGAATACGGGCTGCGCGCCATGGCCGCGGCGTTGACCGTGCTGGTCCATGCGCTGGTGGTGTTTCTGGTGGCGGTGCACGCGCCGGGATATGCGCCGCCTGCGGATCTGCAGGAGTTGATGGCTTCCACGGAGGTGCGCATCATCGAGGTGGAGGAGCCGCCTCCGCCGCCGCCACCGGTTGAGCTGCCGAAGCGGCCGCAACCGCGCAAGGCGGCGCCGCCGCCGCTTCCCGTGAAGGAGGCACCGGAAGCGGCCATGCCGTCGATTCCGCAGGTGGCGCAGGCGGTACCCGAGGTCCGGGTGGAAAACACCATGCCCGAGGTGAGCCCGGTCTTGGAGATGCCGGCGCCGGCTCCCAGGGCGGCGGCCAGCCCGCCCACGGACGTGCCCGTGCCGGACATCGAGATCGCCACCGATTTGCCGCGTCTGGTGCCCGAACCTTCCGACATGGCGCTTCCGGCGCCCCGGGTGCAGGGCGATCATGCCGTGGCCCGCGTGGAGGCACCCGAAACACCCATGCAGCCGGTCCCGACGCTGCGCGAACGACCGCAGGTGGACCTGGGGCGGCCGGATCTGGACGTGTCCGGGACGCTTGATCTGCCGCGGCCGACGGTGGTCCGGACCGTACCGGAAGCCGCCACGCCGGATGTGCCGGCGGCACGGCTGGCCGCCCCCGAGGTGTCGGTGACGCCGGACCAGGCGCGGGTGCGGGTCGAGCCGGTGACGGTGCAGCCCGTGCAGATGCCATCCGCCACCCTGACGCCGATTCCCGAATCCCCCGCCAGCCGGACATCACCCCGCTTCGACTTGCCCGTGGCCGCCGTGCCCGAACCGCAGGCGCCGCGCGTGGAGATGCCCGCGCTGCATGCCGAGATGACGGTGCCCGCACCGCAGACGCCGGCACCGGCGACCACAACAACCACGGCGGAGGCGGTGGCATCGGCCGAGCGGGCAGGGCCGGCGACTTCGGAAAGCGCGCGCGCGGCCGATGCCGGGGAGTCGGCGGCAGATGCCTCGCGGAACGATTCCTGGCTGCCCGCGGACGACCGCTTCCAGCCGGCCACGGGCGACGGCGCGGGAGCCTCCGGTACGGGGGACGCCCGGGACGGGAAGAAGGGCTACGTGCAACTGGAACCGCGCGGCAATTCCGACGTCATGCAACGCAGCAGCGACCGCCTGGGCTATACGCCGACCATCTTCGAGCAGTACTGGGCTCCGGACAACGAAAGCCTTCTGGACACCATGCTGCGCCGGTTCGTGGAAAAACTGTCCTTCAAGCACACGTTCCACCTTGCGCCTGGCGTGCGCGTGCATTGCGTCGTGGGGCCGCTGGCCATCTTCATCGGGTGTGGCGGCGATCCGCCGCGTGGCGTGTCGTCCAAGTCGGGCGACGAACGCCTGAACATGGCTCCGGCCAATCCGCTGGTGCCGGGCATGGGTACGCAGGCTCCGGCCACGAACCGCAGCGCACCCGAGGTGCAGGTCGACAACGACATCAACTGCACGATGGCCCGCGTGGCCGGCAGCCCGCCGCCCCCCGGCTGCGACAAGGCTCCCGCGACGCCGTCCCGTTCCGACCGCTGGGACGGCGGCTGAGGCGCCTGGTCGGGCGCCACGGTCCGGCCCAATCAGGCCACAACCCGCAAGCAGCCCGTCCCCGCATTTCACCCCCTCAAAGCAACCGCAACAACTCCGCCATCAACGGCAGCCGGCGCACGCGCACGGTGGTGGCGGCATACACCGCGTTGGCCAGGGCGGGCACGGCCGAGGGTACGGCCACGGGGCTGGCGCCGCCGGGCGGTGCGTCCGACGCCACGGGGTAGACCTCCACCGCGTCCGGCAGCTGCGCCATGCCGGCAAGGGGGTAAGCGTCGAAGTCGCGTTGCGCGATCTGTCCGTCCTTGACGGTAATGGCCTGGCCCAGCGCGGTGCCGATGCCGAACAGCGTGCCGCCGATGGCCTGGGCTTCCAGACCGGTGGGGTTGACGATGCGGCCGACGTCGATGGCGCATACCACGCGGTGCAGGATCAGCCGTTCGTCCCGCACGGATACCTCGAAGGCGTGTGCGCAATAGCCGCCGTGGCTGGTGTGGCAGGCGATGCCCAGACCGTGGCCGTTGCGGCGCGTGGTTTTCCAGTCGATGCGCTCGGCCGCCAGGTCCAGCACCGCGCGCAGGCGGCCGGTGTCGAGCACAACGCCACCGCCGAGGTCCAGCTTGCGCGGCTCGCCCAGCAACTGGTGGCGCACCGCCAGCGGGTCGCGCTTGCTGGCCCGGGCGATTTCATCGATGAAGCATTCGACGGGGAAGGCGTTGGTGACGTCGCTGCCGCCGCGCATGGGGCCGCGCGGCAGCAGACTGTCCAGGCTGTACCAGCTGCTGTGCAGGTTTTCGACCAGCCCGGCGGGGATGGCGCTGGCACTGGCCTCGGAGGTCCACAGCCGGTCGGCCGGCACATCGCGCCGCCACAGCGCGGAGGGACTGGCCATGCGCTGTTGCCAGGCGATGATGCGGCCGTGGCGGTCCAGCGCCGCCTTGAGCCGATGCACGGCCAGGGGGCGGTAGTAGTCGTTGGCGAGGTCCTGGTCGCGGGTCCACATCAGCTTGACCGGCTTGCCGGCAGCCTTGGACAGCATCACGGCCTCGGCCACGAAGTCATGGTCCAGGCGCCGGCCCAGGCCGCCGCCGACGCGCGGTACCTGGATGGTGATGTTCTCGGGGGACAGTCCGGTGAGGCGTTGCACCAGGGCCAGCGCCTGCTGCGGCGCCTGGGTGGGGACGACCAGCCGCGCATGGTCATGGCCCACGTCGGCGAGGCAGTTGGCGGGCTCGGGCGTGGCATGGGCCACGAACGGCTGCGTGTAGACGGCTTCCGCGCGTATCACGGCATGTTTGCCGGCCTCGTCCAGATCGCCGTCACGGCGCACGTGCATGGTCGGCTCGGACTGGCTGTCCAGCAGGTCGGTGGCCTCCTTGACCAGGGCGGCGGTGTCGGGCTCCACGGTCTTGCCGGGTTTCCAGGTCAGCTTGAGCTTGTCGCGCCCCCGGAGCGCCGCCCAGGTGGAAGTGGCCAGCACCGCCACGCCGGGGGCGATGGGCGTGGCCCCCAGCGGCTGGCCGCTTTCCGGTTTCAACTGCTGCACGCGCTCCACGCCCGGTACCTTGAGGGCGTCGGCAGTGTCGACGGTGGCCAGCTGGCCGCCGGGCCACGGGCAATGCACCACCACCGCGACCAGGGCTTCGTCCCGGTATTCGTCGATGGCATACCGGGCATGACCCTGCACGATGTCGCGCGCGTCCACGTCGCCGGCACCATGGCCGACCAGACGGTAGTGCCCGGGCGACTTCAGTGGCGGCGGTGACGAGGGCGGCGACTGGTTGGCCGCGTCGGCGGCCAGTTCGCCGTAGCCGTAGCGGCGTCCGTCCGGCGCGACCACCTGGCCGCTTTCGCAACGCAGTCGGCTGGCCGACACGCCGCTGTGGCGAGCCGCGGTTTCCAGCAGCAGCCAGCGCGCCAGTGCGCCGGCCTGGCGCAGATCGTTCCAGGCCGCGGGGATGCTGCTGGCATCGCCGCTGCGCTGGTGGCCGTAGCGCCAGTGCGCGACGTTGTTCTCGCGGGTCACCTCGGGGCCCAGCGGCAGCACCTGCACCATGCTCCAGTCGGCATCCAGCTCCTCGGCGATGATCAGTGGCAGCGAGGTGTGCGTGCCTTCGCCGCAATCGGGATCGCGCGCGCCGATGATGGTGCGTCCGTCCGGCTCGATGCGCAGGTAGGGGCCAAGCCGGGTGTAGTCGTTGCCGAGCAGCTCCAGCGGCACGTCGGCATGGTCCTGGGCACGCGCTGTCGTGCCCACGCCCACAATGAGCGCGCCGGTGGCGCCCGCCATGACCTTGAGGAAACGGCGCCGGGACAGCCGCACCGTGGTGCTCATTCGTCGCCATCCTTGTGCATGCCGGCCACGGCCCGCTTGATGGCGGCGCGGATGCGCGGCTGGCTGCCGCAGCGGCACAGGTTGGGCAGGGCGTCGATGTCGGCGTCGCCGGGCTGCTTGTTGCGGGCCAGGAGGTCGGCGGCGGCCATCAACCAGCCGCTCTGGCAGTAGCCGCAGAGGATGGCGTCTTCCGCGATCCAGGCCTGTTGCAGCGGGTGCAGCGTGCCGTTGCGGTCGCCGGCCAGGCCTTCGATGGTGGTGACGGCACGCCCCTCCATGTCTTTCATGGGCAACTGGCAGGCCAGTGCGCGCCTGCCGTCGACATGCACCGTGCAGGCGCCGCACTCGCCCTTGTCGCAGCCGTATTTGCAGCCGGTCAGGCGCAGGATGTCGCGCAGGTACCAGATCAGGGGCATGTCGGGATCGCCGGTGTGCTGGTAGCCGTCGCCGTTGATGGACAGCTTGATGCCCTTGCGTGGGGCGACGGGCGTGATGGTGTCGGGCGGTGTCTGTTGCGCCTGCAGCATGAAGATCTCCGGATGATCGGCCCATTTTCGCAAAGCCGGACCGCGAATGGGGCGCCATTGCCTGAATGGCGGTCGCGGGGCGGTTTCATGGTCAATTACCATAACCCCGGCAATTGCGTTTTGCCCGGACCGGGGCGAGACTGGCACGCCCTTCATCCCGCCACCTTCCGCCGTTTCGTGAACGCCATCGACCCCGCACCGTCCTCTCCGGCCGCCATCCCCTGGGTGGTGATGAAATTCGGCGGCACCAGTGTCGCCACGGCCGGGCGCTGGGGGACCATCCTGGAACTGGCGCGCTCGCGCCGCGACGAGGGCCGGCGCGTCCTGCTGGTGGTGTCGGCCCTGTCGGGCGTCACCGACAAGCTGAAGGCCCTGTGCGGTACGCCGGAGGCCGGTCCCCGCGCGGCACAGGCCGAGGCCGTCGTCGAGCAGCACCTGGCCCTGCTCGCGGACATGGACCTGCCGGTGCCACCCGCCTTGCAGGCCCACTTCGCGGATCTGCGCCGCTTGGCCGGCGAGGGGCCACAGGGCGATCTGCTGGCGTGGCGGGCCGAAGTGCAGTCGCACGGCGAGCTGATGTCGAGCTGTCTGGGAGCGGCATTCCTGACAGCCGCCGGCCTGACTACCACATGGGTGGATTCCCGCGAGTGTCTCACGGCCGCCACGCTGCCCAACCAGAACGCGCGCACGCGCCTGCTGTCGGCCATGGTCGACGCGCATCCCGATGCGGAACTGGCGACCACCCTGGCCGCACGCGGCGACGTGTTCATCGCCCAGGGCTTCATCGCCCGCGACGGGGATGGCCGTACGGTGCTGCTGGGCCGCGGTGGCTCGGACACCTCGGCCGCCTATTTCGGCGCCCTGCTGCGTGCCGAGCGCGTGGAAACATGGACCGACGTGGCGGGCATGTTCAGCGCCAATCCACGCCAGGTGCCCGGCGCGCGTCTGCTGAAGCGCCTGGACTACGAGGAGGCCCAGGAAATCGCCACTACCGGGGCCAAGGTGCTGCATCCGCGCTGCCTGTCGCCGTTGCGCGAGCCGCGTGTGCCGCTGCTGATCAAGGACACCAACCATCCCGAGCTGGACGGCACCGTGATCGGCCCGCGCGAGCGTGACAGCGTGCCCAGCGTCAAGGCCATCTCCACGCGCAAGGGCATCACCCTGGTGTCGATGGAATCGGTGGGCATGTGGCAGCAGGTGGGTTTTCTGTCCGACGTGTTCGAGGCCTTCAAACGCCACGGGCTGTCGGTGGACCTGATCGGCTCGGCCGAGACCAACGTGACAGTGTCGCTGGATCCCACCGAGAACCTGCTCGACTCCGATGCCGTGGCGGCGCTGGCCGCGGACCTGGCCAAGGTGTGCCGGGTCAAGGTGATCGCGCCGTGTGCGGCGGTTACCCTGGTCGGGCGCGGCATGCGCGCCATGTTGCACCAGCTTTCCTCGGTACTGGCCGAGTTCGGACAGATGCGCGTGCACCTGATCTCGCAGTCGTCCAACAACCTCAACCTGACCTTCGTGGTCGACGAGGGCGTGGTCGACGAGATGGTGCCGCACCTGCACGAGCTGCTGGTGCGCTGCGGCAGCCTGCGCGGCGATGACGCCGAGCTGTTCGGTCCCAGCTGGCAGGTGCTGTACGGCGCCGGCGAAGCGCCGCCGGTGCCGGCGTGGTGGCGTGACGAAAGCGCGCGGGCGCGCCTGCTGGAACTGGCGCGGGAGCGCACGCCGAGGTACGTCTACCACCTGCCCACGGTGCGCGCGCGGGCGCGCCAGCTGAAAGGGCTGCGCCACGTCGACCGGCACTGGTACGCGGTCAAGGCCAATACGCATCCGGCACTGGTGCGGGCGATCGCCGACGAGGGCTTCGGACTGGAGTGCGTGTCTCCGGGCGAACTGGAGGCGGCTACCCGCGCGGCCCCGGACGCGCCACGCCTGTTCACGCCCAACTTCGCGCGCCGCGAGGACTTCGCCGCCGCTTTCGGGAACGGAGCACGGGTCACGGTGGATGCGTTGTATCCGCTGCAACACTGGGGCGAGTTGTTTCGTGGCCAGGAGATCCTGCTGCGCGTGGATCTGGGGCGCGGCCTGGGGCATCACGAAAAGGTGCGCACCGGCGGCAATGCCAGCAAATTCGGCCTGCCGCTGGATCAGATGGAGCGTTTCCTGGAGCTGGCCGCGGCGCACGAGGTGCGCGTGACCGGCCTGCATGCCCACCTCGGGTCGGGCGTGCTGGAGACTGCCCACTGGGGCGAGGTGGCCGCGCAGCTGGCCTCGCTGGCCGAGCGCATCGGCAGCATCGAGGTGCTCAACATCGGCGGCGGTCTGGGCGTACCCATGCACCCTGGCGAACAGCCGCTGGACCTGGCCGCCATCGATACGGCGCTGGGCGAGGTGCGCCGCGCCTATCCGCCGTACCGGCTGTGGATCGAGCCCGGCCGCTTCCTGGTCGCCGAGGCCGGCGTGCTGCTGGCGCGCGTCACCCAGCTCAAGCACAAGGGCACGCAGCACTACCTGGGCGTGGATGCCGGCATGCACAACATGATCCGTCCGGCGCTGTACGATGCCTGGCACGAGATCGCCAACCTGACCCGGCTCCACGAGGCGCCGGCCATGCTGTACCAGGTGGTCGGCCCCATCTGCGAGACCGGCGACGTGCTGGGCGCCGACCGGCGCCTGCCCGAAACCTTTGGTGGCGACGTGATGCTTCTGGCCCAGGCCGGCGCGTATGGCGCCAGCATGGCGTCGCACTACAATCTGCGCGATGATGCCGAAGAAATCGTGATCGAGTGACGCGATGGGCATCCGACCATCCCATGCGCCGTGTGGCCGGTACCGGCCGGCGGTGCTTTCCGGAGTTTCTGCATGACCCTGAACGACCCGCGCCAGGCGCAGGTTTTCCGTTTCGTGCGCGCCGGCTATGCCGACGGCGTGGCCGAGCTGGTGTACGCCTTCGACGACGGCCCGGAACTCGTCGAGCGCATCATGTTCCCGCGGGCACCGGCGGTGCCGCCAGAGCGTGCCGCGGCCTTCGCGGCAGCGCTGCGGTGGCTGCATCTGGTGGCCGGTGTCAGTTACTACAAGGCCGGCATTCCCCCCCGCATCGAGGTCGACGGCGAAGTACCGGACGCGGCCACGGCCGCGCTGCTGGACGATCTGTACCTGCACGGCCTGGCCGAGTTCGCCTACCGCAACAAGCTGGATCTGGCCGGACGCCTGCGCTTTCCGCGCCAGCCGGAGGAGCGCGGCGCGGATCGGGCCGGCGCTCCCGTGCTGGGTCTGCCGCGGCGCACCCTGATTCCCATCGGCGGCGGCAAGGACTCCCTGGTCGTCATCGAAGCCATTCGCCGCGCCGGGGGCGAAGGCACGGTCGCCTGGGTCGGGCACTCGCCGTTGATCGCGGCCTGCGCCGAGCGTACCGGCATGGGCATGCTCAACATCGGCCGCGAGCTGTCGCCGATCCTGTTCGACTACAACCGCATGGGCGCCTGGAACGGCCACATCCCGGTCACGGCCGTCAATTCGGCCATCCTGGCCCTGGCGGCCATCGTGTACGGCCACGACACCATCGCCTTCGCCAACGAACGCTCGGCCTCGGCCGCAACGCTGGAGTACGAGGGCAGGGAGGTCAACCACCAGTGGAGCAAGGGGCTGGCCTTCGAGCGGGCATTCGCCGGCTATCTGCATACGCATGTCGCCGCCGACCTCGACTACTGCTCGCTGCTGCGTCCGTGGGCGGAATTGGCGGTGACCGCCGCCTTCGCGCGCACGGGCGATGCCTACGCCGACGTCTTTTCCAGCTGCAACCGCAACTTCCGCATCCTCGGCCCCAAGCCGGTCGACCGCTGGTGCGGGCAGTGCCCCAAGTGCCACTTCGTGTTCCTGGCGCTGGCCCCGTTCATGCCCAAGCCCAAGCTGGTGGCGATTTTCGGGCGCAACCTGCTGGACGACGAAAGCCAGGTCGCCGGTTTCGACGCCTTGATGGAGTATCACGACCACAAACCTTTCGAGTGCGTCGGCGAAGGGGCCGAGGCGCGCGCCGCCATGGCTACCCTGGCGGCGCGGCCGGAATGGGCCGAAGACGCGCTGGTGAAGCGTTTCCGTCGCGAAATCCTGCCGCAGCTGGATGCAGACGAGCTGACCCTGGCGCCGTGGCTGGAACCGTCCGACGAGCACCTCGTTCCGCCCCGTTTGCACAAGGCACTCGATGAAATTCGCGGCGCTTGAGGGACGGCGTATCGCGGTCTGGGGCTTCGGGCGCGAGGGGCGCGCGGCGCTGGAGGCGCTGCGCCGTCATCTGCCCGGGCAGCCACTGACGCTGTTCTGCCTCGCGCACGAGGCGGACACGCTGGCGGACAGCCGCGGTATCGAGGTGCGCACCGCGTCGCCCGACGTCGATGCCCTGGCGGGTTTCGACGTGGTGGTGAAGTCGCCGGGCATTTCCCCCTATACCCCCGACGTCGTGGCCGCACGGGCGCGCGGCACGGCATTCACCTCCGGCACCGCGTTGTGGTTCGGTGAAAACCCCGGTGCCCGCGTGGTCGGCATCACCGGCACCAAGGGCAAGAGCACCACCGCCGCGGTCGCCGCGCATCTGGCCCGTGCCGCCGGCATGCGCACCGCACTGGCCGGCAACATCGGCCTGCCGCTGCTGGAGCTGGACGGCCGGAACGCCGACCTGTGGGTCGTCGAGCTGTCCAGTTTCCAGACCGGCGAGGCCGGTCCGCTGGAGGTCGGCGTGGTCACCAGCCTGTACGAGGAGCACCTGGACTGGCACGGCTCGCGCGAACGCTACATCGCCGACAAGTTGAAACTGGCCAACGCTTCGCGCACCTTGCTGGTCAATGCCACCCAGCCATCATTGCTGGAACGCACGCAGATGCACGTGAACCGCGTACTGTTTGGCCATCCAGACGGCTGGCATACGGAGCAGGGCATGATCTGCCACGGGCCGGAACGGCTGATGCCGGCATCGAAATTGCCCATGCCGGGGCACCACAACGCGCTCAATGTCTGCGCTGCACTGGCCGCCCTGGAACGGGCGGGCGTGGACGTGCGCGCGGAGGCGGCGAAAGCCCTGTCCGCCTTTCAGCCTTTGCCGCACCGCCTGCAACCGCTCGGCCGGCGCGACGGCTTCGACTGGATCAATGATTCCATCAGCACCACCCCGCAAGCCGCCCTGGCTGCAGTGGACAGTCTTGCCGGACATCGCGTCACCTTGATTCTGGGGGGCCACGATCGTGGCCTGGACTGGTCGGGTTTCGTGGAAGCCATCGCCATGCGCACCGATCTGCAGGTGATCACCCAGGGCGCCAGCGGCGAGCGCATCGCCGCGGCCATGCGTGCGGCGGGCGAGGGCGGCATGCTGCATGAAGCCGGGAATCTTGACGCCGCCGTCGCCGTTGCCCGCACCATCAGCCGGCCCGGCGACAGCATCCTCCTGTCTCCCGGTGCGCCCAGTTTCGACCAGTTCCACGACTACACCGAGCGGGGGCGCCACTTTGCCGACCTGGCGGGTTTCGACGGCACGGCCATTGCGGCCATCGCGGGTCTCGGTATCCACTGACACGCGCCCGGGCCCGGCTGGCGCTTCGGCCGGCCCGGCACTCTCCGTGGCCGGGGGGCGCATCAGGTACGGGAAGTAGTCGTCCGGGATGGTTTTACGGGAGTCAGGGCCGGCGTGCCTGGCGTGCCCGATGCCGGCGCTGCTTGACCAGGTTGCCGCAGGTTTTCATGTTGCACCAGGTGCGGCTGCCGTTGCGGGAACGGTCCAGGAACAGCCAGCCGCAGCCCTCCGGTGGCGGGCAGGCCTTGAGCCGGGCCAGTTCGGGCGAGCACAGCAGGTCGGCGGCGAGGAAGACCAGGGGCGCCAGCAGGCTGGCGGGATGGCGGTCGGTGACCCGGCAGCGCCACCGGTATCCGTCTGCGGACGGTTCGAGGAAGCGCGTGCCGGCATGCTTTTCCAGCAGATGGTCCAGGTGGCGCAGCGCATCCCGGTCCGGCTTTCCATGCAGGTGGCTGTCGAACACGCCGTGCAGGGTGCGCCGGAGATCGCGCGCGGCGGCGAGCAGGTGGCCGCCGCGCGCCGGGGACAGTCGGGCCAGGCGCGCCGCGACCGGCTTGTCGACGAGCCCGGCATGCAGGCACCAGCCGACAAGATGGCCGGGCGTTTCCAGGTAATCGCGCGTCTCCGGCTCCACGCGGGAATGCAGGGTGTTGACGAAATCCAGTGCGGGATGGCCGGCGACGATGTCGATGCCGTCGAGCCAGCGGAGGTCCAGGTGTGCCCGTGTCATGCGTAACCATCAATTGATATTTGACAGGTTATTTTACGACACTCACCATGTAACCGTTGTACACCCGATAAACCGGTTATGAAACGAGGTCGAGCCATGCACCGCAGCCGTCTGTCCAATCTTGTCATCGATTGTCTGGAGGAAAACTTCGAAGAATGCGTCGCTTTTTGGGCGCGCGCGTTCGGTGCACCCGTGCCGAACAGGCCAAGGGCGGGGCAACGCTACGTCACGCTGAAAACGCGTCCCGGCGATCCCGACGTGCTGTTGCAGAAGGTCGAGCGCGACCCGGGCGTGCATCTGGATTTCGAAACCGATTCGGTCATGAAGGAATCCGCACGCATGGAAGCCGCGGGGGCGAAGCGCAAGTACCGGGTCAAGAGCTGGTGGGTGATGGAGGATCCGTCCGGCAACGCTTTTTGCGTGATCCGCAAGCAGCATCCGGAGCAGTTGGCCCGCATGGACCCGTGGTCCGGATCACCCGAATGAAAAAAGCCCCGCCGGCATGGCCGGCGGGGCTTGGCGGCGCGTCCGGGCGCGCGATTTACCAGATCTGCACGCGCTGGTCCGGATCCAGGTACAGCCTGGCATCGGGCTGCACGTCGAATGCCTTGTACCAGGCGTCCAGATTGCGCACGGTGAGGGCACGGAAGCGGCCCGGAGCATGCACGTCCGTCTTCACGCGCTGGCGCATGGCCTCGGGACGCATCTTGGACCGCCAGGCCTGGGCATAGGCCAGGAAGAAGCGCTGGTCGCCGGTGAGGCCGTCGATCTCGGGTGCCGGCTTGCCGTCCAGCGACTTGTGATAGGCAATACGGGCGATGGTCAGCCCCGAGACATCGGCGATGTTTTCGCCCAGGGTCTGCTCACCGTCCACGTGTACGCCCGGTACGGCTTCGTACTGGTCGAACTGCCTGGCCAGCTGGTCGGATTTTTCCTTGAAGTGTTTGGCATCGGCCGGTGTCCACCAGTCGCGCAGGCGGCCTTCGGCGTCGAACTGCGAACCCATGTTGTCGAAGCTGTGGCTGATTTCGTGGCCGATGATGGCGCCGATGGCGCCGTAGTTGTGGGCGGCGTCGGCATCGGGATCGAAGAAGGGCGGCTGCAGGATGGCGGCCGGGAACTGCAACTCGTTCTCCAGCGGCAGGTTGATGGCGTTGACCAGTTGCGGAACCATCCACCAGTGGTCGCGGTCGACCGGTTTGCCCAGCACGTCGAGGCGCTGCCGGTAATGGAACCGGGATACGTTGATGGCGTTGGTGAGCGGATCGTCGGCGCTGATTTCCAACCCGTCATAGGAAGGCCACGTGGTCGGGTAGCCCACCTGCACCTTCAGTGTGGCAAGCTTCTGCTTGGCCTTTTCGCGGGTTTCGGGCGTCATCCAGTCCAGGGTGTCCAGGCGTTCGCCGAAGGCCGCGATGAGGTTGTGCACCATGTCCTCGGCCTGCCGCTTGGCCTCGGGCGGGAAGTATTTTTCCACGTAGATGCGGCCCACGGCGAAGCCCAGCGCATCGCTGGTGGCCGAGACCGCCCGCTTGGATCGCTCGCGCTGCTCGGGGATGCCGCTCAGGGTCTTGCCATGGAAACCGAAGCTCAGGTCGGCGAACTTTTTCGGAAGCAGTGGAGCGTATTCGTCCAGCGTGTGGAAGGCGAGGAGGTCGCGCCAGGCCTGCAGGGGCTCGTCGGCAGTCAGCTTCGACAGCTTGGCGATGGCGTCGGGCTGCCAGGCGTCGATGGTCTTCTGGCCGTCCAGGCTGGCGGCCTTGAAGTAGGTTTTCCAGTCCAGGCCCGGGGCCTTGTCAGCGAAATCGGCTGCCGACCACAGGTTGTTGGCCTTGTGCACGTCCTCGCTTTCGGTGAGGCTTGCCTGGGCCTTGGCGATCTTCGTTTCCAGGTCCAGCACACGCCTGGCGGAGGCTTCGGGATCCTTGCGGCCGGCCAGTTCGAACAACTGCTGGATGTAGGCCAGGTACTTGTCGCGATAGCCGGCCATGGTGTCGTCGTCGGACAGGTAATAGTCGCGGCCGGGCAGAGCCAGACCACCCTGCAGCAGGTAGGCGATGTTGTGCGAGGGGTCGTCCAGTCCCTGCGCCACGAACAGGCCGAACAGGTTCGGTGTGCGGAAGTCGGTGGCGTTGATCGGGTCCACGTCCTGGCGCAGGCGGCTGCCGAGCACCCGGGCCAGGTCTTCGCGCGACTGGATGCCGGCCACCGCGTCGAGCAGGGGCTTGAGCGGCTCCAGGCCATGCTTTTCGATGGCGTCGGTATCCATGAACGCGGCGTAGTAGTCGGCGATCTTGCGCGCCTCGCTGCCGGCTTCCGGATGGCTTTCGGCCGCCTGCTTGATGATGTCGGTGACGTGTTTCTGCGTCTTCTTGTAGACGGTCAGGAAGGTGCCGACGCTGGAGCGATCCGACGGGATTTTCGCGTGCTCGTACCAGCTGCCGTTGGCGTACATGAAGAAGTCGTCGCCCGGCTTCACCGCCTTGTCGATGGCGTCCATGTCGATGCCGCTGGCGGTGGCGGCGGGTGCCGGCGTGGCCGTGGAAGCGGCATGCGCCGCGGCCGAGGCGTCGGCCGCGGGAGACTGCCGGGAGGCGGGGTCGGAAGGCGACGAGCACGCTCCCAGCGCGCAGACGATGGCGGTGGCGAGAATCCAGCGGCGGTGTTGCATGGCATGGCTCCAGGAAAACGGATTTGTCCACCTTACCGCGGCGTGGGGGGTTTGGGGAGGGGCGAGGGCGCATGCCGGAGGAGAATGGCGACAGCCTCGGGAACTTCATGCTTGCACCCCCGTTGCCCGTCCCCGACCCCGGCTCGACCGGGCCCCGGCCAGCAAGCGGATCGCCTCGCTACCCGCCCCTCATCCCTCGCCCCTACTTCTCAATCCGGTAATTGAAGCTGGCCCGGCTGAATTCCGTGGCCTGTTCGGCTTCGAAGTTCCAGCGACGGCTGAGGATGTAGCGCAGGGTGATGACCTGGCCGGGGTCGAACAGGCCCACGCCGTAGCTGAGGTAGAGGCGTGGCGAGAGGTACTTGCCCACGGTGAAGGCGGCGGTGCCCAGGGCGGCGCTGTTGGAGACGCCGGCATCGATGCCGAGTTTGGCGCCGATGCCCTTGGCCAGGAGGTCGCCGGTGGCCGAGCCGAGAGCCTGCGCGGCGGCATTGACCATGTCGCCTTCACCGCCTTCCACCGATGACAGGGGCTTGCCGGTGATGAGGTAGGAGAGGGCGTCGGACTGTTCCATGGCGGGGTTGGAGAACACGGTCATCACCGGGCGACGCGCGGTGCCGGAGATCAGCAGCCCGACCACCTGGCCCTCGTCGATGGTGGCGTTGGGGTTGAGGCTGCGCACGGCGCGGATGTTGAGGCCCGGATTGTCGACGGGAGTGCTGGCGAACAGCAGGCGACCCTTTTCGATGGTGAGGTCCTGGCCATAGGCCTTGTAGGTACCGTCGATCTGGATCTGGCCGCGGCCGAGGGTGGCGCGGCCGGGGCGCTGGCGCACATTCAGCGAGCCGCTGACGCTGCCGTCCATGCCGTAGCCTTCCAGATGCGTATGCTCGCCCAGGTTCACGGTGATGTCGGCGGTGACCGGCAGGGCGGCCTCCTCCTCGGCCTTTTTCTCGTCGTCCACGACCACCACGTCGCGGGAGGGCTGGACGCCGTCGACGCCGCCGCCGGGCAGTTTTTCCAGTTCGACGTCGGCCTTGTCTATGGCCACGGAACCGGTAACGTTCATGCCCTCGGCATCGCGCGTGAGCTTGAGGTCGGGCGAGATGGTCACCTTGGCGGCGGGGATGTTGGCGGCTTCGACCTGCTTGCCGCTGACGGTCAACTGCGTGCCGGCCTCGTTGCCCATGCCGACATGGCCGGCCAGGGTCAGCGTGCCTTCGCCGGAGCCGATATGGCCGTCGATGTCCAGTTGCTTGTCGCGGGTGGCCACGGTGACCTGTCCGTCATGGAGCTGCAGGCCCGCGGCGGGCACTTCGGCGGCGAACTCTTCCAGGCGGGCCTGGCCGTGGATGTCGGGCGCGGCCAGGGTGCCGCCCAGCTGGAAGCGGCCATCCAGATGCCCCTTGACGTCGGCCAGCTCGCTGGTGAAAAGCTCGATCGGCGCCAGGCTCTCCAGGCGCAGCGTCACTTCGCCGGCCAGGGCCTGCTGCGGGCCGTTGATGCCGATGTCGCCCGCCAGATGGCCGCCTTCGTCCATGCGCGCACTCAGGGTGACATGCTGGCGGTCCGGCGCGAGGTCGGCCCGCACGTTGAAGTCGTGGTAGGCCAGCAGTGGCGTGTCGGGGCGATCGGTGTAGTGGATGCTGCCTTGCGGCGAGACCAGGGTGGCCTGGCCACTGAGGTCGCCGGCGGCGCTGCGGTTGATCCGGCCCTCGCCGTTGATGACGCCTTCGCTGCGCAGCGGAAGATCGTCACCCACCGCAGTGGTGATGAGGGCGAGGGGAATCCGGTCGAGGTGGTAGCTGGCTTCCAGGGCTCCGTTGGCGGCCTGGGTGGCGGCCAGGCACAGGCGCGGCTCGCCGGCGGTCAGGCAGGTGTCGGACAGGCTGGCGCGTCCGTGGTCCCACGCCAGCCGGGCCGGCGCTTCCAGTCTCCAGGCCGGCATGCCCAGGGGTTCGAGGTCCAGGGTGGAGAGGGTGCCGTTCCAGGCTTCGCCCTTCATGTGCCCGTCCAGGGCCAGCGTCAGCGACAGCGGTTCGCCGCGGGCCTCCAGACGGACCTCGTGCCGGTCGGCATTGCCGTGGCCGGTCAGTGCGAGGTTGTCGAAGGTGAGGCCGGCCGCCGCCAGCTGGCGGCCCTTCAGCTGGAGGTCGCCGCCCGGATGGCTGATGTCGGGAACGTCGAACGTGATGTCCACCGCGTCGGCACGGTTTTCGTCCATGGCCAGCGCGCGGCCGTGCAGCTGGCCGCGCGCGGCCAGTGCGGGCCACAGGCCGGTCAGCGTCACGTGGCCGTTCAGCGAGCCGGAGGCATCGGGCAACCAGTCGTTGAGCGAGCGGATGGCCAGGTCGAGGTCGACATGGTTGCTGGCCGTGCCGTGAGCCTGGATGTCGACCGTGCTGCGGCCGGAGGCCAGGGCCAGCGTGCCGTTGACGATGCGTCGGGGTGTGACGTGCAGCTTGCCGTGGCCCTGGATCCGGCGCTGGCGCAGGGTGCCGGTCAGCTTGTCCAGTACCAGGGTGGCGTCGGGGCCGGCATCGCTCAGCGTGCCCTGCGTGGTCAGGTCCAGGTCCAGCGCGCCGTCCCAGCCGGCCAGCAACTGGCCGGGGTCGAAGCGCTCGCCCTTGATGGCCAGGTCCCAGGCCATGGCGGGTTTCAGGGTCAGCGTGCCGCGGGTATCCAGCTGCCCCTTGGCCTGATGGATGGCCAGGCTGTCGAGCAGGACCTGTTTCGGCGTACCGCTCAGGTCGAGGCTGATGTGGGCCGGGCGGCCGGGCGGGCCGGCGTCCACCTTGCCTTCAAGCGCGTACTTCTCGGCGCTGCCGTTGAAACGGATGTCGCCGCTGCTGGCCAGCTCCTGCCCGGCGATATCCTCGGGCAGCAGCACGTCGTGCCAGGTCAGGTGCAGGTCCGCGCTGGCCGGCGTGGCGGCCAGGTCCAGCCGGCCCCGGCCTTCCAGGGTGCCCTTGATCTGTGGCGAGGTGAGCACCAGCCGTTGCAGCGTGACCCGTTGCTTGCCGGGGTCGTAGCGCAGCTCCAGCGGTTCCACGTGCAGACGGGTCCGGTCGATGTCGATATCGCCCCGGAGATCTCCGCCCTCCCGGTTGCCGCGGGCTTTCAGGTCCAGGGCCAGGGCCTTGATGGAGGTGTCGCCAAGCAGCGGCGAAGGGTCGGAGGACGGCATGCTCAGGCGGGCCTGCCAGGGTGTCCCGTCGCGCTGCTCAAGCGCAAGGTCCAGATGCAGTGGCACGGGACGCGACAGCACCAGCGTCAGCGTCGCCTGTGTGCCGTCGCTGGCGGCATCCAGCGCTCCGGCCCAGACATCGTCGCCCACTTTCCACTGGAATTCGCCATGCCCCTTGCCGCGGTAGCCGGGCACCAGCGCGACCCGACCGGCGAGGTCGGCATGGCCGTCCGGCGAGCGCAGCTTCAAGGTCTTCAGGTCCAGGCCTTCCGCCGTCCAGGCACCGGCGAGGTCCAGCGAATCGGCTTCGAACAGGGGTTGGTCGTCCTGCGTGACGTCCACGTCGCGCACGCGCACCCGGTCCAGCACGATATCGAGGGGCGGTTTCAGCGACAGGTCCGAGGATTCCTCCGCTTCCTCCGGTGGCGTGGTGGAGGTCAGCGCCACCCGCGTGCCGTCGACTTCGAGATGGGTCAGGCGCACCGTGCCGGACAGCAGCGACCACACGGCCAGGTCGGTGCGGATGCGCTTGATGCGGGCATCGATGCCGGCTTCCACGTCGCGGTAGGCAACCCCGTCCAGCTCCAGGGGGCCGGCCAGGCTGCCGCGCGAGGCTTGCACCTCCAGCGCGCCGTTGCTGGCCCCGATGGCGCGTGCCAGGACGAAGTGCAGCCCCGACGTGGTTCCCAGCAGCCACCACAGGCCGATGCCGAGAAGCACCAGCAGCACCGCCGCGGCGATGCCGATGCGCTTGAGCCAGCGGCGGCGTGTCGGGTGCCTGCTCACAGGTCGGGTCCTATCACGATGTTCAGCTGGATGCCGTGGTGGCGGTCGTTGCGGATGGGCGTGCCGAAGTCGAGCCGGATCATGCCCACCGGCGATACCCAGCGCACGCCGAGGCCGGCGCCCAGCTCGGGCCGGAAATCGGTGCCGGTGAAGGCGTTGCCCGCGTCCACGAACGCCGCCATGCCCCACTTGGAGGTGAAGTAGTGCTCCATGGTCACGCCGGCGACCAGCAGGCGGGTACCGCCGATGACGCGGTCATGGCTGTTGCGCGGGCCCAGCGCCTGATAGCCGTAGCCCCGGTTGGAGCGGCTGCCGCCGGCGAAGAAGCGCAATTGCGGGGGCAGGGCGCTGAAGTTGTCGACCCGGGTGACGCCGGCATTGCCGCGTACGATGAGGCGGTTGCGGCGATTGAAGGCATGGATCCACTTGGCGTCGGCGGTGAACTGGCTGAAGTCGGTGTCCGACAGCAACTTGCCCACCGTGCTGCGCGCGGCGAAAGTCAGGGACCAGCCGTGGAACACGAAACTGGAGTTGTCCGCGTGCTTCTTGACCAGCGAAATCTCCGGGTACACCAGGGTGCTGGTGCCGCGCTCGATGCCGGGGGCATTCTTGGGTTCGCCGCTGCGCTGGCCGACGGTGAAGGTGCCCGACAGTACGTGCATGCCGGCGGTGACCAGCCAGCCGTGCCACATCCGGGTCTGGTTGCCGATCAGCTCCAGGGTGCGCGAGTGCGAGGTGTCGGTGTCGGCATCGCGGAAATTGGCGCCGAAGTTCCATGCCCGCTCGATGTCGCCGGGCAGCGGGATGGTGTACAGCGTGTTCAGCATCTTCAGGCGCTGGGCCAGCACCAGCCGGTTTTTCCACTTGTGGCCGCGATCGTTGACCCAGCGCCGGTCCAGTCCGAACTGGACGCCGAAGCCGGTATCGGTGCCGATGAACGGGCCGCCGGTGTAGATGCTGCGTTTGGCCGGCTGCAGTTCGACATCCACGTCCACGATGTCGTCGTGCTTGTGTTCCATGTCGGGCTGGACGCTGACCACGCTGAAGTAGTCGGCGCCGTTGAGGCGCTGCTGGAGGTCCAGCAGGTCGCCCTGGTCGAAGTAGTCGCCCGGTTTCCAGGGAACGTAGCGGTCCAGGAAGCCGGCGCGGAACTGCGAGCCGTCGAAGCGCACTTCGCCGAAGCGGTAGCGGGTGCCGACGTCCCAGGCCAGGTCGATGGTCGCGCTGTGGTCGGCGCGGGTGACTTCGACGCGGTGCCGGGTCATGTCGGCATCCAGGAAGCCGGCGGCGATCAGCGCCGCGCTGATGCCGTCGCGCGACTCGGTATACAGGCCCTGGTTGAGCACCTGGCCCTTGGCCGGCTTGAAACGGCGCACGGCGAAGCGCACCGTGCGCAGGTCGGTGGCCACGTCGGGCAGGTCGATGTCGAGGCGGGTGACCTTGACCGGCTCGCCGGTGTCGACGTCCAGCGTGACCACCCAGTCGTCCCCGGCCTGCCGGATGTCGCCCTCGACATGGGCGTCGAAGTAGCCGTAGGGGCGCAGGGCCGCGCGCACCTGGCCGGGAGCGTTGTCGAACAGGTGGCGGACCTGGGCTTCGGTGACGTCGCGTTTCTCGTACTGGCTCAGTTGCACGCTGGAGGCGACCACTTTCGCCAGCGGCTCGTCCAGCCCCTTCACGTGAAGGGTGACGCCGGCATGGGTCACCAGTGGCATCCATGCCAGGATCAGGCACAACAGCTGCAGTCGTCGTGTCGGCAGGCGCATGCAACGGGCGGTAGTAGGGACTGGTCCCCAGCATACCGGGGGACGGCTGAACATGGACAGGGCGAGGACTCGGCGGGTGGCCGCTTCTCAGGCGGTGTCGCGGGAACGGTGGGCCACCCAGGCGCCGATGACGGCGGAGAGGTAAGGGATGGCCTGCGCGCACAGGATCACCACCCACAGCTTGCCCTCGATGTAGTCGCCACCGAAGGTCCGGACCATGCCGAACACGGCCAGTCCCAACGCGATGGCCATCAGCAGTTCCTCGCGCACCGGCGCGAAGGCGGCAAAACCCGAACCGCCCAGGCGCTTGCCCTTGGCGGTGACCACGAAAGCGGTCTTCTTGCGTGTCAGGCCGTGCAGGATGCCGCGTGCGATGGCGTGCGACAGGCCCATGCTGGCGATCGAGGCGGTGAGGG
>CAZMXV010000029.1:0-21850 GCA_964570295.1 uncultured Rhodanobacteraceae bacterium
TGGACAAGGCCACCGGCCAGTTCCTCGACAACAACAAGTCGCCCTCGCGCAAGGTGGGCGAACGCGACAACCGGGGCAGCCATTTCTACCTGGCCATGTACTGGGCGCGCGCGCTGGCCGGGCAGACCGACGATGCCGAACTGGCCAGCCTCTTCGGCACCCTGGCCGACAAGCTGGAGGCGGCCGAGGACACCATCGTCGGCGAGCTCAACGGCGTGCAGGGTCAGCCAGTGGAACTGGACGGCTATTACCGCCCCGACATGCACAAGGTGAGCGCGGCGATGCGGCCGAGCAGGACCTTCAACGAAGTGCTGGAATCCCTGCGCCAGTCCGTGTAACCAGTGCGCCACCGGCAGGAGCGCATGGGGTGCGCTCCTGCCACAGGTTTGCCAGTGAAAGGTGCGGACTGCACCGCCCCCGAACCGCCTGACGTCATGTCGGGTCGACGGGGTGTGTGACGACTGGGGCCCGTGATGCAGGCAGCACGCTGCACGCGCTGGTGGCGGGAATCAATCCGTCAGGTCGGGCATGGCCAGGCCCTGCTCGTGGCAGTAGCGCGCATATGCCGCCCGTTGGGACGTGGCCGAGGCACGCAAGGTCACGGCGCGGTCGGGGCCGAGGAACTCGACCGTGCCCATCACGATCACCAGTGCCAGCATCGGCTCGTCGCCGACGACCTTCCACCAGTCGACGTTGCCGGGTGGCTCGTAGACGTAATCGCCGGGGCCGATCACTTCGCCGGTGCACAGCCTGCGCGTGCCGGTGAGGTTCCAGGCATGGATTTCGCCGGTGTGGCGATGCAGGGGCATCACCACGCCCGGCTCCATGCGCAACAGCTCGACGAAGCCGCGGTCATCTTGAAAAAAGCGCAGGGGACTGGAGGATTTGCCCGGCGTGGACGAAGGCACCCAGTGGCGCGCGGCGGCCGTGCTGACGCGGGCGGGAAGGTACTCGTGAAGAACGGGTGTGGACATGGCGGGGTCTCCGGGGGTCATGCCGCGATGGCGGACAGATAGCGCTGGAACGAGGCATCCACGGCGGCGCGGCCACCGCCGATGATGTTGCGCCCCCAGGTGAAACCATAGACGTCGTCGAAGTCGTATCCGGCCAGACGGGCCTGCATGGCGCGCACCTGCCCGGGCGGCAACGGAATCAGGTTGGGGTAGCTGTACATGAACGAGACGTGGCGACGGTCGCTCACCACCTGTGGCGAGTCACCGGAAAACAGCGCGCCGCCCGGTCGCGGACCGTCCTTCCAGTGCAATGCCGTGCTGCCGGGGAAGTGGCCGCCGGTGTTGATCAGCGTGACCGCTTCGGACAGGCGGTGGCTGTCGCCGTGCCAGAAGGCGATGTTCGCCGCGGAGCGGGCGACCCATCGACGGTCGGCTTCGTGCAGCAGGATGGGGATGCCGCCGAAGGCTTCGCTCCATGCCTGCATGGCGGCGTAGAAGTGCGGATGCGAGATGACGATCAGGTCCAGGCCGCCGCGCCGGTTCAGTTCGTTCACGGCTTCGTCGTTCACCACGCTGAGGCATTCCCACAGGATGTTGCCGGCGTTGGTGGGCAGGAACAGCGCGCGTTGATTGATGGCGAAGGCCGGCGACAGGCCGAGGCCCAGCACGCCGGACTCGTCTTCCAGGCGCAGGGCATGCGCTTGTTTCAGGGTGGCGTGATCGGTCCAGCGCTGGCCGTGGCGGCCGACGTACTGGCGCTCGTCCTCGCAGACCGGACAGTGTTCGGGCGAGCCGTCGTATTGGGTGCCGCAGGTTTCGCAGATGGCGTGTGTCATGGGGGTAGCCTCTCGAGGCGTCGGGGGTGTTGCCAGCCACGATAGGGATTGTTTGGTACTGTGGATAATCCATTTTGATGAAATATCATGGAACCAGTTTTCCCCTTCCCGATGGACCTGGCCTGCCGCAAGGGCGGTCTGACCCGCACCTTGCACCAGCAGTTGCGCGCGGCGATCCTGGATGGCCGCCTGCCGACGGGCACGGCCATGCCGGCCACGCGCAAGGCCGCCGAAGCCCTGCGCGTGGCGCGCAACACGGTGATCACGGTGTACGACTTGTTGATTGCCGAGGGCCTGCTGGTCCCCAGGCGTGGCGCACGGCCGGTGGTCGCGGCCGTGCGGCGGCGACATCCGGCGGCGCATGCCGCGTCGCCAGGCTCGGGTGGCCCGCCTTTTGCGCCGGTGTGGCGCACGCCGTTTCTACGTCGCCCACCGGCGCGCGACTTGCCGCAAAGAAGTTTCCGGCTCGGCATCCCGGACGCGCGTCATTTCCCGCATGCGCTCTGGCGTCGCCTGACCGCGAGAGTATTGCGCCGCAATGAGCATGAACCGTTTGTCTACGCGCCGAGCGAGGGTATTCCGTCACTGCGCGAAGCCATCGCCGCCCATGTCGCCTTTGCCCGCGCGATCGCATGCGACGCCGGCGACGTGCTCGTCACCTCCGGCGCGCAGCAGGCCCTGGACCTGATTGCGCGCCTGCTGGTCACGCCGGGCGAGACCCGCGTGGCCGTGGAAGAACCGGGCTATCCACCGGTGCGCGCGGCGTTTGCCGCGGCCGGCGCACGCCTGGTGCCGGTACCGGTGGACGCGGAAGGCTTGTGCGTGGAACGTTTGCCCGGGGACGTGAAGATCATCAGCGTGACGCCATCGCACCAGTCGCCTACCGGCGTGTTCATGTCCCTGCGGCGGCGTCTCGCGCTGCTGGATTTTGCGCATCGGCACGGGGCCGTCATCGTGGAAGACGACTACGACGGTGAGTTTCGCTTCGGTCCGCGGCCACTGGATGCCTTGCAGACACTGGATCGTGGCGGCCGGGTGTTCTACGTCGGGACCTTTTCCAAGTGCCTGTTCCCCTCGCTGCGCAAGGGATTCGTGGTGGCGCCGGCGTGGGCGCGCGAGGGCTTGTCGGTGGTGAAGCAGTGCGCCGATTCGCACAGCGACACCATCACCCAGGCCGTGCTGGCCGAATTCATCCGCGATGGCCATCTGGCCCGCCATGTGCGTCACATGCAGAAGATCTACGCCGAGCGTCGCGCGCTTCTGCTGGAAGGCTTGCAGGGCGAACTGGGTGAATGGCTGGAGCCGATCCCGTCCGAGGCGGGCATGCACTTGGCCGCCCGTCTGCGTGAACCCGGGCTGGCGCACGCGCGGATGCCGGTGATTCTGCGCGAGGCGGTGGGTGCCGAGTCGACCGCCGATTACGCCATGACGGGCGATGTCGAGCCGGCGGTGGTATTCGGCTACGGAACGGCGGACGCGGAGACGATTCGCGTCATGCTGGCTCGCCTGCGCCGTTGCCTGGGAAGCCCTGATTGAATCCGGCGCCTCCGTGGCAGTCGATGCAACCGGTCCGGGGCTTCCGGCCCTTCGTCACTTGTGACTTGCGATGTCCAGTTTTTCGATGTCCTCGCGGTCCAGCGACAGGGTGGCCGATGCCAGCACCTCTTCCAGCTGCGCCACGCTGGTGGCGCTGACGATCGGGGCGGTGACGGCGGGACGCGCCTGCAGCCAGGCCAGGGCCACCTGGGTGGCGCCGGTTTCGTGGCGCGCGGCCACTTCGTCCAGCGCGGTCAGGATGCGCAGGCCGTGGGCGTTGAGGTATTTGCCGGCGCCGGTGAGGGCGCGGGCACGGCCTTCCAGGTCTTCGGGCTTGCGGTACTTGCCCGTGAGGAAACCGCTGGCCAGGGAGAAATAGCTGATGACGCCGATGTGCTCGTCGCGCACCAGCGGCGCCAGGTCGGCTTCGAAGGCCTGGCGCTCGACCAGGTTGTAGTGCGGCTGCAGGCATTCGTAGCGGGGCAGGTCGCGGGCCGTGCTGACGTCCAGTGCCGCCCGCAGCTGCGTGGCGTCGAAATTGGAGGCGCCGATGGCGCGGATCTTGCCGGCGTCGATCAACTCGGCGTAGGCGCCCAGGGTGTCCTCCTGCGGCACGTCGGGGTCGAACTGGTGGGCCTGGAACAGGTCGATCACGTCGGTCCGCAGGCGCTTGAGCGCATCGTCCACGGCCTGTTTCACATGCTTCGGCGACAGGCCCGGGTTGCGGTCCCACTTGGCGCTCTTGGTGGCGATCAGCACCCGGTCGCGCTTGCCCGAGCGCTGCAGCCATTTGCCGATGATGGTTTCCGATTCGCCGCCCTCCAGCCCCGGCGCCCAGCGCGAGTACACGTCGGCGGTGTCGACCATGTTGAAACCGGCGTCCACGAAGGCGTCCAGCAGCCGGAAGGAAGTGGCCTCGTCGGCGGTCCAGCCGAACACGTTGCCACCGAAGACGATGGGGGCGATGGAAAGGCCGGAGCGGCCCAGTTGGCGCATTTGCATGGGGAACTCCCTGGCGCGTGACGGCCCCGGGCCGCGCGCGTCGAAACGGGGGAAAGGTTTCACCATGAAACGCGCGCCGCGCGAATGCAAGCGGTAGAATGGGCGGTCCGGCCCGCACCTATGCCAGCGCGACCGGGTTTTTCATCCATCCGTTTTTTTGAGAACCCTATGCAACGTACCGCCATTCTCATCGACGGCGCCTTTTTCCTGGCCCGTTACCGCAAGGTCTATGCCGATCGTGATCCCAACGATGCCCGCACGGTGGCGCGCACCGTGTTCGGCATGTCGCTGGAGCACATCAAGGCCCTGGAGCGTCCGCGCGATGCGCTTTACCGCATCTTCTTCTACGACTGCACGCCCATCACGCGGGTGCTGGCGCAGCCGATCAGTGGTGAGGAAATCGACTTCGGCACCAGCCCCATGGCCGCGTTCCGCCGCGACCTGCACGACAGCCTGCGCCGCCAGCGCAAGGTGGCGTTGCGCCTGGGTAAACTGTCCGACGGCGGCGGTCACTGGAAGCTCAAGCGCGACGTCTACAAGCCGCTGCATGACGCCGACATGGAGTGGGAGGACCTGGAGGACAAGGATTTCGAGCTGGACATCAAGCAGGGCCAGATCGACATGAAGATCGGCATCGACATTGCCTCGCTGGCCTACAAGCGCCAGGTCGACCAGATCGTGCTGGTGGCCGGCGACGCCGACGTCGTGCCCGCCGCCAAGCTGGCCCGGCGCGAGGGCATCGACTTCATCGTCGACCCCATGTGGCAGGGCATCGCGCCGGCGCTGCAGGAGCACATCGACGGCCTGCAGTCGGTGTGCCCGCGTCCCTATTGAGGTCGACCGGTCCGGACACCGTGGTAATCTTCGCGCGGGGAGTCCGGGCCGCTTTTTCTGGGGTCTTGTGTATGTACAAGTATGTGCTTGCCGGAGCGCTGACCGCGCTGTTGTGTGCCTGCAGTGGTTCGGAGGATGCGTCGCCGCAGGCGCCGCCGCCGCCCGCCACGGCCGCCTCCACCGCGGAGGCGGCGGACAATCCCGAGCAGATCACGCCGCCGCGCAGTGTGGCCGAGTTGTCGGCCGACATGCTCGACAAGGCGCTCGACAGCAAGGCGCGCAGCCAGGACGACAAGGCCCTGGACAAGGTGCGTCATCCGCGCCGGACACTGGGTTTCTTCGGCCTGCGCCCGGACATGAACGTGATCGAGGTCGGCCCGGCGGATGGCTGGTATGCGGCCATTCTGGCCCCCCTCCTGAGGGATCACGGCACTTACACGGCGGCCCTGGTGTCGCCGCTCAGTGACGCCGGGGCCGGCCGGACCCGGGCGGCACTCCGCGGCATGTTCAATGCCCATCCGGCGCGCTATGGCCGCGCCCGCCTGGCCACCTTCGATCCGCACACGCCCAACCTGGGCACGCCGGGATCCGCCGACATGGTGCTGAGCCTGCGCAGCGCCCATGTCTGGGTGGCACAGGGCCGTGGCGAAACCATGATGCGTGCCATCTACGATGTGCTCGCGCCGGGCGGCGTCTTCGGCGTGGTCGAAAACCGCGCCCCCGACGAGGCCAGCGACGAGGAGCTGAAGGGCAGGCCCTACCTGCGCCAGAAGGACGTGGTGGCGCTGGCCGAGCAGGCCGGCTTCATCCTGGACGCGCACAGCGCCATCAATGCCCACGAGGGCGACGAGGGCCTGGCGGACAAGGCGCCCGTCGATGCCGACCGCATGACCCTGCGCTTCGTGAAGCCGGGCAAGCCGGCGCACGCGGCCAGCAGCTGAACCTTGCTGATCGCGCTCAACAAGCCCTGGGGCGTGCTGTGTCAGTTTCGTGATTCCGAGGGCCGGCCGACGCTCGCCGACTACGTGCCGCACAAGGACGTCTATGCGGCCGGTCGCCTGGACCGCGACAGCGAGGGCCTGCTGCTGCTGACCGACGACGGTGCCTTGCAGCATCGCCTCACCGACCCGCGTCACAAACAGCCCAAGACCTACCTGGTGCAGGTGGAGCGTGTGCCCGATGACGCGACCCTGGCAGCCCTGCGCGAAGGCGTGATGCTGAAGGACGGCCCCACCCGTCCGGCCGAGGTGCGCCGGCTGGCCACCGAGCCCGACTGGCTGTGGCCGCGCGACCCGCCGGTGCGTTTCCGCAAGAGCGTGCCCACGGCGTGGATCGAACTGACGATACGCGAAGGCCGCAACCGCCAGGTCCGCCGCATGACGGCGGCCGTCGGGCATCCCACCCTGCGCCTGATTCGCACCCGCATCGGGCGCTGGGCGCTGGATGGGCTTGCGCCCGGGCAGGTGCGGGTGCTGCCCGAAAGGCGAGGGGCGAGGGGCGAGGGGCGGGTAGCGAAAGCGCCCGTGGGGTGACGCGGGATGGCCGGGCACCCCCATGGATCGTGTTTCCCGCGGCAGGAGTCCGCCCCGCGGACCATCGGCCATGCGGGACACCGGCATGGCTTGCGGCAAGGTTTGGCCGCGGCCATGGACCGTTTCCGCCTGCCGCGGTGGCCGCTCTCAGTTCAAGCCGAAAAACGCGCGCGCGGTGGCGCTGCTGTGGGCGGCGGTGACGGCGGGAGCCTCGCCGCGGTCGCGGGCGACTTCGCGGCAGATGTGCGCCAGGTACATCGGCTCGTTGCGCCGGTGCGACGGCTTCGGGTCGAGGTTGCGCGGCAACAGGTAGGGGGCGTCGGTTTCCAGCATCAGGCGGTCGGCGGGAATCTCGCGCACGAATTCGCGCAGGTGGGTGCCGCGGCGCTCGTCGCAGATCCAGCCGGTGATGCCGATGTGGCAGTCGAGGTCCAGGTAGTGGAACAGCGCCTCGCGGGTATCGGTGAAGCAATGCACCACCACGCCGGGCAGCTGGTCGCGCGCGGCCTTCAGCAGTGCCAGGAAGTCTTCGTGGGCGTCGCGCTGGTGCAGGAACACCGGCTTGCCGAGGTCGACGGCGATGGCCAGCTGCTTCTCGAAGGCGGCCAGCTGCACCGTGCGCGGCGAATAATTGCGGTGGTAGTCCAGCCCGGTTTCACCGACGGCGCGCACGGCGTCATGCATGGCCAGCTCGCGCAGCTCGGCTTCGGTGGCCGCGTCGTAGTCGATGGCATGGTGCGGATGCACGCCGGCCGTGGCAAACAGCGTGCCGGGATGTTTTTCGGCCAGCGCCAGCGCAGCATGGCTGCCTTCGCGGCTGGCGCCGGTGACGACCAGTCGTGTCACCCCCTGTTCACGCGCCCGCGCCAGCACGGCATCGCGGTCGTGGTCGAATGCGTCGTGGGTGAGGTTGGCGCCGATGTCGACGAGTTCGAGAGGCGTGGTATCGGACATGATGGTCGGTCTGGAAAGTTGGTGCGTGCTTGTAGTGCGGGGATGGCGGTGACTGGTCCGGTTTCCGGCGGGCGGTCGCGGCCATGGCCGCTCCCGCAAAAAGCCGGGTTCAGGCGCGGCAGCGCTTCCGTTGTGCCGGCGATCGTATCGCGCCCCGTCAAAGGTTCTGGTACGTCGGCCCCGAACCGCCTTCCGGCGTGGTCCAGATGATGTTCTCGTAGGGATCCTTGATGTCGCAGGTCTTGCAGTGCACGCAGTTGGCGGCGTTGATCTGCAGCCGGCGACCGGCATCGTCCTCGACCATCTCGTAGACGCCGGCCGGGCAGAAGCGCGTGCAGGGGTTGCCGTATTCCTCGGTGCAGCGGCCGATGCAGATGTCGGTGTCGGGCACCTTGAGGTGGATGGGCTGGTCCTCGTCGTGCTCGGTGGCGGCGAAGTACACGCTGGCCAGGCGGTCGCGCGGCGGCAGGTCGCGTTCGATCCAGCCGTAGTCGGGCGCGGCGTGGTCCCCGAGCTTGTCGAGCGACTTCCAGTCGGCGTGGTTGCCCAGCGTCCACGGCGACTTGCCGGCGGTGACGGTCTCCCAGGCGGCGTTGGCCAGGCCGAACCACAGGCCCTTGTGGAAACCGGGACGGATGTTGCGCACCTTGCGCAGCTCGTCCATCACCACCGAGCCGCGCAGGCGCGCGTCGAAGCCGGTGCTGGCGGCTTTCTCGGCCACGTGTTCGGCGGCCAGCATGCCCGAGCGCATGGCCTGGTGGGTGCCCTTGATCTTGGGCACGTTGAGCAGGCCGGCGGCATCGCCGATCAGCAGCGCGCCGGGCATCTCGGTGGTCGGCAGCGACTGGTAGCCGCCCTCGACCAGCGCGCGCGCGCCGGCGGAAAGGATCTGCCCGCCTTCGAGCAGCGGCTTGACCATGGCGTGGTGCTTGAGCTGCTGGAAGGCCTCGAACGGCTTGAAGTCCGGGTCGGCGTAGTCGAGCCCGGCGACGAAGCCGATGGCCAGGCGGTCGTCGGTCAGGTGGTACAGGAAGCTGCCGCCGTAGGTGGCCTTGTCCAGCGGCCAGCCCACGGTATGCACCACCTTGCCCGGTTCGACGCGACCGGCGGGCAGCTGCCACAGTTCCTTCAGGCCGATGCCGTAGGTTTGCGGATCGGAGTTTTTGTCCAGTTCGAATTTCGCGATCAGCTTCTTGCTCAGGCTGCCGCGGCACCCCTCGGCCAGCACGGTGACGTCGGCGCTGATGTCGATGCCTTCGGTGTAGCCGGGCTTGTGCGAACCGTCGCGGGCCACGCCCATGTCGCCGATGCGCACGCCGGCCACGGCGCCGTCGTCGTCGTAGACGATGTCGGCGGCGGCGAAACCGGGGAACAGGTCCACGCCCAGGTTTTCGGCCTGCGGTGCCAGCCAGGCGCACATCGCGCCCAGCGAGACGATGAAGTTGCCCCGGTTGTGCATCTGCGGCGGGGTCGGCATCTTGCTGGCGCGGCTGGCGTCGCGCAGCAGGTAGAACGCGTCGTCGGTGGCCGGCACGCAGATCGGCGGGGGGTTGTCGCGCCAGCCGGGCAGCAGTTCGTCCAGCGGTTCGGGCTCGATCACCGCGCCGGACAGGATCTGCGCGCCGATGGTCGAGGCCTTCTCGATCACGCACACGCTGGTGTCGGGCTTGAGCTGTTTCAGGCGGATGGCGAAGGCCAGGCCGGCGGGGCCGGCGCCGACCACGGCCACGTCGTAGGGCATCGTCTCGCGTTCGCTCATGACGGCATTTTCCGGAAGTGTCCGGCCATCATGGTAAATGATGCCCGCCGGCGAAGGCTGCACTTGCCTTTGGCGGTGTATTGTGGTTCCAATCATGTGGCCACGAAGGACGCCCATGAACCATTTGCCACCTGTCGATGCCCTCGAGCTGCGCCGCGCCAGCCTGTGCCAGATCCTGCACTGGCTGGCCCTGGAACGCACCACGCCGCAGACCCTCGCCGATGCCTACCGGGAGGCCATCGAGCGCCTCAACCCGTCGATCAACGCCTACATCGACTCGCGCTCGGGCCTGCTGCAGGAACAGGTCGAAGGCGCCGCGCGCCGCCGCCGCGACGGCGTGCTGGGACGGCTGGACGGCATGCCGCTGGCGATCAAGGACAATTTCGACATCGCCGGCTGGCCCACGGGCGCCGGCCTGCCGGGGCGCGCCACCGCGCCGGCCGACAGCGACGCGCACGTGATGGCGCGCCTGCGCGCGGCCGGCGCCGTGGTGCTGGGCAAGACCAACCTGGACGAAGGCGCGCTGGGCGCCACCACCAACAACCCGCACACCGGCGCCACGCACAACCCGCACCGGCGCGGCTACACCGCCGGGGGTTCCTCGGGCGGTTCCGCCGCCGCGGTGGCCGCCGGCATGGCGGTGGCGGCGGTCGGCTCGGACAGCCTCGGCTCGATCCGCATCCCCGCCAGCTATTGCGGCGTGTGCGCCATCAAGCCGACCCACGGCGAAATTTCCGCGCGCGGCCTGGTGCCGGCGGCACGGCGGCTGGACGCGGTGGGCCTGCTGGCGCGCAGCGTCGACGACCTGACCGTGCTGCTGCAGGTGCTGGCCGGCTACGATGCCGACGATGCGCGTTCGCGGCATCGGCGCGTGGCCCTTTCACCGCCGGACTGGGAGCCGGGCCACCTGCGCACGGGGCTGTTGCCGGACCTGGCCATGCTGGGCGTGGAACCGGCCGTCGTCGAGGTGTTCGAGGCGGCGCTGGAGAGGCTGCCGCGCGAACTGGGCGAGCGGCATCCGGTCGATTTCAGCGACTGGGATTTCGCGCGCACACGCCGCGCCGGGCTGCTGCTGATGGAAGCGGAAATGCTGGGCACCTTCGAACGCGACCTGGCCGATGCCGCGTTCCCGGTGTCGGAAGATTTTCGCCGCATGCTGGCATACGCCGGGCGCAAGTCGGCCGCCGACTACGCCCGCGCCGACCGCGTGCTGGACGCCGCGGGCCTGAAGATGCGGCGGCTGTTCTCGCAGGTCGATGTGCTGATCACGCCGACCACGCCGCAGGGCGCCTTCCCGCTCGACGGGCCGGTGCCGGCCAACCAGGCGGATCTGACGGCATTCGCCAGCCTGGCGGCATGTCCGGCCGTGAGCATTCCCATGGGCACGCTGCCCGACGGCATGCCCGTCGGCATGCAGCTGATCGGCCCGCGCGGCTCGGACCTGCGCCTGCTGGAGCTGGCCGCGGTGTGTGCCTCGGCGCTCGATGCCGAACCGCCGTATCCGGTCGAGCCGCCGCGACCGGCATGACTTGGCTGCCCGTTCGCGGGCGGTCATAATGGCGTTTTCCACAACGCCAGTCGGGTTTTCATGACGCACAAGACCGTTCTCAACGAGGCCCATCGCGCACTGGGTGCGCGCATGGTCGATTTCGGCGGCTGGGACATGCCGGTCAACTACGGTTCGCAGATCGAGGAGCACCACGCGGTGCGCCGCGAGGCGGGCATGTTCGACGTGTCCCACATGCGCGTGGTGGACCTGCACGGCGAGCGCGTGCGCGACTTTCTCCGCCACCTGCTGGCCAACAGCGTGGACAAGGTCGACACCGGCAAGGCGCTGTACACCTGCATGCTCAACGAGCAGGGCGGCATCATCGACGACCTCATCGTCTACGACCTGGGCGACACCTTCTTCCGCGCCGTGGTCAATGCCGCCACCGCCGAGGGCGACATCGCCTGGATCCGGCGGCATGCCGAAGCGTACGGCGTCGAGGTCAAGCCGCGTCCCGACTTCGCCACCATCGCGGTGCAGGGGCCGAAGGCACGCGCCATCGTGATCGGCCTTCTTGCCGAAGTCGATCGCGAGCGCATCGAGGCCATGGGCCGTTTCAGCGCCGCCGCCGCCCAGGGGTTGCATGGCGTGCCGCTGTTCGTGGCGCGCACCGGCTACACCGGCGAGGACGGCTTCGAGATCATGGTGCCGGTCGAGCATGCGGAGGCCCTGTGGCGTGCCCTGCGCGAGGCCGGCGTGCGGCCGGCCGGCCTGGCCGCACGCGACACCCTGCGCCTGGAGGCGGGCCTCAACCTGTACGGCCAGGACATGGATCCGGACGTCACCCCCTGGGAGGCCAATCTGGGCTGGACGGTTTCCCTGGACGAAGGCCGCGACTTCATCGGCCGCGAGGCCTTGGAGAAACAGAAGGCCGAGGGCGTGCCGCGCCGCATGGTGGGTGTGGTCATGGATGCCCGTGGCGTGCTGCGCCACGGCCAGAAGGTCCTGACCGCCGCCGGCGAGGGCGAGATCCTGTCCGGCGTGTATGCACCCACCCTGGAAAAAGCCATCGGCTTCGCCCGTGTGCCTGCCGGCGACCTGGGCGAGGTGAAAGTGGACATCCGCGGTCGCGAAATCCCGTTGCGCGTGGTGAAATACCCCTTCGTGCGCAACGGCAAGCCGCGCGAAGGCATCTGATTCTCCCGCATTCCCAGGCACCCAAGACAGGAACCAAGCCATGAGTGACATCCCCGGTGATCTGAAATTTCTCAAGTCCCACGAGTGGGCCCGTCTCGAAGACGACGGCCTGGTCCGGGTGGGCATTTCCGACCATGCCCAGGAGCTGCTGGGCGACCTCGTGTTCGTCGAGCTTCCCGAGATCGGCGCGCGTGTCGACACCGAAACCGGTGCCGCCGTGGTCGAGTCGGTGAAGGCGGCGTCCGACATCTACCCGCCCGTGGCCGGTGAGGTGGTGGAGGTGAACGAGGCCCTCAACGACCAGCCGGAGCTGATCAACGAAGATGCCTTTGGCGGCGGCTGGCTGTTCGTCATCAAGCCCGACGACAAGGACGCGATGGACAACCTGCTCTCGCCGGACGACTACGCCGAGCTGCTGGAAAACGAAGAAGACTGAGACGCGTTCGTCGCGCAGTGAAAAAAGGGTCGCATGAGCGACCCTTTTTTTCTGTACGTGAAATGGTGGCAGCTCTATCCCGTGCAGGTTCCGCGGCATCGAATCGAGGGAAATTCCGGCCGACATGCCGTTTCGCGTCCTCGCATACGGAAACGATTGCATGGCAACACTTGCAGGCATTCGCGTGGAATCCTGATCGGACGTATGGATGTCCATATATAAAACACGCGTGCATGCCACATGGTCGGTTATTTTCCCGGAAGGCGCGGAAACCCTTGCATTTGTCCGCCTTTCCTTCAGCCAAATTGATTGACACCACGATTTTTCAGGAATAGCTTTTGCTCCCAATGACGAAGCGCGCGAGGAAAGTTGTGAAATATGTCAAGCCGTACGTGAAGCACGGGAGCAAGGCGGGTTCCGTTCGCAAGATCACGGTATCCATTCCGCAGCATGTGTTGCGGCTTCTCTCCAATGAACGCACACGTCGTCAGGTACACAATCTACGACACGCCACAAACAGTGATCTTTTGTGTGAGGCGTTTCTGCATGCTTTTACTGGGCAACCACTGCCAACCGATGAGGAGCTGAAGCGAACCATGGCTACTGCAAAGAAAGCTGCAAAGAAACCGGCTGCCAAGAAGGCCGCCCGAAAGACCACGGCAAGGAAGAAGACAACCACCAAGCGCCCGGCCGCGAAGAAGGCCGCGAGCACGACGGCGCGCAAGACTGCCGCAAAGAAGACTGCGGTGAAGAAGACCGCGACCAAGAAGACCGCGGCAAAGAAGGCGACGGCCAAGAAGGCCGCGACCAAGAAGACCGCGACCAAGAAGACGACCGCCAGGAAGTCGACGGCGAAGAAGGCAGCCACCCGCAAGACCGCTGCCAAGAAGGCCACCAGGAAGGCGGTGAAGAAGACCGCACGCAAGACCACGGGTGCGGCGAAGGCCGCCAAGAAGGCTGTCAAGAAGTCGGCGGCCAAGTCCACGGCCCGCAAGAGCGCGGCCAAGAAGACGGTGAAGAAGGCCGCCGCCAAGAAGAGTACCGCCAGGAAGACGGCCGCCAAGAAGACGACTGCCAGGAAGTCGACGGCGAAGAAGGCGGCCACCCGCAAGACCACCGCCAAGAAGAGCCCCGCAAAGAAGGCGGCCACGAAGAAGGCGGCGACCAAGAAAGCGGCGACCCGAAAGACCGCAGCCAAGAAAACCGCGGCAAAGAAGACCGCGGCTTCGCGTGTGGCGCGTGCCACTCGCACCTCCCGGACCACCAGGCGCAAGTAACCTGGCGGCCCAGCGATGACTTGCCGGTCCGGCCTGTGGTTGCCCAGCGCAGGACGGAACCGGTCAAGCGACTTTTCGCCCCGGCCAGCCCGGGGCGTTTCGTTCTCAGGTGTCGTCCGGACGGCGGCATTGGAACCTTTCCTATTGGCAACCCCGTCCAAACACGGTACCTTTCCGACAGTCCGCACCGATGCAGATGCATGCCGGTTCGGGTAACGGGGGGTTCCGTACATGTCCGCGGCCGCGGGGCCGCTGTCGATCTGCAGGGAAGTCATGCGGATGGACGAACGTGTCATGCACTGCGGTGGCTGCCGTATCCGGGTCGGGCCCATGTGTCGTTTGCATCCCCAGCGCCATCTGGCGGGTGGCGGATACGTGAATCACCAGTGAGCTGCCATGAACAAACCCATGAATGTCCCCGCTGTACGGCGGGTCCGCGGCGCGTCGATCGTGACGGTGCTGATTGCGATTGCCATCATCGTGGCGTTGGTGGCGGCGTCTTGGTTCCTCATCCTGCGCCCGCACCGGCAGGCCCAACGGGCCAACCAGCCGATGCCGATGGGCACCAGCGCTCCGGCAGGCAAGACGGCGCCACCGCCTGCCAACGTGGAGGCGATGTCCACCTCCGAGCTGCTGAACGAGGCCAGCAAGGCCATCCGGGATCAGCGCCTGCTGGCGCCGGCCGGAAACAACGCCGTGGAGTTCTATCTCAAGGTACTCGACCGCGATCCCGACAACCGGGTGGCGCGCGATGCCCTGCGCGAGATGTTCCCGTTTGCGGCCAATGCCGCCGAGCAGGTCATCAACCAGGGTGACTTCGACGAGGCCCGGCGCGAGATCGATCTGCTGACCCGCACCGATCCGGACAACTACACGCTGACCATCCTGCGCTCCAAACTCGACGCCCGCCGGCGCGTGAAGGTGGAAGAGGCCCAGGCCGAACAGCTGGCAGCGCAGAAGCAGGCCGCCGCGGCCGCGGCGGCGGCCGAGGCCAAGGCGCGCGAGGCCGAGCTGGCCAAGCAGCAGGAGCAGCAGCAACAGCAGGCCGCGCAGCAGGCTGCCCAGGCGGAAGAGGCCGAGCGTCAACAGCAGGCGGCCCTGGCTCGCCAGCAGCAACAGAAGGAAGAGGAGAAGACGGTCATCCAGGATGCGGTGCTGGTCAAGCAGGTGGTGCCGCGCTACCCCGTGACCGCGGCCCGCATGCGTCGCGAGGGCTGGGTGAACGTGCGCTTCACGGTGGGCGTTGACGGCAAGGTGCACGACGTCAGCGTGGTCGATTCCGATCCCAACCATATCTTCGACCGCGCCGCTGTCCGCGCCGTGTCGCGCTGGGAATTCAAACCGGCCCTGCGCAACGGCAAGCCGATGGCCGTGACCATGACCCGCCGCGTGGTGTTCAAGCTCAACAACAGTTGAGAAGCGGCGGGCTCGGAAAAAGCGAAAAGGGGCGGAGCATTCCGCCCCTTTTTGTTGGGGACCCGGGACGCGCACGCCGGGCGGATGCCCGGCGATCATCAGCCGCGTGTTTTCGGGGTGGCCGTGGAAGCGGAGCGGGGGAGGGCTTCCGTCCCGGGAGCAAAGCCGCCGCCAATTCCGGCGCTTGCGCCTCCGCGCCCCGTTCCCCGTCCGGCCGGGGCGCGGCACACGCCGTCCCTCACCCTCGCCTTTCGCCCTTCAAATTCAAACCGCGCCTACCCCCGGTGCCGCCGCTTGCCGTCCAGTCCGGCCCAGTCCACTTCCGGCAGCCCCAGCAGCTTGTCGAAGACCATCGGCAGCAGGCCGGCAGGAACCGGGTCGGTGCTGTTCCACAGCAGGATCATGCCCACGTTGTATTCGGGCAGGAAGGCGATTTCAGTGCGGTAGCCTTTCACGGCGCCGGCATGGAAGATCATGGGGTGCCCGGCATAGTCGTAGACGCGCCAGCCCAGGGCATAGTGCGCATGCTTGACCCGGGCGCGCCGCCAGGGCGTGGACCAGGTCTCGCCCGGCGTGTTGATGCCCGGCTCGTGCAGCACTTCCAGCAGTTTCTGTGACAGCACGTCCGGACGGTACCCCATCTGCGCCATCAGCCATTGCTCCATGTCGCGGATGCTGGCGTTGACGCCGGCGGCGGGCGAGACGCGGTAATAGTCGAGGTTCGGCTCGTAGGGCACCCAGTGGCCGCGGCGGTAGTAGTGCGGGCGGGCCCAGCTGGTACTGTGTTCCAGCCCGGCACGACCGTAGCTGGCCGTGGTCATGCCCAACGGACGGAACAGGCGCTTGCCGACCTCCACGTCGAAGAAGTCGCCGGTGCGCGCGTGAATGATGTCACCGAGCATGCTGAAGGCGACATTCTGGTAGCTGTAGCAGGCGCCCACGTCGCATACGGGGTCGATGCGGTCGAGTTCGCGGACCAGGGTCTGGTAGGGCTCGTGGGCTTCCAGCCGCCGGTCGTAGCTGTTGCGCGGCAGGCCGAGGCGCTGTCCGGCGATGTCGCGCACGGTGGCGTTGCGCGTGCCGCGGACGTCCTTGAGCTTGAAGTAGGGCAGGATGTCCTTCAGCCGCGACTCCCAGGACAGGCGTCCGCTCTCGACCAGCAGGCCGGTGGTGGCGGTGGCAAAGGCCTTGGACAGCGAGGCCAGCCGGAACGCGGTGTCGGGTTTGACGTGCTCGCCGGTGCGGGCGTTGGCGTAGCCCTGGGTGCGCTCGAAGCGCACGTGCCGGCCGACCACCACGGCCGTGGCCAGGCCTGCCACGTCGTTGCGCGCGGCCACCTTGTCCAGCCAGCGGGCATAGGCGGCAACGGCTTCGTCGATGCGCTTTTCAGGCAGCGTCTTCAGCAGCACCGTGTCGGAGCGGGAAGGCGGTGGCGGCGCGGCGGCGAGGGCCGGGGAAAGCGTGCCCAGGAGAATGGCGAAAGCGGCAACGAGACGTGACAGCATGGTACGCTGGAGCAAGTGGCGCACATGCGCCGGAGGATGAGGAAACAGCAATGACGGGCCTGATTGTCGTTCTGATTATCGTTGCCATCATAGTGGTGTACTTCATCGCGATCTACAACGGTCTGGTGAAGGCCCGCAACAACTACAAGAACAATTTCGCGCAGATCGACGTGCAGCTGACGCGTCGTCACGATCTCATCCCCAACCTGGTGGAAACCGCCAAGGGTTACCTGCAGCACGAGCGCGAAACGCTGGAGGCCGTGACCCGGGCGCGCACCCAGGCCGTCGACCACTTGCAACAGGCCAAGGCCGACCCCGGCGATGCCGAGGCGATGCAGGCGCTGGGCCGGTCCGAGAACATGCTCACCCAGACCCTGGGGCACCTGTTCGCCCTGAGCGAGAGCTATCCGGATCTCAAGGCCAGCCAGAACATGATGCAGTTGTCCGAGGAACTGACCTCCACGGAAAACCGCGTCGCCTTCGCGCGCCAGGCCTTCAACGACAGCGTGATGAACTACAACAACCGCTGCGAAACCTTCCCCGCCTCGGTGGTGGCCGGCAGCTTCGGCTTCCAGACCGCGCAGCCGCTGGAGATCGAGGATCCGGCCGTGCGCGAGGCTCCCAAGGTGTCCTTCAGCTGACCGGCTTCCGCTGACGGTTCCGGAGCGGCGTCCCGATGGACTTCTTCGCCCACCAGCATCAGGTTCGCCGCAGCAGCCGGCGCCTGGTGGTGCTGTTCGCGCTGGCGGTACTGGCCGTGATCGTGGCGGTGGACGTCGTGGTGGTGCTGGCCTTCGGCCTGGGGCTGGGGCAACAGGGCGACTACGAAGGCCCTGCCTCGCAACTCGTGGTGGACTGGCCCACCCTTGGCCTGGTCAGCCTGGCGGTGCTGGCGCTGATCGCGCTGGCCTCGATGTACCGCATGGCCAGCCTGCGTGGCGGCGGAGCCAGCGTCGCCCGCGGCATGGGCGCCACACCGGTGCCGGCCGACACCGCCGATCCGGTCTGGCGCCGCCTGCGCAATGTCATCGAGGAGATCGCCATCGCCTCCGGCGTGCCGGTGCCGGACATTTTCGTGATGGAGAACGAGGCCGGCATCAATGCCTTCGCCGCCGGCTACACGCCGTCCGATGCCGCGGTGTGCGTTACCCAGGGCTGCCTGGACCGGCTCACCCGCGACGAATTGCAGGGCGTGATCGCGCACGAATTCAGCCATGTGCTCAATGGCGACATGCGCCTCAACATCCGCCTCATGGGGCTGCTCTTCGGCATCCTGGTGATCGGCATCGTCGGCCGCTTCATGCTGTACTCGGGTGGCCGCGTGCGCTCGCGCAACAACAACGGCACGGCCTCGCTGGCCCTGGTCGGCATCGCCGTGTTCGTCATCGGCTACGTGGGATTTTTCTTCGGTCGCCTGATCCAGGCGGCCGTGGCGCGGTCGCGTGAATCGCTGGCCGATGCCTCGGCGGTGCAGTTCACGCGCCAGACGGCCGGCATTGCCGGTGCCCTGAAAAAGATCGCCGCCCTGCAGGAAGGTTCGCAGCTGGAAGCGCACAACAAGCAGGAGGTGGCGCACATGCTGTTCGGCGAGGCCGGCCGTTTCTCCAGCCTGTTCGCGACCCATCCGCCTCTGCCGAAGCGCCTGGAGGCGCTGGGGGTGACGTGGGATCCGCAGGAGATCCGCGAACTGGCCATGGCCTGGCAGCAGCCGCGGCGGGCAGCCGATCCCGGCGACACTTCGGCTTCGATGGCGGGATTCGCCGCCGTTCCGGTGGCGGGCATGGCGGCCACCGGTATGGCGCCGGAGGCCCCTGCCGCACCGGCTCCCGTCCCCACGGCCAGCGGGCGGGTGGGGCAGCCGAGTCAGGCGGACTTCCGGTTGGCCGGCGAATTGCGCGACCGTCTGCCCGAGGCCCTGCTGGCGGCCACCCAGGACCCGCATCGCACCGCCGGCGTGTTGCTGGCCCAGCTCCTTGACGACAAGCCCGAGGTGCGCCGGCTGCAGCTGGCATCCGTACGGCAGGCCCGCGGTGACGCGGGCGTGGCCGAAGTCGAACAGGCCCATGCCCTGCTTGCCGGCCTTGACCCCATGCTGCGCCTGCCGCTGGCCGCGCTGGCCTTTCCCGCCCTGCGGCGGCAGCCGAAAGCCGCGCTGCAGCAACTGGTCGACAGCATGGAGCAGCTGGTGCGTGCCGACCGCTACGTGGATCTGCACGAATACTGCCTGATGCGCCTGCTGAGCCTGCAGGTGCGCGACCTGCTGGAGCCGTCGACCGGTTTCCGGCCGGGCGCACGGCACCTTCGTCAGCATCGCGACGACGCGGCGGTGCTGTGCGCGATCCTTGCCGCCGGCGGCAACCGTGGCGACGCGGAGGCTCCGCGGCAGGCGTTTTCCGTGGCCATGCGGCACATGTTTCCCGATGCCCGGGTCGATTTCGCCGTGCCCGAGCGCTGGCAGGATGCCATGGACACCGCCCTGGCGAACCTGGACGGCCTGCGCGCGGCGGACAAACAGCAGCTGATCGACGGCCTGGCCATGCTGGTGCGTGCCGACGACGTTGTCACGGTGGCCGAGGCCGAATTGCTGCGCGTGGTCTGCGCCACGCTGCATTGCCCGCTGCCCCTGCTGCACACCCCTGCATAGGTACGCCGTTTCCCGATGCGGGCCAGCCCGCGCCCCTTCCCGACGAGACCGAAAGCGCGCCCGCCCGATGGACTTTTTCGCCCACCAGAGCCGTTACCGCCGCCGCAGCCACTGGCTGGTGGCCCTGTTCGTGCTGGCGGTGCTGGCCGTGGTGGCCTTCGTGGACCTGATGGTGGTGTGGCTGCACCATCTGGGCGGATGGTTCCTTTTCGGCAGCGATGTTTTCATGTCGTGGACGGCCGTGGCCGTGCTGAGCGCACTGCAGCTGGCCTGGATCGTCCCCGCCTGCGTGTACCGCATGGCTACCCTGCGCGGCGGTGGCGCGATCGTGGCCATGGACATGGGCGGCACGCCGGTGCCGGCCGGTACCACCGATCCGACCTGGCGACGGCTGCGCAACGTGGTGGAGGAAATCGCCATTGCCACCGGGGTGCCGGTGTTCAACATCTTCGTGATGGAGGACGAGCCAGGCATCAACGCCTTTGCTGCCGGCTACACGGTGTCCGATGCCGCCATCTGCGTCACCCGCGGCTGTCTGGACAAGCTCACGCGCGACGAGCTGCAGGGTGTGATTGCCCACGAATTCAGCCACGTGGTCCACGGCGACATGCGCCTCAACATGCGGCTGGTGGGTCTGCTGTACGGCATCGTCGGCATCGGGGTCATCGGTCACCGCATGATTGATGCGGGCATGGATTTCGCCAGCCCGCGGGGGCGTGGCGCCGACAACGGCGTGCCCGCGCTGATGGTGCTGGGCGGCGTGGCGGCCGTCATTTACGGTGCCGCCGGATCATTCTGCGGACGGTTGGTGCAGGCGGCCGTGGCGCGGACCCGCGAGTCACTGGCCGACGCCTCGGCGGTGCAGTACACGCGCCAGACGGCCGGCATCGCGGGGGCGCTGAAGAAGATGGCCGCCTTGCGCGAAGGCTCGATGGTGAAAACGCCCGGCAAGAGCGAGGTGGCGCACATGCTGTTCGGCCGCGCCGGCCGCGGCGCGGGCTGGTTCGCCACGCATCCGCCCCTGCACAAGCGCCTGCTGGCGCTGGGGGTGCGCTGGAGCCAGGTGGAGATCGAGGCCCTGGCCCGGGCCTGGCAGCGTCCGGGACGTGCTCCGGACCCGGATTCACCCCTGGCGTCGCTCGCGGGGTTCGCCCCGGTGGACGGGCGGGGTGTCGTGGCGGCGGCACCGTCTCGCGTGGGACGCAGGCCGTCGGATACGGCTGCGGGCGGTGGCGCCAGCCAACGGGTGGGGCATCCGGAAACGCCCGATTTCGACCTGGCCGCGACACTCCGGGAGCGCCTTCCCGCCGCCTTGCGCAAGGCGGCGGAAGATCCCCGGCAGGCGGAGGCCTTGTTGCTGGCCCTGGTGCTGGAACGCCATGACGCGGCCGTGCTGTTGCGCCAGAAGTCGATCATCGAGGAGGCAATGGGGCCCGGCGGGGTCACCGATGCGTGGCGGGCCAGGGGACTCCTGGCAGGGCTCGACCCGATGGCGCGCCTGCCGCTGGCGGCACTGGCCTTTCCGGTGCTGCGCCGGCGCCCGCGGCCGCAGCTGGAGCGGCTGCTGCAGATCCTGGAGGCGCTGGTGCGCGCCGACGACCGCGTGGATCTGCACGAATACTGCCTGCTGCGCCTGCTGGGCCGGCAACTGCTCGACCTGCTCGATCCCGCGGCCGGTTTTCGCCCCGGCACGCGACGTCTGCGCGATTGCCGCGAAAATTTTGCCGCCTTGTGCGCCATGGTCGCCGCGCACGGCCAGCACGGCGATCGCGAAGCCGCGCGCCGTGCCTTCATGCTGGCCATGGAGCGCACCTTGCCCGGCTGGCATGCCGGGTATGTGGTGCCCGTGGACTGGCGTGCCGGCATGGACGCGGCGCTGGCGGCACTGGACCGCCTGCGCGCGCCCGACAAGCGACTGGTGGTCGATGGCCTGGCCACCGCCATCGGGGCCGATGGTATCGTTACGGTGGCCGAATACGAGTTGCTGCGCATGATATGCGCCGTGCTGCACTGCCCCCTGCCGCCGCTGCATGCGCGGCCGGCGTCCGCCACCACCCCATGACCTGCGAGAATCACCGCCCGTGAACTGGCGAGCCAACATACGCACCGGGGAGGGCGCGCCGCTGGCGTATTCGTCGCTGGCGTTTTTCCTGATCCTCACCTCGTACTACATCATCCGGCCCGTGCGCGACCAGTTGAGCGGCGCCGTCGGCTCGGTGGCGCTGCCGCTGTTCTATGCCGGCACCTTCGTGGCCATGCTGGTGCTCACGCCGGTGTTCGGCTGGCTGGTGTCGCGCTTCGTGCGCCGGCGCCTGCTGATCTGGGTGTACGGCTTCTTCATCGCCTGCCTGCTGGCCTTCGTGCCGGCCTTCATGGCCCAGCAGGACATCGGCGCGCGCACGCTGGGCGTGGTGTTCTTCACCTGGGTCAGCGTGTTCAACCTGTTCGTGGTGTCGCTGTTCTGGAGCCTGATGGCCGAC
>CAZMXV010000030.1:0-21803 GCA_964570295.1 uncultured Rhodanobacteraceae bacterium
CGACCTGCTGACCCACGAGTTCAACCACTCCTGGAACGGCAAGTACCGCCGCGGCAAGCACCACCTCACGCCCAACTTCAACATCCCCATGAACGACAGCCTGATGTGGGTGTACGAGGGCCAGACCCAGTTCTACGGCAACGTGGTCGCCGTGCGTGCCGGCATGGAGGACAAGAAGACCGGCTTCGCCAAGCTGGCCGGCGTGGCCGCCACCTACGACATGAACCGTCCCGGCCTGCAGAGCTGGCGCAACGTCCAGGACACCACCAACGATCCCACCATCGCGCAGCGCGCCCCGCGCCCCTACCGCAACTGGCAGGGCAGCGAGGACTACTACTCCGCCGGCCAGCTGATCTGGCTGGCGGTGGACGGCAAGATGCGCCAGCTGAGCGGCAACAAGCACTCGCTGGATGATTTCGCGCGTGCCTTCTACGGCATGAATCCCGGCGCCTGGGACATCAACACCTACACCTTCGAGGACGTGGTCCAGACGCTCGACAAGATCGTGCCGTACGACTGGAAGACCTTCCTGCGCGAGCGCGTGGACGGCCACGGCAACCTGGCCGACGGCCTGAAGCTGCAGGGCTGGAAGCTGGTCTACACCAGCGAGCCCGACGAAGGTCTGAAAGCCATGATGCACGGCACCAGCGGCGATTTCACCTGGTCGGTCGGCTTCAGCGGTTCCAAGGACGGCCACCTGCGCGACGTGCGCTGGAACGGCCCGGCCTTCAAGGCCGGCCTGGCGCCGGCCATGCAGATTGTCGCCGTCAACGGCAACGAATACAGCCCCGACGCCATGAAACAGGCCATCAAGGGCGCCAAGGGCAACGACAAGCCCATCAAGCTGCTGGTGAAGAACTTCGACGAATACAGCACCATCGAAGTGGACTACCACGAAGGCATGAAGTACCCCAGTCTGCAGCGCATCAAGGGTACGCCGGACTACCTGTCGGAGCTCTACGCCCCGAGGAAATGACCGGGCCTGGCCGGGGGCTGTCCCGGCCGGCCATCGCGGCCATGGGCCACTCCCACAGGAAGCCCCGAAAATCGGGTTTTTGTAGGAGCGGCCCATGGCCGCGATCGGACTTGCGCAGGACATGCTGCAAGAGAAGTTTTTCGAGGCTTCCCGCAAGCGTTTTCCCGCGGAAGGACCTCGCGGTTGCCGCGACCTGCCATCCTGCGGGACCCGAGACCCGAGCCCCCACTCCATTGTCATGCCTGCCGCAAGCCGTTATGTTTCCCCGGTCAAGGGATGTGGGAAAGGGGAGCAGTCGCTTGGTTGGTCTGGAAGGCTTGCGGCGTCACTACCGGGTAGGCGGACAGCAGGTGCATGCCCTGGCGGGCGTGGACCTGGAGGTGCCGCGCGGGCAGTTTGCCGCCATCGTCGGGCCGTCCGGCTCGGGCAAGTCCACGCTGCTCAACATCCTGGGTTGCCTGGACCGGCCGGATGAAGGGCGTTACTGCCTGGACGGCATCGACGTGTCTACCTTCGACGACGAGCGTGCCAGCGATTTCCGCAACCGCCGGATCGGTTTCGTGTTCCAGTCGTTCCATCTGCTGCCGCGCCTCACCGTGCTGGAAAATGTCCTGCTGCCGGGCCGCTTTGCGCGTCAGTCGGCGGAAGACCTGGTGTCGCGGGCCCGCGGGCTGCTGGACCGCATGGGACTGTCGCAGCGGCTGGACCACCGCCCCGGCCAGCTTTCCGGTGGCCAGATGCAGCGCGTGGCCATCGCCCGCGCGCTGCTGATGCGGCCGGCCCTGCTGCTGGCCGATGAACCCACCGGCAACCTCGATTCGAAAAGTGCCGCCGACGTGCTGGGGCTGATCGACGAGGTCCACGCCCAGGGCCAGACCGTCGTCATGGTCACGCACGACGGCGAGGTGGCGCGGCATGCCGAGCGCCAGATCCGTCTGCGTGACGGCCGCGTGGAGCACGACAGTGCGGCGTAGGGCGGCGACGGCATTGCTGCCGGTACTGGCGTTGGCCTGCATGTCGGCCAGCGCGGCCGTGCTCACCGGCACGGTGCGTTCCGAGGGCGCGCAGCCCATCCTCGCGCCGCCGTCGATGACCTCGCCGGTGACGCTGCGCTTTTTTGTTCCCGAGGGCACCCGTGTCGCGCAGGGCGATCCGGTGCTGCGCATCGACGCCAGCAGTGCCTCCGGGCAGTTGCAGACCCTGCGCGACAAGATCACCCTGGCCCGTGCCACCCAGGCCAAGAAGCTGGCCGAGCTGGAGCTGAAGCAGATCGACGCGCGCCTGGCCCTGGCCCGGGCCAGGGCGGCGCTGGCCAAGGCCGAAGTGGATGCCGCCATTCCCGAGGGCCTGATCAGCGCGCTCGATTACGACAGATACCAGGGCACCTTCGAGAGCGCACGCCGCGACACCGCGCTCAAGCAGAAGGAGCTCGCGGCCGCCGACGCCGCCGTGAAGCGTCAGCGTGACGATGGCGCGCTGGAGATCAGGAAGCTCGAACTGGAGCTGACCTTCTACCAGGCCGAAGTGGACGCGGCCACCGTCCATGCCGCGCACGACGGCGTGGTGGTGCACGGCTTCCAGAGCGGTACGCTTGTCATCAACGGCAACCTCGCCAGTGGCCGCTACCGTGAAGGCTCCATGGTGTTTCCCGGCACCGAGGTCGGGCAGGTGGTGGGGACGGCGCGACACTTCAGCATCCGGGCCTGGGCCCTGCAGCCGGATCGGCGTGGCCTGGAAGTGGGCCAAGCCGTGCGCGTGCACTTCGACGCCTTGCCGCAGGCTGACGTGGACGGCCGCATCCAGGCCATCAGCGACGCCACCCAGGGCAAGGCCGAGTGGGGCGAGGGCCATTACTACCGCATTGATGTCGCGCTGGGCCAGGCAGCGGAAAAACTGGCGCTGTTGCCGGGCATGAGTGCACGCGTCGAAACCGACATCGCGGCCGACCATCCACCCCTGCCGGACCGGGGGGCGGGTCAGACCCTGCACGCCACCGGCGAAATCATCGCGCAGGATGCCTGGACCGCCACATCGCCGCAGATTCCGGGCGTGTGGCAACTCAACATCACGCGCATGGCCCCCGACGGCAGCCATGTCGAGAAGGGTCAGCCGCTGGTGACCTTCGCCGCCGGCAGTCTGGCGCAGAACCTGCCTCAGCAGCAGAGCGCGCTGGCCGAGCAGAAGCGTACCCGCGACCAGCTGCGCCTGAAGCTGGCCGACGACAAGCGTACCGCCGAACTGGCCGTGGCCCAGGCCCGGGCCGATGTCGACAAGGCCGCGCGCAAGGCCCGACAGCCGAAGGACACCCTCCCCGGCATCGAATACAAGAAACTGGTGATCGACCGCCAGAGCACGCGCGAGGTACTGATCCTGACCGGAAAGCGCGCCGAGGTCGCCGCGGCCTCGCGCAAGGCCCAGCTGGACGAGGCCGATGCGCAGGTGGCCCAGATCCAGCGCAAGGTGACACGCATGCAGGCATCGATGGCGAAACTGACCGTGAACGCGCCGCATGACGGCCTGTTCCTGCACCGTGTCAAGTACGACGGCAGCAAGCTGGATGCCGGTGACCAGGTGTTTTTCGGCCTCGCCGTCGGCTCCATGCCCCGGATGGATTCGCTGGCGGTGCGCGCGGCACTTCCCGAACGCGACCTGCGGCGGGTCCGCGTCGGCCAGGCCGTGCAGGTGGTGCTGAGCGGCGGTACCGGCCGCACGCTGGACGGCCATGTCGTTCGCATCGGGCAGAACGTGCACTCGAAGTCCGGGGCCGAGCCGGTGCCGGTGGTGGATCTGCACATCGCGCTGGACGAGCGCGACGACAGCCTCAAGCCGGGCCGCTCCGTGCGCGTGGACATTCCGCCGGCGAAGGAGGCCCCGGCATGACGCGCAGCCGGTCTCTTCGGGTCGCCTGCGCGCTGGCCGGGATGCTGGTGCTGGCCGGGTGCGGCGGCGGCGACACCCACGGGCCGCCCGTCGTTGCCGTGCAACCGGGACCACTGCGCATCGTGGTCCAGGCGGAAGGCCAGCTCAAGGCGGCGGCTTCCACGCCGATGATGGTGCCCGGCCCGATGTGGACGCAACGGCAGCTGGCCTGGGTGGTGCCCGACGGCAGTCGCGTGGAGAAGGGTGGCGTGGTGGCCCGGTTCAGCGCAGAGCAGAGCAAGCAGGATCTCGCCGAGGCGATGGTCGACATGGCGCGCAACACCCTGGCACGCGAGGACAAGCAGGCCGATCTTGCCCGCACGCGCGGTCAATTGCGCGTCGATCTGGCCCAGGTCGCCTCACAGCTGGCCATCGCCGAGCGCTACGCCAATGCCACCGACCTCGCCGTGGCCCGCAACAAGATCCTCGATGCCGTGCAGGACAAGCATTTCCTCACCACCAAGCAGGGCATCCTGACGTGGCGACAGCACCAGTCCGGTGTGCGCGGCAAGGCCGAGCTTGGCGTGGTCGGGGCCAAGCGCGCCAGCCTGGCGCTCAAGGTCGAGCAGGCGCGCAACGATCTGGAGGCGCTGGAGCTGCGGGCGCCGCATGATGGCATCGTGATGCTCAAGGCCGACTGGAGCGGACAGAAACCACAGGTGGGCGCCACCTTCTACGCCGGACGGCCATTTGCCGACCTGCCCGATCTCGATCACCTGGAAGTCGTGCTGCAGGTGCCGCAGGTGCAGGCGCAGGGCGTCCATGTTGGCCTGGCGGTCGAGCTGCATCCGCTCGGCGCACCCGATCAGATCGTCACCTCCCGGGTGTCCTGGGTGGCTGCCACGGCCTCGCCCACCTCGCGCCAGAGCCCGGTCAAGTACCTGGCGCTGAAGGTGCCGTTGCCGCCGGAGGCGGCGGACACGTACGGCTGGATGCCGGGCATGCGCTTCGGTGCGCGCATCGTCCTGATGGATGTCGCCTCGACGTTGAGCGTGCCCAACCTGGCGCTGGACACGCGCGGCGACGGCGTGCGCGTGCATGTCCGGCAGGGCGGCAAGACGGTGGCACGCAAGGTCGTCCTGGGGGTGAGCGGCGCGGCGCGCAGCCAGGTCGTGTCCGGGCTGGAGCGCGGCGACCGCGTGGTGCTGGGCGCCGCACCTCCCGTGAACGGGGAGACGGCGCCATGAATGCCGTGGCGTGGCGCGAAGCCGTCGAGGAACTGTCGCGGCGCAAGCTGCGTACCTTCCTGACCCTGCTCGGCCTGATTTTCGGCGTCGGCGCCATCGTCGCCATGCAGGGCGTGGGCGAGGGCAGCCGGCGCGAAGCACTGCACATGGTCGAAAGCCTCGGCCTCAACAACATCATCATCCAGGCCAACTCGCCGCAGGACGACCAGGCGCTCAAGGAACTGCGCAAGCACAGCCTGGGCCTGACCCTGGCCGATGCCCGCGCGGCCCTCGCCGTGGTGCCCGGCGCCGAGCGTTTCGCCGCCGAAAAGCGCATCCGCGTGCACGCCGTGTTTTCCGCCGCCGGCGAGGGCGACATCGGCGCCAGCGGCGTCAGCCCCGACTACTTCGCGCTGTCTTCGCTGAAACTGGCCAGGGGGCGCATGTTCACGAAGGAAGACAACCGGGCCCTGGCCGCCGTGGCCATCCTCGGCCACCAGGCCGCCGCCGAGCTCTTTCCCGACGGCCATGCGCTGGGCCGGCTGGTCAAGGTGGACCACGTGTGGCTCAGGGTGATCGGCGTGCTGGCCGACCGCGACCTTGGCAAGGACAAGTTCGAGGGCGTGTCGCTGGGCGGTTCCAGCAACCGCGTGTTCGCGCCGCTGGCCAGCGTGCAGGCACGGTTCCGGTTCCAGCCGATGGAGGACCAGGTCGACCGCATCCTGCTGCGCATCCATGATCCGTCGCGGCTGGCCACCAGCGCGCGCGTGCTCGGCGACATGCTCTCGCGCCGGCACGGCGGCGCCGACGACACCAGGCTGATCGTGCCGCAACAGCTTTATCACCAGCACCAGAAGACCCAGCGCATCTTCTCCATCGTGATGGGCGCCATCGCCGGCGTCAGCCTGCTGGTCGGCGGCATCGGCATCATGAACATCATGCTTGCCAACGTACTGGAACGGCGCCGCGAGATCGGCCTGCTGCGGGCCATCGGGGCGCGCCGCAACGACATCATCGTGCGCTTCCTGCGCGAGGCGGTGGTCATCTGCGTGGCCGGGGCGCTGGTCGGCGTGGCGTTCGGCGCGCTGCTGGCCTACCTGATCGCTCTTTTTGCGGGCTGGCACGTGGCCTGGGCGCCGCTGCCCATCCTGGGATCGGTCCTGGCCTGTGCCGTGATCGGCCTGGCCTTCAGCGTCTACCCGGCCCGCCAGGCGGCCGCCCTGGATCCCATCGAAGCCATCCGCGCCGAGTGATCCGCCGCATGGCGGACAGGCCCCGGGGGATCGGCTACAATGCGCGCCTGCGGCCCTGTCGGGCTTAAACGCCGCAATTTTTGCCACAACAATACGAAGCGCGGCTGCTAGAATGGCCGCCGCACCATGTCAAAGCGCCTGTAGCTCAGCTGGATAGAGTATCGGCCTCCGAAGCCGAGGGTCGTGGGTTCGAATCCCGCCAGGCGCGCCAGGAACGGAAAAACGCACCGCCTCGCCGGTGCGTTTTTCTTTGGTGCGCTCATTGCCTCGCGGGGCGCAGCGGCGGCGGTACCGCGCCGGGCGCCGAGCTGCGGAACGGATTGATGTCCAGGCCGCCGCGGCGGGTGTAGCGGGCGTACACGCTCAGGGTGTCCGGCGCGCAGCGGCGCGTGATGTCGGTAAAGATGCGCTCCACGCACTGCTCGTGGAATTCGGCATGCTCGCGGAAGCTGGTCAGGTAGCGCAGCAGCCCCGCATGGTCGATGCGGGGGCCGCTGTAGCGCACCTGCACGCTGGCCCAGTCGGGCTGGCCGGTGACGGGGCAATTGGACTTCAGCAGATGCGAAACCAGGGCCTCGTCGACCGGTGTGCCGTCGGTGCAGCCCAGAAAGTCCGCCCTTGGCGGTCCGTAGTGGTCGATGGTGATGTCCAGGTCGTCGATCACGATGCCGGCCGGTTCGGCCAGCGCCTGGTGTGGAAACGCCGCGGCCGGTATCAGCGTGACGTTCACCACGGCACCGGCCGCGGCGGCAAGGTCGCGACGCAGTCGCGCGACGAGATCGGCTTCATCCAGGCGCTCGCCGGAAAACCCATTGAGGTAGAGCTTGAACGATTTCGACTCGATGATGTTCGGCGAATCGGCCGGCACGGCAAAGGTCGCCATGGCCACGTGCGGCTTGCCGCGCCGGTCCAGCCACGACAGTTCGTAGGCGTTCCAGATGTCCGTGCCGTGGAAGGGCAACGACGTCCCGATGCCCAGTTCCGCGCGCTTGGATGCGCGCCCGATGGGAAACAGCAGGGTGGGGTCGTAGCGGTTGACGTAGGCGGTGGCCTTGCCGAGTTGGGAGTCTTCGGGGGTGTTCATGGGGGTATTGTAGGCCGGGTCCCGATTTCCAGGCCCCAAACCCCGCGTCCCGCGTCCCGAAACTCAAGCCGATTGTTGCCCACCCGTGCCTTTTGGCATGGGTTCGGCAAGCGGGGCTGGTTTAGGCTGGATGCGATAAGTGCGCGACGCACGCGCTGGTTGCGGAGATTTCATGCCATGACGATGACGATCAACAAGAGGCGCCTGGCCCTGGCGGCGGCGCTGGCCATGGGTTCGGCGGGTGCGGTCGCGGCCGCCCCGCAGGTGACGGCGGACGACTATGCGCGCGCCACCTCCTTCCTCTACGACCGGACCGCCCCCCTGGTGGACCACGCGGTCAGCCGTGTGACATGGCTGGACGACTCGCATTTCTGGTACGTCGACCATGATGCCGAGGGCGACCATTACCGCGTGATGGATGCCGCCACCGGCACCGTCAAACCGGCCTTCGACCAGGCGGCCCTGGCGGCGGCACTGGCCGCCGCCCAAGCCAAGGCCAAGGCGGACGGGACAAGCGGCAAGGATGCCGGGAAAGATGCCGGGAAGGACGCGCCGGAGGTGAAGGCCGGCAAACTGGGCGTGCGCGATTTCGAGTACCTCGACGGCGGCAGGCTCAAGGTGACCTGGCACGGCACCGATTATGTCTGCGACCTCGGTGACGGTGCGGCACGGGCCGCCAGCAGCGCCGACAAGGCCGTGTCCGGCAGCTGTGTCGAGTGGGCGTCCACCCTGAAGCACAAGCCTGGCGACGAACCGGCCGTGGTGTCTCCGAACGGCAAGCTGGCCGTGTTCGTGCGCGACTGGAACCTGTGGCTGCGCAATCGGGAAACCGGCGAGGAAAAGGCGCTCACCACCGACGGCACCGAGGACTACGGCTATGCCACCCTCAACGCCGGCTGGATCCACGGCGACGGTGCCATCGTGCGCTGGTCGCCGGACTCGACCCGCGTGGCCACCTACCGCCAGGATCAGCGCAAGGTGGGCGAGATGTACATGGTCGAGACCCGTGTCGGACATCCCAAGCTGCACCGCTGGAAATATCCGTTGCCCGGCGACGAGCACGTATTCATGATCGAGCCGGTGGTCATCGACGTGCGCGACGGCGGGATGACCCGCCTGAAGCTGCCGCCGCAGCAACGCCTGTCCACCCTGTGCGACACGCTGGCCTGCGATCAGGGCGAGCCGCACACCTGGAGTGACGTGAAATGGGCGCCGGACGGCAAGTCCCTGGCCCTGGTCACCACTTCGCGCGACCGCCGGCACTCGACGTACCGCGTGGCCGACGTCGCCACGGGCGACGTGCGCGACGTGTTCACCGACAGCGTCAAGACCTTCTACGAATCCGGCCGCGGCAGGGTGAATTGGCAGTACCTGCCGGGGTCCGGGCAGGCGATCTGGTTCTCCGAGCGTACCGACTGGGGCAACCTGTACCTGCGCGACCTCAAGACCGGCAAGCGGGAACACGCCATCACCCGGGGGCCGGGCAACGTCGCCCAGGTGCGCCATGTCGACCGTGACTCGCGCACCCTGTGGTTTGTGGGCAACGCGCGTACCGAGGGCCTCAACCCGTACTACAAGCAGTTCTGGAAGGTGGACATCGACAGCGGCAAGAGCACCCTGCTGACGCCGGAAAAGGCCGACCACACCATCACCATGTCGCCGGACGGCACCTGGTTCGTGGACAGCTATTCCACCCCGGTGACGGCGCCGGTGACGGTGCTGCGCTCGTCCGCGGACGGCCACGTCATCGCCACCGTGGCCAAGGCGGACCTGGGCCGCCTCAAGGCCGCCGGCTGGGTGCCGCCGGAGCCGTTCACGGTGAAGGCCCGTGACGGCAAGACCACGTTGTACGGCATGATGTTCAAGCCCAGCCACTTCGACCCGGGCAAGAAGTACCCGATCATCGACTACATCTATCCCGGTCCGCAGACCGGGTCGGTGCGCGGCTTCGGATTCCTGCCGTCGCGCGGGGACCACCAGGCGATGGCCGAACTGGGCTTCATCGTGGTGGCCGTCAATGGCATGGGCACACCGTGGCGCACCAAGAGCTTCCATGACACCTGGTACGGCGACATGGGCGACAACACGCTGCCCGACCAGGTCGCGGCCATCAAGCAACTGGCCAAGCGTCATTCGTGGATCGACATCTCGCGTGTCGGCATCTGGGGCCACTCCGGAGGCGGCAATGCCACCGCCGACGCCCTGTTCCGCTATCCGGATTTCTTCAAGGTCGGCTGGGCCGAGAGCGGCAACCACGACAACCGCAACTACGAGAACGACTGGGGCGAGAAGTACCAGGGCCTGCTGGTCGAGAACGCGGACGGCAGCACCAACTACGACAATCAGGCCAACCAGCTCGTCGCCGCCAACCTCAAGGGACACCTGATGCTGGTGCACGGCGCCATGGACGACAACGTGCCGGTGGGTGAGACCTACCTGGTGGTCGATGCGCTGGTCAAGGCCAACAAGGATTTCGACATGCTGATCCTGCCCAACCGGCACCACGGCTATGCCGGGGACAGCAACTACGTCACGCGCCGGCGCTGGGACTATTTCGTGCGCCACCTCCAGGGCGTCGAGCCGCCGCACGAGTTCAAGATCGAAGCGGCGCGCGATTGACGCGGCCGGGCCGCCCCGCCCGCGACATGCGGGCGGGGCGTGTCGGGCCGGCCTATGCGAGCTGGCGCAGGGTGCTGCGCAGGTCGTCGTAGCCGCCGACGTACTGCACCGCCTGGTTGTGGTCGAGGAAGATCTGCGGCAGGGCGGTGGCGGGATGGCCGATGCGCTCGTGGAGCTCCTGCACGCTGATGTCGCTGCCGACGGTGTGGTACTGGAACTCGATCGACTTGATCTGACAAAGCATCCGGGTCTTGTCGCAGTGGACGCAGTTGTCTTTGCCGTAGATGATGACTTTCATGGGGTTTCCTTGCGTGTGGACGGGGGCGGGGCGGCTCAGAAATCGGTGTCGAAGATCACGTCCTTGTCGGTGCGGCGCATGACGCCCACCTTGTAGGCGGCAATGTCCTGCTCCTGCGGCGAGGCCTGGGTCTTGCTGATGTTGAGCCACTTTTCCATGTACTTCAGCGGATTGGATACGGGCAGGGTGTACCTGGCCGTGGTGATGCCGAGGGTGTGGTAGACGTCGCGGGCGCAGTACAGCGTCCAGGCCGCCAGGCGGTCGGCGTTCATGCCGACCAGTTCGCGGCCCTCGGAAAACAGGTAGTCGATCCATGCCAGCTCGCTGTCGACGACCTCCTCGATCAGCTTCACGATGTCCTCGCGGCACTGGCGGAACGCGGTCTGGCCACGCTCGGTGGCCAGCTCGTTGGCGAGCACCGCGCGGTCCAGCTCGGCGTGGATTTCCAGTTCGTCCTGGGCGATTTTCTGGATCGACTTGCCGATGGGCTGGAACAGGCCGGTGTCGCAGATGGCGAAGGTGACGGCGAAGGAGGCCATGAACTGGATGCGTTCCATGCAGAACAGCGCCACCACCATCATGAACACCGTGTTGTAGGTGGCCTGGTCGTTGGCGACCTGGCCCAGGGCGTAGCGGTGCGAGGCCTCGTAGCCGTCGGCGAAGGCGCGGGCCACGCGCTCCAGGCGGGCATGGGCCTGCTCCACGCGCAGGATTTCCTCGATGATGGCCGCGGGGTCGTCGAAGGAGTTGCGCACGATCTCCGAGTAGGTGGCGGCATGGATCACCTCGTTGTCGGAAACCCGCTGCCAGGCGGCCCACAGTTCGCTGGAGGTGATGAACGGCGCCAGCACCGGCGCGATGGCGCGCGAAGCCACGCTGTCGGCCTCCCACTGCCAGGCCAGGGTCTTGATCATCATTTCCCAGGTCGAGCGCGAGCACTGCTTGAAATCGGCATTGCAGGAGGAGTAGTCGAACTCGTTCTCGTCCCAGTCCAGCGATTTCTGCGCCTTGTACAGGCGCCAGATGTCGGGATAGTGGCGGTTGATGGTGTCGAACAGGCCCTGTTTCTGGCCCAGGAACAGCGAGGGTTTCTGGTAGTCGGTCTTGGCGTAGTTGAAAACGTTGTCGGTCATGGCAATGGATTTCGTGGACGGGGTCAGAGCGTGCAGGCTTCGCAGTCGGCGGTTTCCTCCGCGGCCGCGGCGACGGCATCCGCGTGGCCGGCGGCGCCGGCGTCCTTGACTTCGCGCATGCCGTTGGAGGTCTTCTGGTTCATGTAGTACTTGGACTTCAGGCCCAGCTTGATGCGGTACAGGTAGTTGCCGATCATCTCGGTGGATTCGATGCAGTCGTCGCCGATGACGCGGCGGTAGAAATCGGCCGAGATGCCCTGGTCGGTCCATTTCTGCACGATGGCATAGAGCTCGGTCATGTCGCGGGCGGGAATATCCCAGGCCGACTGGTACCACGGGCCGAGCGTGTCGCCATCCGGGGCGGCCCAGTAGTTGACACGATGGTTGTCGGTCTTGATCAGGGTCAGCTCGCGAATCGGGTACAGGCCGTTGGTGGTGCCCGAGGCGTTGGCGGAGGTCTCGGTCGGCATGTGCGCCGCGACCACCGAATTGCGGATGCCGCCGTTGGCGACGATGTCCCGGCGCAGGGCTTCCCAGTCGTAGCGGTTCTCGAACGGCGCGATCCGGTCCACGTTGCGGTTGCAGGTGTCCAGCGGCAGCCAGCCCTCGGGCCAGCGGGTCTTGTGCATCCAGGGCGCGTTGCCCAGTTCCCGGCCCAGGCGCAGGCTGGCACGCAGCAGGTGGTAGTAGTGCCGCTCGGCCACCTGGTGGATGAACTGCTTGCCCTCGATGGTGGTATAGCGCTGGCGGTTTTTCGCCATCAGGTGGGCCAGACCGAGGATGCCGACACCGGCGTTGAGGCGCTGGCGCGAGGTGAAACCCACGTGCGGCAGCTCGTAGTGGGCCAGGTGGATGCACTTGTCGATCATCAGCAGCGCGTAATAGGCCACCTCCTCGTACTGCGCGTCCGAGTCGATGTTGTCGACGCAGATGCCGGCCAGGTTGCAGGTGGCCACCTCCGGCGAGGAGCGGCGCAGGATGCGCGCGACCGTGGCGCCGTCCACGCTGTCGCCGGCCTCCAGGGCCCCGGGGTACACCTGGCCGCGCCGGGTGCGGACCCGTTCGCCGCCCGCGATGCGGCGGGTGTGGCCGTCGGTGTCCTCGAACTCGACGAAGGAGATGTCGTTTTCGGCATACAGTTCCAGGATGTGGTTGTAGGGCGCCGTCGGCAGCGCGATTTCGGAGCACAGGTTGGAGCTGTAGATGGTGTCCCTGAATGGCGTGTGGCGGTTCATCTCCAGGATGTTGTGTTCATAGATGCGACCGGTTTCGTTCCACTCGTTGCAGGCGGCGATCAGCACCTCGCGCGCGTTGACGTACGTCTTCGGGAAGGTTTCATCGGCCTCGTACCGGGCATACAGGGCTTCGAAGCGCGCCTCGTCGGCGCTGTACAGGGCCTTCTGCAGGTCCGGCGCGGTGTAGCAGTTGAACAGGAAGACGTCCTCGTTGCGCGCCACCTTGCGTGCGAAGAAGCGGTTGCTGCCCCAGGAGTAGTCCATGCCGCGGATCTTCCGGTCCGCCGTGGACATGGGATTTTTCAGCCGCAGCAGCGTGTCTACCTCGGGATCGAAGATGGAGAAGTAGCTGGTGCAGGCGCCGCCGCGCCCGTTCTGCAGGTTGGATTTCACCTCCGCCACCAGCGCGCGGAAGTAGGGCAGCTTGCCCTGGTGGCGGATCACGCCGCCACGCACCGGGTCGTTCAGCGAACGCGTCTGCATGTGCGCGCCGATCCCGGCGCTCATGTAGGTCATGGTGTTGGCGATGTGGTTGCCGATGGCGATGGAGCGGGCGTTGTCGGCAGTGGTGTACAGGCAGCAGCTGGCATAGCCGCGCAACGGCGTGCCCAGGTTCACGTGGTTGGGCGTGGGCGCGTTGATGCGGTTTTTCGACAGGTGTTCGTAGAAGCGCTCCAGGTCGTGCATGCGGCGCCCGCGCGGCTGGTCGACCGCCAGCGCCATGGCCATGCGCATGTAGATGAACTGCGGCGTCTCGTAGTGGATGCCGTTGACCCGGTCGGCGATCGCGTACTTGGTCAGGTGGGTGTGGATCTGGTAGTGCGCGTAGGCGAAGTCGCGCTCGTGGTCGATGATGGTCTCGACCTGGTCGTATTCGGCGTCGGAGTAGTCCAGGTGTTCCATGTAGCCCAGCGCCTGCAGCCGGTGGTGCAGCGCCTTCACCGTGGGCCGTTCGTTGCCGTACAGGTCCTTGCGGATCAGGGTGGCGTACAGGCGCCCGGCCATGCGGTTGTAGGACCAGGTGTCGTAATCCAGGCAGGTTTTGATCAATTGGCGTTGCAGGTCACGCGAGCTGGCGGTGCCGGACAGCCCCGAGACTGTCTCCAGCACTACCGATGGCCAGTCGACCGCGTCGCCCAGGGTCCCGGCCGCCCACTCGCCCCACTGGTTGAGCTTGGAAGGCGTGAAGGGTTCGGTTCTGCCGTCGCGCTTGATGATGGTTTCCAACATGGTTCGTCCCTCGAATGACGTGTGCGTGGCATGGATGGCGTGAGGCCGCGTGCGCGGCAGGCGGCGCGCGCCGGTCACGGAGTGGTGGCGCGGCGTGTTTTCCGGCTCACCCGGGAGCGGGCCGGCGCCGGTCGCGCAGGCGGGCATCCAGCCACGGGCCGGGACGGCCGGCGAACCGGTGGCAGGTGGAGTCGGCGGTGGACGTGCGATGCATGGGATCACTCCCCGAAGGGAAACCGCCCGGGGCGGTTTCTTGACGCATGCCTGCTCCCTCGCGCAGGGCCAAGCGGCTCGGCTCACGTGGCAGGCGCGTCCGGCCGGACATGGCATCCGGCCTGCGACGCGCCTCCCCGCGGAAGCGGTCACCCGCACCGGGCGGCAGGTGGAGCATCGGGCGCGGGCGTCTCAAAACCCGCGACCGGGTCCGGCCCGGTGTGTCGGCAGGTCTTCGGACTTCGCGGACGCGAGCTGACGCTCATCTACTTTGCTTCGCTTCCCGGGTGCTGCGACCCAGTGCTCGGGCGGTGCCCTGAAGCATTTCGTTTCCGCTTACCGCTGCGGGGCAGTTCCGGATTCGCACCGGATTCCCTCTTTCGGCCCATCCACCCATGGCGGGGGCGGGCACCGACGTACACAACATATGGTGTTTTCTTGTTGCCGTCAACGCAAAATATGCTTGTTGCGGGATATCAGGGTGTTGGATGCCCGTGTCGACCGGGCGCCGGCTGCTGCGCACGGAATCCGGAGCTTCGTCGGATGCCGATGACCCCCGCGGGTACGGAATCGGGTATGCTTGCGCCCGCCTCGGGTGTCGCGGGAAACCGCGATGAAACGGGAAGCCGGTATGCGTTCGCGCCAAGCCGGCACTGCCCCCGCAACGGTAGGCGGAAGGCAAGCGAAGCTTGCACGGAACGGATCATGGCCACTGGCGCGCCACGCCGGGAAGGCATCCGTTCCCGGGCCCACGGGCCCTTCCGCGAGTCCGGAGACCGGCCCGGGTGAATGCGGATGCGCGGTCGGGTCGCGCGTCCCGGGTGGCTTCGCGGCGGGCGAAGCCGGGCTCGTCGGATGCGCATGCGCATGGGTTCGGCCGTCTGCCGCGTGGCTTTTCGATCGTCACGACAGCCGTGTGCGTGGGGCACCCGGCGAGGACATGCTTCATGCGATACAAGTTGCTTTGCGCGGCCCTTCTGGCCGCCGTTTCTCCTGCCGTACTGGCCACCGGCCCGGATCCGCTGCAGGCCTCGTCACTCCACCCCGTGGTGGTCACCGCCACGCGCGTCGCGCAGCCGGTGGCCGATACCCTGGCGCCGGTGACCGTGATCACGCGCGAGGACATCGAGCGCCTGCAACCGGCCTCGGTGCCCGATCTTCTGGCCGGCCGCGCCGGCATCACCGTCGCCAATTCCGGCGGCCTGGGCCAGCTCACCTCGCTGTTCATGCGCGGCACCAACAACGCGCACACGCTGGTATTGATCGACGGCGTGCGCATCGGCTCGGCCAGCGCCGGCGCGGCGGCCTGGGCACAGCTTCCGGTGGACCAGATCGAGCGCATCGAGATCGTGCGCGGACCGCGCTCGTCGCTGTACGGTGCCGATGCCGTGGGCGGCGTCATCCAGATCTTCACCCGTCGCGGCCAGGCCGGCGAAGGCCTGGTGCCGTCGTTGCGCATTTCCGGCGGCACACACCATACCTGGGATGGCCAGGTGGGCCTTTCCGGCGGCAACGAGCACGGCTGGTTCAATGCCAGCCTGGGCACCCGGTACACGCGCGGCATCAACAGTTGCCGGATCGGCGCCGGCACGGTCTTCGCCGGTTGCTTCGCCGACGAGCCGGACAAGGACGGCTACCGGGCCTACAGCGGCCTGCTCAATGGCGGCTGGCGCTGGGACAACGGGGTCGAGCTTTCCGCGGACTTCCTGCGCACCACCAGCTTCGTCGAGTACGACGGCAGCTTCCAGAACTACAGCCGCCATGCCCAGCAGGTCGAGGGCATGCACCTGGTCGTGCCGGCCACGGATGCCTGGAAAATGACCTTCAACGCCGGGCGCAGCGAGGACAAGGCCACCAATTTCCACGACCGGACCTACACCGGCTACGGCGACTCCACCCGCGACCAGGCCGGCTGGATCAACGCCTTCACCCTGGCCGAGGGCCAGCACCTGAACGCCGGCGTGGACTGGCAGCGCGAAAAGGTCGACAGCGACACCGCCTACGTGCGCACCCGCCGCGACAACACCGGCGTGTTCGCGCAGTACCAGGGGCACTTCGGCGCCCACGAGCTGCAGCTGTCGGGGCGCCACGACCACAACCAGCAGTTCGGCAACCACGATACCGGCGCCGTGGCCTGGGGCTACCACTTCGAGGGCGGCCTGGTGCTGAGCGCCTCGTACGCCACGGCCTTCCACGCGCCGACTTTCAACGATCTCTATTACCCGTCCTACCCGGGTCTGCCGCCCAGCGCCGACCCCGACCTCAAGCCGGAAAAATCACGCAACGCCGAAATCGACCTGGCCGCGCGCCACGAGCACTGGTACTGGCAGGTGGGCGTGTACCGCAACCGCATCGACGACCTGATCACGCTGGACGCCAACTTCACGCCCGGCAACATCAGCAAGGCGCGCATCGTGGGCCTGGACGGCGAGGCCGGCGGCCAGTGGCAGGACTGGACCTGGGCGGCCAACCTCACATGGCAGCGGCCCGAAAACGTGGACGGCGGCGCCAACGACGGCAACCTGCTGCCGCGCCGCTTCGAGCGCAGCGTGCGCCTCGACCTCGACCGCCGCCTGGGCGATTTCGGCATCGGCGCCACGTTCCGTGCCTTCAGCGGCCGTTATGACGATGCCGCCAACCGCCACCGCCTGGGGGGCTACGCCACCTTCGACCTGCGGGGCAGCTGGCAATTCGCGCCGCACTGGCAGGCCCAGGTCCGCATCGACAACCTGTTCGATCGTCGCTACGAGACCGTGTACTACTACAACCAGCCCGGCCGCACGGGGATGCTGACGCTGCGCTACGTGCCCTGACACGGCACGGCGGCCGTACCGGGTGAGGGACGTGTGCCACTGCGCCCGTGCGGCCGCCGCTTCACGGCCTTTCCGGGGCATCCAGTGCTTCGGTGCCTTTGCGGCCCGGCCTATACTGGATGCGTGAATCACCCCGATCCGCCGACATTCTTCACCATCGGCCATTCCAACCGGCCCCTGGACGCGTTTCTGGCCCTGCTGCAGGCATCGCGCATCGACTGCGTCGTCGACGTGCGCCGCCTGCCGGGCTCGCGCGCGTATCCGCACTACGATGCCGAGGCCCTGGCCGGCGCGCTGGCGCACGACGGCCGGGCCTACGTGCACGTGCCGGCCCTGGGCGGGCGGCGCGGCCGCACCCTGCCCGCGGACGACATGCGCAACGCCATGTGGCGCAATGCCAGTTTCCGGCGGTATGCCGACTACGCGCTGTCGCCCGCCTTCGGGGTGGCGCTGGACGCGCTGGAGGCGCGCGGCACGCGCCAGCGCTGCGCGTTGATGTGCGCCGAGGCGGTGTGGTGGCGCTGCCACCGGCGCATCATCACCGACCACCTGCTGGCACGCGGACATGCGGTATGCCACATCATGGGTCCGGGCAAAGTGCAGGCGGCCACGCTGACTCCGGGGGCGCGCGTGGACGGCGGCCAGGTGACCTACCCGCCGCAGGACGACCTCTTCGCGCCGTCCCCCGGCAACTGAGAACCGTCCGGCGGCCGGATCAATCCGCGAAGCGCGCTTCCAGCCACCGCCGCAGCTCGGCGATTTCCTCCGCGCAGACCTGGTGCCCCATGGGATAGGTATGCCAGTCGACACGGTAGCCCGCCTCCTCCAGCCAGTCGCGGGTCATGCTTCCCAGGGTCGGCGCCACCACCGGATCGGCGCTGCCGTGGGCCTGGAAAATGGGAATGGCGCGGTTGGCGGGACTGGTTTCTCCGGCGGTCCTGTCGTGCAGTGGCAGGTAGGTGGACAGGGCGACGAGGCCGGCCAGGGCGTCGGCGTGGCGCAGGGCCGTGGCCAGGGCGATGGCGCCACCCTGCGAGAAGCCGGCCAGGAAAATGCGTCCCGGCGGCGTGCCGTGTTCGACTTCGCGCGCGATCAGCGCTTCCACCTCGCCGATGGACTGGCGGATGCCGTCTTCATCCTGCTTGCTGGCAATGTCGGTACCGGCGATGTCGTACCAGGCCCGCATCGGCATGCCGCCGTTGAGCGTGACCGGGCGTATCGGCGCGTGCGGGAAGACGAAGCGCAGGGCCGGCCAGCCGGTGCCCACCAATTCCGGCACGATGGGCGCGAAATCGTTGCCGTCGGCCCCCAGGCCGTGCAGCCACAGAATGCTGAAGCGCGGATCGGCGGCGGTTTCATGCTCGACGCAGGGAAGCAGGGACATGACGGTCTGCCTGTGGGCTGGGAAGGGCAGGGCATCGTACCAGTGCCGGCCGGCGATGGCGGGCCGCAGGAGGTCACGACCGGACAAGATGAAAGGATGGGGCACATGTTCTTCAGTAAATACAAAGGGATATGGGGCAATAATTAAAGTGTTGCATAAGGTTTAATGTGCAACTAACATGTGGGGCGCCACTTGCGGCATCCGACGATCGCCAAGTGGTCATTTCCCTTCCGGTTCGAACTTCCGGACTGCCCCGCGCCTCCACCCGGTGCGGGGTTTTCTTTTTGCGGATGCCGCCGGGCTTCCAGGGACCCGTGCGGGAAACATCGAAAACCTCCGTTGTCGGGAACGATGCCACCAACCGGTACGGCCAGCCTCGCGAGAAGCGGTCATGAGCAGTGGTTTTCGGGGTGGCCCGTGGAAAGGGTTTCCGCTCCGGGTGTCCGGCAGCCGGGGCGACCGCGTTGGAAGCCGTTCCCCGCACTTGTCTGCCGCCTGCACTGCCCCTACGCTTCCGGCTTTGCCCCACGGGACGTCGTCATGCGCAAATTGTCCGCCCGCTTCCTGCTGCTGCTGGCCGTGCTGTTGCTGGCCGCCTGCCACAAGGGCGAGCAGGAAAAGCTGGTCGAGGAGGGTGCCACGCCGCAGGCCGCCATGGAGAGCGCGATCCGCGATATCCGGCATGGCGATTTCGACCAGTTGCGCCGAAACCTGCTGCCGCCGGCCGCCTACCAGGACCTGCGCGATGCGTGGGATGCCGGGCGTCACCGCGAGCAGGTCGACGTCACCGCGCAGGAGCGCCAGCAGTTCGCCCGCACCATGCGCGAACTGACCGAGCCGGATGCCAAGAAAAAGCAGTTCGCGAAGATCGAACCGCTGCTCGACAAGTGGGAAACCCGGGGCCGGCAACAGCTGCCCATGGCGGTGGGCGTGATGCAGATGGTGCTCGGCACCCAGATCACCCAGTCCAAGGCATTGAGCCCCGCGCAGAAGACCCAGGCCCGCCACCTGGTGCAGGCGCTGGCGGACTGGGTGCAGCACACCGACTGGGGCGACAAGGACAAGGCGCGCCAGGCGGTCGGGGTGGCGGTCGACACGGCGCGGGCATTGAACATCCAGACCCTGGACGACGCTTATGCGCTCGACTACGACGAGGCCATGCAGCGCTACGCCACGGCCTGGAAAGGCGTGCGCGAACTGCTGGACGTCTACGGCCTGTCGCTGGACCAGGCCCTGGATTCGGCCAGGGTCAAGGTGCTCGAGCAGGGCAAGGACAAGGCCACCGTCGAAGTGGAGATCACCGTGCTGGAACAGCCCCTGGCCAGTACCTTCGAGATGGTGCGCAAGGGCAAGCGCTGGTATTTCGTGGATGCCCTGGACTGGTGGCACAGGGAGCAGGCGCGGCTGGCCACGGCGGCCAGCGCGGCGGCCGCTTCCAGCAGTGCTTCGGCCGGCAGCAGCGCACCCGCCGCCAGTGCGCCGGTACCGGCCGCCTCGGTCGCGGCTTCCGCTTCCCGGTGAGCTGACGGAGCGCCCGTGCCGAGGCGTCTGCCCGGGGCGGGCAGATCGGGCGGTCCCCCGGTAAAATGAGCGTCATGTCATCTTCCCCTGCATCCACGGTACCGAAGCCCGCCGCTTCGGAAGGCCGCCCGCGCTGGTGGCGGGCTCTGGCCGGACAATTGCTGCGGCCCTGGGTGCGCATCAAGCGCGACCCGGCCGAGCCGGCGGCCCTGCTCGATCCCGACGTGCCCGTGTGTTACGTGGTCGAGCGCCACGGCCTGTCCGACAAGCTGATCCTGGAACGGGCCTGCCGCGAGGCGGGCCTGCCGTCCCCGAACGTCTCCCTGCCCGGCCTGGCACCGGTGCGCCACGCGATGTTCGCGCTGACGCGGCGCCCCGGCCGCGGATTGTTCGGCCGGACCCGCCGGGGCGCCATGCAGGAAGACCTGAGGCGGCTGCTGTCGGCCCTGGAGGTCGCTTCCGACCAGGACGTGCAGCTGGTGCCGGTGGCCATCTACGTGGGCCGCGCGCCGGGCCGCGAATCGGGCTGGTTCCGCGTGCTGTTTTCCGAGGACTGGGTGGTGGTGGGCCGCTTCCGCCGCCTGCTCGCGCTGCTGCTCAACGGGCGCGACACCGTGGTGCACTTCTCGAAGCCGGTGAGCCTGCGCGCGGTGCTGGCCGAGTCGGCCGGTGAGCGCGTGGAACGCACCACGCGCAAGGTGGCGCGGGTGCTGCGTACGCATTTCCGGCGCATCCGCGCGGCAGTGATCGGGCCGGACCTGTCGCACCGGCGCAATGTGGTCGACAGCGTGCTCCATGCCGCACCGGTGCGCGAGGCCATCCAGTCGCTGGCCTCCAAGGAGGGCATCTCGCAGGAAAAGGCGTTCCGGCGTGCCGAAGGCATGATGCGCGAAATCGCCGCCGACTACTCGCACACCGTGGTGCGCTCGGCCTCGTTCGCGCTGTCGTGGTTCTGGAACAAGCTCTACGACGGCATCTCCATGCACCATTTCGACCATGCCCGTGCCGCCGCGCCGGGGCATGAGGTGATCTATGTGCCCTGCCATCGCAGCCACGCCGACTACCTGCTGCTCAGCTACCAGTTGCAGGCCTCGGGCGTGGTGGTGCCGCACATCGCCGCGGGCGTCAATCTCAACCTGCCGGTGCTGGGCGCGTTCCTGCGCCGGGGCGGCGCGTTCTTCATGCGCCGCAGCTTCCGCGGCAGCGCGCTGTACTCCACCATCTTCAAGGAGTACATGGCGCAGCTGATCGATCGCGGCGTGCCGCTGGAATACTTCATCGAAGGCGGGCGCTCGCGCACCGGCCGGCTGCTGAAGCCGCGTGCGGGCATGCTGTCCATGACGGTGCGCGCGTTCCTGCGCGCGCCGCGCCGGCCGGTGCTGTTCCAGCCGGTCTATATCGGTTACGAGAAGCTGATGGAGGGCAAGTCCTATATCGGCGAGCTGTCCGGCCAGACCAAGGAAAAGGAGTCGTGGATGGCTTTGCTGCGCGGCGCGCGCAAGGTCCTGCGGCAGCATTACGGGCACGTCACGCTGAGCTTCGGCGAGCCGGTGGAACTGAATCGCGTGCTCGACGAGTGCGCCGACAACTGGCGCGAGCGTGCCGACCTCGGCCCCGAGGCCAAGCCGGAGTGGCTGAGCCGCACCGTGGACATGCTGGCCGAACGTATCCAGATCAACATCAACGCCACGGCCGACGTCAACGCGGTCAACCTGCTGGCCCTGGTGCTGCTGTCCACGCGCAAGCACGCCGTGGCCGAAAGCGATCTGTTGGCTCAGCTGGAGCTGCTCAAGGCGCTGCTGACCGACGTGCCCTACGGTGAGCGGGTGACGGTGACCTCGGCCTCGCCGGCGGACATCATTGCCCACGGCGAGGCCATGGGCTGGATCCGTCGCATCACCCATGTCCAGGGCGACGTGCTGGTCACCGAGGGCGAGCAGGCGGTGCTGCTGAGTTATT